>CAYNXG010000001.1:0-48658 GCA_964401095.1 uncultured Bacteroides sp.
TTGAATTTCAACAATTTCAAAGTACTCTTATGATTTTTCAGTGGACACTAATGACCGTAATTTTCTAATTCAAAATCCATTATATCGCCATTTTTTACCACTAAAAAGGCACTCCAAGCTTAAACCAGATATTTAATGCTATTGTGTATTCATTTATCGCTAATAATTTATGCTTGCTGCGGATAGAAACTACTCCAATTCAGAGTGTCGGTTGTATTCACGATAGGGAGCGGCGAGTACAGCCAGTTAGAGCCTTGCTGCAAGATGACACCGCCTGCGAGTGGTTGCTCGGTTGTGCTGTTAGTCTTGATGTATTCCAACAAAGCGTTATGCTTTTCAGCAGCAAACATATCGCTGTCTGCACTCTTTGTATCGAAGAGATATATGTGCCCGTTCTTCATGCGAATAACAAAGTCCACATAGAAAAGTGCCTTTTCACCGCCCTCTCCCCTATTGTATTCAATAGCATAGTTGGCTTTGCCATTATCGCCGTTTTTATACCACCAGTCAATGTATTGCGAATTGGCTTCAAGGAATTTGACAAACTCCTTTTCAGGAGTCGAGGCGGTGTTAAGCTGAATGAAAGGCAACAGAGCATGGTTTTCAGCCCGGGCAACACTGTTAGTTTCGGCATTATAGACTCTCTGTTCAGGTACTTCCCAATCGTATTCTTTATAAAAACGGTTAGCGGCAGCTCGTACGGCAGCTAAATATATTTATTGCAAATTCATATCTATACATACAAGTATTTGCTCTATTTTATGTACTTTTGTAGTCAAAAACTGACAATTCTTCATTGAAAAGGTCACTAAAGAAATAATAGTCGTTTTGTATTGATTTTTTTTTGCAATGGGAGGACTTTTAGCATTCAGAGTCGGAAACTTTGATACAACAGCAGAACGTGAACAGTTTCGGTTTCTCTGTGAGCAACTCAAGGCTCACTATGAGGATTCGAATGAGTTCTGTGTGTTCGCAGGCAACTATAATATTGGATGCGAGTTAGATGCTCTCTTTATAAAGAAGGACGCTATTATTTCTATAGAATTCAAAAATTATGGAGGTAATGTTATTGCCAATGAAAATGGTGAATGGACATGCGATGGCAAGGTAATTAAAGGGGGTTCGAGAAAGACTGTTCTTCAGCAAGCTAGGATAAATCATTCTACGGTAAAGAAAGAACTTAAAGTCTTAGGCGTTGAAAAGAATCAAATCAAGGACGTGCCACACCTTATTATCTTTCATCAACCCATAGAACTGGAGAATAATTTAAGTTCCACCAATAAGTCTTGGCTTCACATTACTGATAACGAACATTTCATTGAAAAGTTGGATGACATTACTTGTCCTCATACCGACTTTGATCCACTCAGAATTGTTAATCTTGCGGAAACTCTCAACCTAAATCCTTTCTACCTAACGGAATTCAGCAATGCTACTTATGACAAACCGACAGAGCCAATTGAGAAAATCAAACTGTTTGAGAATATAAAGAACTACGAAACCCATACTGAAGAGAAAAAACAAAACGAAAAACCAAAGGAAAAAGAGGAAGAGTTAAACTTAAATTCTTTTGTAATCGAGAACGAAGATAGTATTGCACTTTCGGATTTTGTGAAAAGAATAGTGAGTTTACCGCTCAAACTCGACAATTTTACTGTCAAGGTGCTTGACAGCAGAAGGGCATCCTCATCTTTTGCAGCACACGGAATAAGGTTAACTCAAGAATATGTTGTGACTATAAGTGCAGATGGCATAGGTGAACATTGTGTAAAACTCGCAAGGTTCACCAATCATGATGTTAAAGCTATTTCACCTTCTACAATCTTTTGGGAAGAAGGCGAAAGAATTGCAACCGAAGATGACAATCCATCTGCCGTTATCGAAGAACATCAATCAAAAGAACTATCAAATACTAATTCGATAGTTTGTTTCCGAAAGTCAAAGACGATTTTGCCACATTGGCTTGACAAAAAGATTTTCAACGACCATCGAGCTATTTATGCTCCAGAGCATGAGCGTTATGAGTATAATCTTGATCTCAACGAAGAAGAACTTAAAGTCTATCTTGGTACTTACTTTCCTCGCAGTTATGCAGAGATGTTTTGTATTGTCGACAATCTTTTGCAGAACAAATACCTGAAAGAAACATTGGAACAAGATGAGATTAGTGTATTGGATTATGGGTGCGGTACAGGTGGTGAAATTCTTGGCTTGATTACAGCAATTGGAAGACACTTACCTCATACAAAGATCAGCATCACAGCAATAGATGGCAATGATGGAGCTTTAGCCATACTCAAGGATTTAGTAGAGTGTAACCCTAATAAAAATATACAAGTCGAACTAACTACATTTAGCCAAACATTAGGCTCTATTGAAGACGTGGAAAAACTTGCATTCGGAAAGAACGATTATCATTTTATCCTCTGTGACAAGATGGTTTGTGAGTTAATTTCTAAAGAAGTCCTACCAATAAATGCATACGCAATAATGGCAAAGAAACTTACAGCTTTTCTTCATGAAAATGGTTTGCTTATAATGCTTGATGTAACAACTAAAGACGAACATTCAGGATACTTCTATCCTCAATTGATGAATAATGCAATAAATGACTATGTTCGTAAAAGCAAAACCATCGAGACGCTTTTGCCGTTGTCATGCGCATGTTATGATGGATGTAGAGACCTTTGTTTTATGCAGCAAACATTCAGCATAAGTCATTCTCACAAATCAAATGACGAAAGCAGGGTGTGTTATAGAGTGTTGTGTAAGAAACCGCTTAAGACAGCTATCATGCAAGGGATGGAAACAGCAAACCTTATCCATGTCATACACCCCACCAAATATAAGCAAAATGATGATTTGGCAATTTGCTGCCATTCAAAAAACAATGAAATAACAATTGATAGTTTCAACATAAATCTATAACCTTATCATGGCTAAGAGAAATTTTATGATTAAGGATTCCTTGTTGGATCCATATGAGCGCAAGATACTGAACAAGCGAACCGATGAATCATACGTCGTTACTGGTTGTGCTGGTAGTGGAAAATCTCTAATTGCATTGATGAAAGCTAAAGACTTACAAGATAAAGAGAAGTCCTATTTGATTATCATGTATAATCGTGTTTTGAGTCAGTACATGCATGATGCTATCAAAGAATTGGAATTAAAAGAAGACAACGTTACTACTTATGGCAAATGCTTTAATTGGAGAAAGAATGAAAATGGAGAATGGGAACTTGGCTCATGGAAACGTGGATATTATGATTACATTCTTGTTGATGAGGCACAGGATTTCTCTGGAGCAGCATTAGACGAAATTAAGAAACATTGTACTAAGATTTTGATTTTTGGCGATTCTGCACAAAGTCTTTATTCTTCATTTTCATTTGATAACAATCCAACGATTAGCATCAACAACATAGCATCAAGGTTTTCTTTGAATACGGAACAACTCATCATCAATCATCGAATGCCGAAGACAATAGCAAGAGTAGCGCAAAGTTTGAATGAAGAAGATGATGTCCTTGAAGAAAGGTGTGCGAATGATGGTATTGCAAAACCGATTATCATGCAACACATTGACATGGATGCTCAATTAGATAGTATCGCCAAGATTATAAAAAACAAAAACCTTGAAAATGTCGGCATCTTTGCATTTTTCAAAAATGAAGTAGAAACAATAGGGGCATATTTGAGCAATAAGGGATTATCCCCTGAGATTTATCATAGTGACGAAAACATGCAGCTTGATTTCTCAACAAGTAATCCTAAAGTGATGACTTATAAAAGTTCAAAAGGATTGCAGTTTGAAACGGTATTTATCGTTGGTTGTGATCAAAGGATAGGAGTTGACAAGTCCAAATCACTTTATGTGGCAATGACCAGAAGTTATCAGGATTTGTTCATTTTTTATTCAGGAGAAATGACATCTTTGTTTGATACTGTAAGTACAGATTTGTATGATACACAATTAGGCGGATCATCAAGCGATGAGGATTTTGAACTTTAATTAGAAGAAACATGAAACTCTATATTTTAACTTCAACATTGAATTTCCATTCAATAATGGCGACCGCATCATGCTCGCCATTTGCCTGTTATACACAAAGAGGGTTCGGAGACTCTTACTTCTATCTCGCTGGGTCATTTGCAAAAAAGAATTCTATAATTCTATTTAGCAAATACCCTAAATGTATTATGCCTATTACTGATGAAGAACAATATTCATTGGTTATTGAAGTAGATACAGATAAGACTGCAAATTTTGAATATGAAAAAATAGGCGAACATCATGACGTTGTTTTCTACCAAACGAACAAGACAATATATTTGAACCCTATGGGCTGTAAATTGATTTTTGAAACTAATGAAATTCGTGACCTCATCATTTCAAGAGCCAAAGTAAGAAGTCTTGATGCTAAAGTACTTTTCTATTCAAAAGCAGGAAGTTTTACTACCCAATTTACAGAGTCGTTTACATACCGCAAAGAATATATAGAATCTTTTCCTGATTTAGAATTTGACGAGGAGAACCTTCTCCGTGACAAAAGAGTCAATAAGTGTAAAGGATTCTTGTATGCTTACCTCATAGGTGCAAACACTTCACCAGGAGAAGGCGTGTCCTGTATGCAGAGGATTCTCAAAGATTTGTCTAATCTGATTCATGCCAGAATCATAAATAACGACTTTAGACTTCACACTGAGAAGATAAATGAATTACAAAACCAATTTGAGAATGAAGCATGTAAATACGATATTGTCAAAAAGAAACTTGCTGAGTCTGCAAATCGTCTAAACTCTTCTACTGTTAAAATGTTGCAGAGCGAATTAAAAAGCCTCGGTTTATGGGATGCCTTGGCTCATCGAATGTTCTCTTTGCCAAATTTATCTTCTGTTTATTCCTCTGAACAATGGAATAATATTGAGTTAATGATTACTCAATTTGTTGACCGTGTTTCATCTGTATCAAACAATCGTTTATTGGTTGATGAGATTCCTTTTATCCGTGAGTATGAACCTCCAAAGATTCCTATTCGGGCAAGTAACCAAGAAATGGAGATTTATACAGCATGGATCAAGTTACTTCTGAATCCTAAGTGTAATTTAAAAGAATTCTTTGCTAACAAACTATCGTATCTGAAGAATCTTGGTATAGTAGCCAAAGATATTATGGGTGATGAGATTTTTGCAAACTCACCCGAACGGTTTTATTATAATGGCCTCATTAAGAACATCAGAGATGCGGAAGATTTTGATCTTTCATCTCTTAATTCTTTTGTTTGGCAATCATTAGCAATATGTGCAAAAGCAACAAATCCTAATATTGATGCTCTGTATAGTTTAATGACATCATGTGCTATCGAGGATTATCGTTGTGCAGTAGCAATGTGGGGTGCAATGTGCGGATATGCTGATCTGCCAAAAACTTTCTTCAACCGAATAATTGAAGGAGTTAGTACGGAAGAAGCCTATCAGTATGCGTGTTGTATAGAGAAGAGAATACATGGCTTTGAAAGTGCTGCATTCGTTACACAGATTTCTCAATTGCCAAAAGAAACAAATATTCCGCTTACAGAACCATTTGAGTATAGTTCTCTTGAAGGCATTGTCCATAAGCATCTTACGGAGTATCAAAAGGAAAAAGGAAAGAAATTACCTAAGTCTCATCTTGATTCAATTGAAAAAGCTCTTTCTTGTACCCACGATGGAACAGTATTGAGTTTTCTTATGAAACTTATTGACTTCCCTGGATTTACAAAGAAGACTAAAACTTCGTTTTGGACATACCTCAAGGATAAAACATGTCCAGAATATGATGAGATTACAACTGCAAAAACTAAAAAAAAATCTGCAAAAAACAAGCAAGAATCTTTAGGCTTATTTGATAACATTATAGATGAAAATAAAGTTATTTCGCAGGGTGGTGTTGAAAAGCGAAACGTGAAACCAATACATCCAACATCATCTAAATTTGTAGAGGATGCAAATGTTAACTATTTTATCCTTTCAAGAAACTACCTACCTATAAAAATGCGAGAAACGCTTTCCAGAAAGGTAATAACATTTCAAAAAGGTTATTCTCATGGTGGTAAATACTGTTCTAATCCATTGGATAACCCTACAGATAATAGATCAACCATTGATCATTTTAAGCATTGGTGTTTTTATGATAAAGGTGGTTATCCTCCTATCGTAGAGGGAACTTATGAGAATAAAAAGTACTTTGAGCAGTTAATGCAAGATTTATTTAATCGTTATGCCAATAGGTAAAATTATTATCACGAACGATACAGGTGAACAAGTAGAAGCTACAGCTCCTGTCATTGTCTCTGCAAGTCGTTCAACCGATATTCCTGCCTTTTATGCCAAGTGGTTCTTCAACCGCTTGGCTAAAGGGTATTGTGCTTGGTATAATCCGTTCAACCAGCAGAAAATGTATATTTCGTTCAAAAACTGCAAGGTGGTGATTTTCTGGACAAAAAACCCAAAGCCGATTCTCCCATACCTTCATGAGCTTGACGAAAAAGGAATACACTACTACTTTCAGGTTACACTCAACGATTATGTAAAAGAAGGTTTTGAGCCTAATGTTTCGTCTGTCGAAAACAGAGTTGAGACATTCAAGAAACTTTCTGATATGATTGGTAAGGAGAAAGTAATCTGGCGTTTTGATCCTTTAATAATTACGCCAAACATTGCTCCTCGTGACATCTTGACGCGCATTTGGCGCATTGGAAATAAACTGAAGGGTTACACAAATAAGCTTGTATTCAGTTTCGTTGATGTAAAAGCATATCGCAAGGTTCAAAACAATCTTGTTAAGGAAAGTATGCTCTTTACAAAGGAGAATGTGGAGAATGCCGAAGCCAACCTTGCTCAACGAATAGAAATTGTAGAAGGTCTTCAAAAGATTCGTGAAGCTTGGCACAAAGATGGTTGGGATGTTGAAATCGCCACTTGTGCTGAAAATATTGACCTTGAAAAATACGGGATAGAACACAATCGTTGCATTGATGGCGAATTGATGAAACGCATTTTTGCTGACGATAAGGAACTTGTCTATTATCTACATACATTGAAATTACCAGAAAAAGACTTGTTTGGTAATTTGCCACCAATACCAGAGAAGGTGCGTAATGTAAAGGATACAGGGCAACGTAAGGTATGTGGATGTATGGTCAGCAAGGACATCGGCATGTATAATACTTGTCGTCATTTCTGTGTCTACTGCTATGCCAATACAAGTAAAGAATGCGTCATCCGAAATGCTGAGAAACATAATGATGAAAGTGAAAGTATAATTGGGTAATTATGCAAGAGTCAGAACTACAACAATATCTCCTTCGCAACTATCCACAAGAGAATGCTCGTTGCGAATGGAAGGAATTCAAGAATTTGAAGGACTCATTCTGTGGGGATGAGAAAAACGATGTCATCTCATAAGTGTCGGCTATTGCCAATATGGAAGGAGGGCATTTAGTGATAGGGGTACATGACAGTTCTTTGGAAATTGTCGGGACAGATACCGATAATTATGACTGGCAAAAGGCAATTCTTCGTTTAACGGAACGATGTGTTAATCTTTCGACAGAAGGTCTCGATATTGAAGAGTTTGTTACCGATGACACTAACAAGAAAGTTTGGGTAATACATATTCCCAAGCATCGTCCCAAATTGCCTGTTTACGCTCATAACAAAGCATGGCAGCGAATTGAAGATTCTCTTGTAGAGTTGACCACTGAACGCATGAATGTCATTCTTGATGAGCCAATATTTGGTGAAACAGATTGGTCTGCACAGATTGTTCCTGATGCAACGATAGATGACCTTGACGAAGTTGCTATAGCTAAAGCCCCCAAAATGTTTAAGAAGGTACATAGCCGTATTCCCGAATCCGAGGTAAATGCTTGGGATATTCAGACATTTCTTGGCAAATGCGGACTAACAAGAAATGGAAGCATCACTCGTGCCGCTATCATATTGTTAGGCAAATACGAATCAGCCTTTAAACTGCGCCCTGTTGTCGCTCAGGTAACCTAGACACGCAGGGATGCAAATCAAGATGTGGTTGACTACGAACATTTCACTGTTCCATTCATACTGACAGTAGATGAAATTCTCTCAAAGATTGAAAATCTGACTTTGCGTGAAATGCCTGGTGGTACGCTTTTCCCAGATACAATGAAGCAGTATGATGACTACACGATACGCGAAGCACTTCATAACTGTATTGCTCATCAAGATTACACGATGCAACAGCGTGTCAATTTCGTTGAGAATCCCGGCTATTTATATTATTCCAACGCCGGTACTTTCATCCCCGGAACTTTGGAAAATGCTTTGAGAAATGAGGAATCTCAGACCTATTTCTGCAATGAATGCCTATGCAAGGCAATGGTGGACTTCAATATGATTGATACCGTAAGTCGTGGCATCAAGAAAATGTTTAATGAACAATGGCGCAGACACTTTCCGATGCCGGACTACGAGATTGATGCGGCGAAAAAGAAGGTTGTAGTACGCATATATGGTAACGAGATCAATAAGCGATATACGGATTTATTGAAGACCGACAACACTCTGTCATTATGGGATTGCATATCTCTCGACGCTGTACAGAAAGGCAGATTCATACATGAAGATGTTGCAAAAGACTTGCTGAACAGGGGACTTATTGAGGGCGATGCTCCCAATTATACAATTTCTTTAGGAGTTGCTAAAGCTACTCGTCAATTGCAAGGTTACACCAAGCAAAAAGGACTTGATAAGGACAAAATTAAACAAATGGTTTTGCAATATCTTAAGAATGCAGGATCAGATGGCGCTAAACGTGATGGCATCTACGAATACATCAAAGATGTAATGCCGCAAGCTAAAACACGGGAACAGCAATTGAGGATATTAGGAGACATTCTTAATGCTCTAAGTGTAGATAAACTTATTTTTGCTAATGGGCGAACTTGGTTCTTGAAAGAATAACCACAACAGATATAGCGGTTTTCGCTAATTATAGCGGAATTTATAACGGATTCCGTCATATTATAGCGGATAATGACAGCCTATTCCGTCAAAAATGTTTAAATCCATCGAATTTCGACGAAAATACATACTGAACGGAAAAGAATAAAGACCATGTTATTAGTAGACAAAATAAAAGAGTTGAGAGAAGAACACGGTGTGTTACAAAGGCAATTGGCAGCTTTGCTTGATATAGGCACTCGAATGTTTAGCAAAATAGAGCGTGACGATAGATATGCCAAACGGACACAAGTAATACAATTAGCTGAGTATTTCAATATTGATAAAAATGAACTTCTTACACTATGGCTGGCAGACAAAGTATTGGATGCTATAGAAGATGAAGACGAATTAAAGCAAAAAGCCATTGAGGTTGCACAAGAAAGAATAGACTAATCCTCACAAATATCGGGAACTATATGGTATCATTATCATACGATTTCCGATGTTAATATTTGATAATCAGATTGATATTTTGCAATATTCGGTTCAAGCGTGGGTATCTGTACCGTTGCTATTTGCTGAATAGGTATCGCCAAACACCTTGCTGTCAAATAACAACGCAGATACTCACGCCGATATGTGAATACCCCAAACCCACTCCATGCCAATTAAGGCATAGAATGAGCCCGGATAGGTAAATACATACCCGTGAGCGTCAACTTTGCTTATTCTTGACAGCTGTTAAAATTGGCGATTTTATTCAGCAAGAATAAAGCGCGAGTAAACGCCTTTTATTTTAATTATCTCCCGCCCCGCTTCCTCTCATGGAAGACAAATGGCGTGAGTCTATATGCAAATATAGATATTTAAATTCATGTGGCAATCAGATTATGCTATGTAACATATCGCGACAGCCTACTTTGAGGTAAGTGTGGGATGCAGTTATTTGCAAAAAATATCGATGGTCGAAAGATGCGGCTATAATATCTCCGCGATTTTCACTAATTTTGCAGTCTAAATCAATTTAATAAGTAACAATATTGAATCATGGCACTTCAATGCGGCATAGTAGGACTGCCCAATGTGGGCAAGTCGACACTTTTTAACTGTCTCTCCAATGCAAAGGCTCAATCGGCCAATTTCCCGTTCTGCACAATAGAGCCTAATGTCGGAGTCATAACTGTACCCGATGACAGGTTGACAAAACTGGTTGAGATGTGTCAGCCCAAAAGCGTGGTGCCCGCTACGGTGGAGATTGTCGACATAGCCGGCCTCGTAAAAGGAGCAAGCAAAGGCGAGGGCCTCGGCAACAAATTTCTCGCCAACATACGCGAGACCGACGCTATAATACATGTATTGCGCTGCTTTGATGACGACAACATAACCCATGTGGACGGAAGTGTCGACCCGGTGCGCGACAAGGAGATAATAGACTACGAGCTGCAACTCAAAGACCTTGAGACAGTAGAAGCCCGTATAGCCAAGACGCAGAAGCAGGCCCAGACAGGAGGCGACAAGACGGCCAAGATGCAATATGAGGTGCTGTGCCGCTTCAAAGAGGCCCTCGACCAAGGCAAGCCCGCACGTTCGGTGACATTTGACGGCGTGGACGAGCAGCGGTTTGCCCGTGACCTGTTTCTGCTCACCAACAAACCGGTGCTTTACGTGTGCAACGTCGACGATGCGTCGGCAGCCACAGGCAACAGCTATGTCGAGGCTGTCAAGGAAGCTATAAAAGATGAAAACGCACAGCTTCTTATAGTGGCCGCACAGACCGAGGCCGACATAGCGGAGCTCGACACATGGGAGGAGCGTCAGGAATTTCTAAATGAGATAGGCCTTGAAGAGTCGGGAGTAAGCCGACTTATACGCTCGGCTTACGCACTGCTTAACCTACAGACATATTTCACGGCAGGTCCCGACGAAGTGAGAGCGTGGACATTCATGCGCGGCTCCAAAGCACCGCAATGTGCCGGCATTATACACACCGATTTCGAGAAAGGCTTCATCCGCGCCGAGGTCATCAAGTATGACGACTATGTGTCGCTCGGCGGCGAACAGGGCGTGCGCGAGGCCGGCAAGCTCGGCGTGGAAGGCAAGGAATATGTGGTGCAGGACGGCGATATCATGCACTTCAGATTCAATGTCTGATTATTGTGTGAAAAACGTTAAATAATACAAAAGACGCGGATTTCGTGTGTGTTTGTTTGTAAGATACACACGGAATCCGTAACTTTGTAAACTTGAAAATAAACCGGATTATCCACTAATAAAAAACATCTGCCTATAGCCAATCTCTACTCTAAATCGAAATTAAGAATAGAAATGCAACAATTAGCACAGCTCACCGACGATAAGTTGGTGCAATCTTACGCTAACGGCAACCACGAAGCTTTTGACGCGTTATTGCTGCGTCACCAATCACGACTTCTGAACTATATCATACAGCAGTGTGGCAACGCTCAGCTGGCCGAGGATATATTTCAGGAAACCTTTGTAAAGGCAATCGTCACCATACGCAACGGCAACTACACCGAAAACGGCAAGTTTGCCAACTGGCTTTTCCGCATTGCCCGCAATCTGGTAATAGACCATTTCCGTCACGAGAACGCCGAGGGGACCTTCTCCACCGATGACGAGAATTTCGATGTGCTCAATCGCAAGGAACTCAGCGACATCACCATCGAGGACGAGCTCGTAGACCTTCAGATACGCGACGACGTGCGCCGCCTTATCCGCAATCTGCCATTCGTGCAGATGCAGGTGCTGGTCATGCGCTACTACCGCAACCTCAGCTTCAAGGAAATCGCCGAAAAGACCGGTGTAAGCATCAATACGGCCCTCGGCCGCATGCGCTATGCCATCCTGAACCTGCGGCGTATGGCCAAGGAGAGCAACATCGCTCTCACCCATTGACCGCGCCCGCCTCGCGGCGGTAACCTAAGACAAATTTCTGTAATGTTAGAAAATATCGGAAAATACATCGTGGCGGTAGCCGACTTCCTGTGCGGCTACCCCTTGTTTTTTCTGCTCATAGGCGGAGGCCTCTACCTGTTTCTCAGCTCGGGGCTGGTGTCGCTGCGGCGCCTGCCCTCGGCCCTGAAAGAGCTGCGCACCAAGAACGACAGCAAGAACGGCCAGATATCCTCGGCCCAGGCTCTTGCCGGCGTCATCGCGGCCACCGTGGGCCTCGGCAACATAGCCGGCGTGGCAATAGCCCTGGTGATGGGCGGCCCGGGCGCGATATTCTGGATGTGGGTCAGCGCCATCGTGGGCATGGCCACCAAGTATCACGAAGGCGTCCTGGCCATCATGTACAAGGGCACCGACGACGCCGGGCGCCCCCAGGGCGGCCCCATGCACATCATCACCCGCGGCCTGGGCGTGCGGTGGACTCCCGTGGCGCGGTTCTTCGCCGTGGCCGGCCTGTTCGGCACGCTGTGCATCATGAACGCCAACCAGCTCACCGAGGCTGTCATAACCACCTTCTCCACGCCCGACGGCGTGGCGTCGAGCGGATTCCTGTCGTCGGCCGGGGCCATGCTGGGCCTCGAGAACGTCAGCGTCTACAAGCTCATCGTGGGCTGCGCCATAGCGGCCGTTGTGGCCATCGTGATTCTCGGCGGCATACGGCGCATAGCCAATGTGGCGTCGGTGATGGTGCCGTTCATGGTGGGCGTCTATTTCCTCATGGTGCTCTATATCATCCTCACCCGCCTGGGCGACGTGCCCGGGGTGTTTGCCCGCATATTCTCCGAGGCGTTCAACCTCCGGGCCGGCATTGGTGCCCTGGCCGGCATAGCCATCATAGGCGCGCGCAGGGCCGCCCTCGTCAACGACGCCGGCATAGGTACAGCCTCGATAATGCACGGCGCCTCGCGCAACAACAGCCCCGTGCGCGAGGGCCTTATCGCCATGCTCGGCCCCGGCATCGACTCGGGCCTGGTGTGCACCCTGACGGCGCTGGCCATCCTGCTCTGCGTGCCCGAGGTGCAGCATATCGAGGGCGTGCAGGGGCTCGCCGTGGCCATGACGGCATTCAGCCGCGGCATACCCTACGGCGAGTATCTGCTGATGTTTGTGGTGATATGCTTCGGCATGTCGTCGATGTTCTCCTATTCGTTCTACGGCTCCACGTGCGCGTCGTATCTGTTCGGTTCGCGCCGCTCGCGGTGGTATGTCTACGCCTTCATCCTGTCGCTCATCGTCTTCGCCGTGGTGCCGCTCGAGGCCGCCGTGGGCATGTGCGACCTGTTCTACGCCCTGATGGCCCTGCCCACCATGGTGACAATCATCCTGCTCAGCGGACGTGTGCGCGAGGCCACCCGCCGATATTTCAACAAGAGTCAACAGTAAAAGCCTGTTTGTTATTAAACAAGCTCTAAAGCCTACATAAAACCATGCTCAACTATATAATATGGAATATGGACCCCACGCTCATAAGCTGGCCGGTGCAGATACGCTGGTACGGCCTCATGTTTGCCGTGGGCTTCTGGATAGGATTCAATATCGTCGGCGCTATGTTCAAGCGCGAGGGCGCGCCCGAGCGCTGGCTCGGCGTGCTGCTTATATGGGTGGCTGCCGGCACGGTCATCGGTGCCCGTCTGGGACACGTGTTCTTCTACGAGTGGAGCTACTATTCCCAGCATCCGCTCAAGATTCTCGCCACGTGGGAGGGCGGCCTCGCTAGCCACGGCGGTGCCATCGGCGTCATACTGGCCGTGATACTGTTCTCGATCATCACCACAAAGCGCAGCCCCCTGTGGACGTTCGACCGCCTGGTGGTGGCCATCGCCCTGGTGGGCGGCCTCATCCGCGTGGGCAATCTCATGAATTCCGAGATATTCGGCCATGCCACCACGCTGCCCTGGGGCTTCATGTTCGTGCGCTCGGCCGAGTGGCACCATTATTACGAGGGCCAGGCCTGCCATCCCACCCAGCTCTACGAGGCGCTGTGCTACTTCGCCCTGTTCGGGCTGCTGATGTGGATGTACTGGCGGCGCAACGCCGGCGAGCGTCCCGGCCTTATCTTCGGCACATTCCTCACGGGCATATTCCTGCCCAGGTTCCTGATAGAATTCATAAAGAATCCGCAGGTGGCCTTCGAGAACGACATGACGCTAAACATGGGCCAGTGGCTCAGCATACCCTTCGTGCTGCTGGGCGTGGCGCTCATCATCATGGCTCTGCGCCGTCCGCGCGTCAGAATCGACTATCCCGGCCGTTATGCCGACGACACATCGGCCCCGGCAAAAGGCAAGAAATAAGAACATCCATATTTGAAGAAGTTCTGATATGAACAAGGCGTCGTTTCGCCGCAGGCTCAAACCGTGGATGCTCCCTATAGCCATGGTCTGCGGCATGTTGTTCCACTCGGCTATGGATTCGGTGCAGTTTTTGGCGCCGTATCTGATTTTCACGATGCTGCTCATCACGTTCTGCCGTGTCAGGCCGTCGGAGTTCCGCGTGTCGCGACTGGCCCTGGCCGTCGTGGGCGTGCAGATAGCCGGCGGAATAGCGGCATACTTCGCCCTGCTGCCCGCGGGCGCCGACCTGGCCCAGGGCACCATGATATGCTTCCTGTGTCCCACCGCCACCGCCGCCCCGGTCATCACGGCCATGCTGGGCGGCTCCATCGCCACGCTCGTCACCATCTCCGTGCTCAGCAACCTGGCCCTGGCCGTGGCCGGGCCCCTGTTCTTCGCCATGATAGGGCCGGGCGCCGACATAGGATTCGGCGAGGCGTTCATGACAATCATAAGCAAGGTGGGCCCCATGATTTTCGGACCCATGCTCACGGCTTTCGCGCTGATGCGTGTGGCGCCGCGCGTCCACTCCACCCTGGCCACCCACCAGTCGCTGTCGTTCTATATCTGGGCGGTGTCGCTCATCCTCGTGGTGGGCCGGGCCGTCACCTTCGCCATGGCCGAGCCGGCCGACCGCGTGCCCGAGATGGTGGCGCTGGGACTGCTGGCCGGCGCCGCATGCGTGGCCCAGTTCATAATAGGCCGCAGGCTGGGACACCGTGCCGGCGACCCCGTGGCCGGCGCACAGGGCCTGGCGCAGAAAAACACCGTGCTGGCCGTGTGGATGGCCACCACATACCTAAATCCCATATCTTCCATAGCGCCTGCGGCATACATTGCATGGCAGAATACCATAAACTCGCTGCAGATATATTTCAAGACAACTCGCGACGCGCAGACCGAACCTTAACGGCCCCCGTGCGTTTTTATCTATAAAACACTAATACCGCATACATACACCAACCGTCATGAACAGCATGTTCGATATACTAATGGGGCTTCCGTTGTTCAAGGGTGTAAGCCTCGAACGAATGGCCCAGACCGTAGGCAAGGCCAAATTCCATTTTCTGAAATATCTGCCCGGCGAGACTATCTTCCGCGCCGGCCAGCCGTGCACCGATCTTGCATTCATCATATCGGGCACCGTCAGGATTACGATCTCGAATCCCGACGGACGGTTTGCCGTGTCGCAGTCGATCGCTTCGCGCGACGTTATATCGCCCGAATTCCTTTTCGGGCGCATAACATCCTATCCCGGCTCTGTCACGGCTGTCGACACCGTGAGCCTTCTGCTCATCTCCAAGAAAGACTATATCGACATACTCCTCAGCGACAAGGTCTTCATGCTCAATTTTGTGAACGTGCTGTCGATGAACGCCCAGAAGGCCGTCGAGGGCATCCTTGCCGTCTCCACCGGCGATGTCACCGAGCGTATAGCATTCTGGATAAGCGCCCTCACCCAGCCGCGCAGCTTCGACATAAGACTCGAATGTCGCCAGCGCGACCTCGTGGCCCTGTTCGGCGTGCCGCGCACCACGCTGCGCGCCGCCCTGGAGGGGCTGAAGGAGCGAGGCATCATAGATTACTCGCTCTACGGCATCGACGTGCACGACCGTCAGGCCCTGCTGGCCTTGCTGCACAACCACGCCGAGAGCACTGCGGGCTGATGCACCACAGATACGAAAAAGTGAACGGAGCCGCAGGTCAGCAATGACCTGCGGCTCCGGCACAGTTCGGCGTCAGGCACCGATTATTTCACCAATCATTTCATTTTACCAATACCTTCTTGCCGCCGCGGATATAGAGGCCGGGGGCCGAGGGTGTGTCTATTTCAATGCCCTGGAGGTTGAACCAGCGTGCATCGTCGTCAGTGCCGTCTGTCACGGCCGAGTCAATGCCCGACTTGGCGCCGAAGCTGAGAGTGCAGTCTTTCGATACGGTGAACATGCACTTGCCGTCGGTGTCGGCCTGAAGGGCCTCGCCGTCGAGGCGTGCGATTGTGTTTTCGGGAATCTCGAATTCCACCCGTGTGCCGTCGAGAGCCTTGAACAGCGAGCCCTCCATCTTGGGTGCGCGCAGGAAGTCGACTGTCAGTGCGGGAGTCTCCAAGCCCTTGTCGGCGGTCACGTCGACGATAAACAGCTCGGGAAGGTCGCCGAAGAACACCTTCACGGCATCGCCGTCCTCGAGGCTTACGTTATATTCGCGGCTCTGGGGATAGCTCTCGGCGCAGAGCTGGTCGTTGACGTAGACGTATGAGTTTACCGGGGCGCCGGTGCGCACGATGAACGCGTTGTCGCCGTCATAGAAGTCAAAGAGATTGTAACCCTCCGCGAGTCCTTCAATGGGCGAGCGGTCGGCGCGCAGCATCGAGAAGTATTCCTCGGCCTCTCCAAGGTTTTTGATGAACGCGGCGGCGCGGCGGTCGCGCACGATGACGCCGGTGGTGACGGTTATCACATCGTCCTGCGTGAGCGAGCCCAGCATAACGGGTGCCACCTGCAGCTCCTCGCGGGTATATGCCTCGCCGGTGAGGTCGAGCGACTCGATGAAGCAGCCGTCGGCCGGCACGAAGCTTATGATGGGTATGGTGCGCAGCACTTCCACAGTGTTCTCGCCTGCCGTGAGCTCATATTCCTCGTTGTTGTAGCTGTATCCGCGGTAAACGTGGATGCGCGAGGGATCGTCGACCACCACCTTCATCTTGAACGATGCGAATTTCTGCACCGTTATGTCGAGGGTGGCGTCGCAGGTGGCGATGAACATGAAGGGGTTGTAGAACGCAGCCTGACGGCCGTTGACGGTGAATGACGTCACCTCGTATTCGTTGGTACGGCCGTAGACGCATACCTCCGAGCCGGCCTTGACGGTGAAGTCGGGCGACATGTAGTTGAACACGGGCTTGCCGTCAACGTCAACGCCTCTTATAAAGTCCTCGGCATCATCGCCGTAGAGGTTGAATTTCACGGCATAATCGATGTCGGGATATTTCGTGAGAATGTCGATGCGGGTGCCGTCTACGGCTGCGACGGTGTAGCTGTAATCCGAGGTGGCGGTTATGTCCTTGCCGTCGACGGATATCGAGTAGATGGGCTTCTCGCCGGTGGGCTTGATGATGAAGTCCTTGTCTGTGGCGGGGTCGAACGACACTGTGTTTTCGCCGTCGGCGAGGGGCACCACGGTCTCGGTGCCGCTGAGCGTGAGGCTCACCTTCGACGCGTCGTCGACGTTAACGGTGGCCTTGGCCGTGCGCACGTCGCCCGAGGCGGCCGTGTATACGTAATAGACATCGCCGTAGTCCGAGTAGAAGTTGAGATAACATGTCTTGTGGTTGAGCACCGGCATGTCGTCTGACCATGAGCCGTTGGTTTCCTTCACCGACTCTATGATATAGCCGTCCACGGCCTCGATGGTGATGGTCGTGCCGGCGGAGACGTCAAACGTGTTGAGCCCGTCAACTATGCCTGTCTTCACTTCGTCGCCCACCGAGAGCGTTATGTGAGAGGCATTGTCCACGTGTATGCGGGCGTCGAAAGCCGATGCAGACAGTGTCGTGACGATGGCAATAATAAGGGGTAGGAGTTTTTTCATTATGCGTAATGATTGTGTAGGATGAATATAATTCGCAAAATTATATAAATATGTTGAATTTCCAAACATTTTGCTAAAATTTTGGAACGGCTGTTGAAAAAACTTTTTTAAGTTGACCGAGGTTATAAATAATGACAACGCGCCCCCGCGGGCGAGTTGCACAGTTAATCCGTCCTTTATAATATGCCTCGAATTCTTACTTTCGCAGCCTTAGTGCTGATACTGTTGCCTTTGCGGGCCTCGGAGCCCGCGGTGCTTGACCGTCTTCTCCCCGAGCGCTGGACTTTCGACGGCGGCATACCGCAGCCGATGCCGTCTGACGATGCCTGGTGGAGCACATTCGGCGACAACGTGCTCGACTCGCTCATATCCATGGGCGTCGATGCAAACTATGACGTGGCGATGGCCGCCAGGCGCATGGACGCGGCCTCGCGCAGCATCGCCGTGGCCCGTGCCGCTTACTTCCCGCAGCTCGGGCTCAACGCCTCGTACACCCGCTCGGGCACCGGCCACGAATCGGCCAACCGTTATGCTCTCGAGGCCAATATGAGCTGGGAGATAGACCTTTTCGGCAAAATCACAGCCAAGACACGCCAGAGCAAGGCCCAATACCGCGCCTCGCGCGCCGAGTGGACCGGCGCCATGGTGAGCATGGCCGGAAAGATTGCCTCGACCTACATGCAGTTGCGTGTGTGGGAAGCCGAGTTGCAGGTGGCCCGCGACCAGTCTGTGGCCCAGGATTCCATAGCGCGCATCGTGTTTGACCGATACGACTGCGGCCTCGGCGCCAAGCCCCAGGTCGACCAGGCCAACGCCCTTGTAAACACCACCCGTGCCACAATTCCCGCCCTTGAGACATCCGTCGCTACGGCCAAGGCCGCCCTGGCCCTGCTCGTAGGCCGCTATGTGCCCGAAATAGAGCCGCTGCTGTCGCAGTCGGCCGGGCTGCCCGACTATCGCCGTCTCGTGGGCGCGGGCGTGCCGTCAGAGCTGCTGCGGCGCAGGCCCGATATCGCCGTGGCCGAGGCCAACCTTGCAGCCGCGGCCGCCGCGCTGGGCATTGCCTCCAAGGAATTCCTGCCCACGCTGACGCTCGAAGGCTCGGTAGGCGTGGCCGCTCCGCGCCCCGGCGACATGTTCACCCGCGACGGATTCGGCTATTCGGTGGCTCCGACACTTTCGTGGACCGTCTTCGACGGCATGGCACGCAGGGCCGGAGTGGCCGCGGCCCGCGACGAGATGGAGGCCCAGCTGGCCGAGTACAACTATACGGTGATGAACGCATACATGGAGGTGGAGAACGCCATGACATCATATATAAATTATGTGAAGCAGATCTCCGAGTACGAGCAGGCCGTCGAGTCCACTTCCGAGTTCCTGTCGCTCGAGCTCGACCTGTACCGCCAGGGCCTCGCCCCGTATTCCGACGTGGCCACCGCCCAGCAGAACGTGCTCAACCACACCAATTCGCTCATAGTGGCGCGCGGCAACGCCCTCACCGCCCTCGTCACGCTCTATGAGGCCCTCGGAGGCGGATTTGACTACGGCCTTTAGCCCCGTTTATGAAAAAAGACATTCAAAACCAAGATATTATGAAAAATACAGTAATATATGCCGCCTGCGCCGCGATGTTGGCCTTCCTGCCGCTATCGTGCCGTAAACAGGACAAGGACGCCTCGCGCGCGATGCCAGAGATGAGTGTCGAGGTGACGCCGGTGGTGGTGGACTCCGTGACGCTGTTCAAGCAATATCCGGGCACACTTATCGCCAACCGCAGCGTTGACATCATGGCGCGTGTCACCGGCATACTGTCGCGGCCGATGTACACCGCCGGCGATTTTGTGCGCGAGGGGCAGCCGCTGTTCACCATCGAGTCTACGCAATACCGCAATGCCGTGGCCACGGCCGAGGCCTCGCTGGCCACCGCCCGCAGCGACAACGAGTACGCCGAGTCGCACTATGAGGCCGTCAAGCGGGCCTACGAACGCAACGCCGTGTCGAAGATGGAGCTGTCGCAGGCCCTCAACGCCCGCGACCAGAGCCGTGCCGCCATCAGCAGCGCCGAGGCCGCCCTGTCGGAGACGCGCAGCGAGCTGGCCAAGACAACAGTACGCGCCACCCTCGACGGCCATATATCCATCAACGAGCTTTCCGGCGGCTCTTATGTGCAGGGCGAGGCGTCGCCCGTGAAGCTTGCCACGATTTACGACGACGCACAGGTCGTGGCCAACTTCGCCATCGAGGACCGCTCGTTCCTGCGCATGTTCGAGAACCCCAACAACCGCCATCTCATCGACTACAAGGCCATCCCCGTAAAGTTCGGCGAGCAGCTGCCCCACAGCTACACGGCCAATCTCGACTACATGGATCCCGCCGTTGACCCCTCGACAGGCACTATCCTGCTCCAGGCCGTGATAGACAACCCCTACGGCGAGCTGCGTGCCGGCATGTACTGCACAATCGACATGCCCTACAAGGTGGAGCCCGAGGCCATCCTCGTGCGCGACGCCTCGATAGGCACCGACCAGCAGGGCCGGTATGTATATGCGGTAAATGATTCAGACCGTGTGGTATATACCCCGGTAAAGACGGGCGACATGGCCAACGATTCCATGCGCGTAATCACATCGGGGCTGTCGCGCGGACAGCGGTATGTGACGTCGGCCCTGCTGAAGGTGCGCGACGGCATGACCGTGAAGCCCTACACGGCGCCGCAACCTAAAAAGTAGAACCTTAATATCTTGTTCTCAATATCATGTTCTCAAGATTTTTCATAAGGCGACCGATATTCGCCATAGTCATAGCCGTAGCCATGGTGCTGGCCGGCGTGCTTACATACAAGAGTCTGCCCGTGGCGCAGTATCCCGACATCACGCCGCCCACGGTGATGGTGTTCGCCACATATCCCGGTGCCGACGCGCAGACCGTGGCCGAGACCGTAGGCGTGCCTATTGAACAGCAGGTCAACGGTGTGGAGGACATGATGTACATGAGCTCGACATCCGGCTCCGACGGCTCGTATCAGCTTACCATAACATTCGAGGAGGGCACCGACCTCGACATAGCCACCGTGAAGGTACAGAACCGAATCAGCGAGGCCGAGCCCACTCTGCCCGCCGCCGTGAAGCAGCAGGGCGTGTCGGTGACGTCGGAATCGTCGAATCAGATTCTGTTCATATCGCTCGACAGCGACAATCCCGAGCTGTATGACGCTCTGTTCCTCACCAATTACGCCAACCTTAACATCACCGACGAGCTGGCGCGCGTGGAGGGCGTGGGCAACGTGCAGGCATTTGGCGGCGGCGAGTATTCGATGCGTGTGTGGCTCGACCCCGACAAGATGCGCGAGCGCGACATCACCCCGGCCGACATCGAGGCCGCAATACGCTCGCAGAACATGGAGGTGTCGGCGGGCAGCGTGGGCGCACGGCCGTCGACGGGCAATGAGGCTTTCACATACACCGTCACCACCCGCGGACGCCTGCAGCAACCGTCGGAGTTTGCCGACATCATCCTGCGCTCCGACACCTCGGGCAACATCCTGCGCCTGGGCGATGTGGCACATGTGGATCTCGGCTCGGAATCCTACACGCAGATAGCACGCGTCAACGGCCGGCAGACGGCCATGATAGGCATCAGCCAGCTCCCGGGCGCCAACGCCCTCGACGTGGCCCGCGGCTGCGAGGCCAAGCTGAAGCAGCTTGCCGAATATTTCCCCAAGGGCGTGAGCTACAACATCATGCTCGACACCACCGACTTCGTCACGGCCTCTATCGACGAGCTGCTCATGACGTTCCTCGAGACTACTCTGCTGGTGATGCTCGTGATTCTGCTGTTCCTGCAGAACTGGCGCGCCGTCATAATCCCGATGCTCACGATTCCCGTGTCGCTCATAGCCACGCTGGCCGTAATGAAGTTCATGGGATTCACGCTCAATACCCTTACGCTTTTCGGCCTTGTGCTGGCCATAGCGATCGTGGTGGACGATGCGATAGTGGTGGTCGAGGACTGCTCGCGACTGCTCGACAGCGGCAAGCTGACGCCGCGCCAGGCCGCCGAGAAGGCCATGACCGAGCTGCAGGGCCCGGTGGTGGGCGAGGTGCTGGTGCTGCTGTCGGTATTCATCCCCACGGCCATGGTGAGCGGCATCACGGGCCAGCTGTACAAGCAGTTTGCCCTGACCATTGCGGTGTCGACGGCCTTCTCGGGCTTCAATGCCCTCACGTTCACGCCCGCCATGTGCGCGCTGTTCCTGAAACCTGCCAAAGAGTCTAAATTTGTCATATACCGCTGGTGGAACAAGGCCTTCGGGGCCACCCTCGCCGGCTATATGAAGGTGGTGGGCGCGTTCCTGCGCAGGCCCCTCGTGGCCATCGCCGCCTATTTCATCATTACGGGTGTTGCCTTCTGGGGCTTCCTCAAATGGCCGACGTCCTACGTGCCGTCTGAGGACATGGGCTATTTCCTGTCGTCGGTACAGCTGCCCACGGGCGCGTCGCTTGACCGCACCGACCGTATCGTCACCGAATATTCGTCGCGCCTCAAGGAGGTGCCCGGCGTCAAGGACGTCATGGCTGTCAGCGGCATGTCGTTCATGGGCGGCGGCTCCAGCTCCAATCTCGGCTCGGTGTTCGTGATTCTCGAGCCGTGGTCGCAGCGCAAGTCTAAGGACGAGAGCATCGATGCCATCATAGCCCGCGCCAACGAGATAGGCGCATCGATGCAGGAGCCGGTGATATTCTCGCTTAACCCGCCGGCCATCCCCGGCCTGGGCCTCACCTCGGGCCTGGAGATGCAGCTGCTCGACATAAACAACCACGGCGCATCGCAACTCAAGCAGGCCCTTGGCGCCATACAGGAGGCCGCGCACAACGACAGCCGCATAGCCTCGGTGACATCGCTCTTCGAGGGCGAGGTGCCGCAGTATTCCCTTAAAATCGACCGCAACCGCGCCAAGATGCAGAATCTTACGCTCGAAGACATATATTCGACGCTTTCGGCCTTCATGGGCGGCGCCTATGTCAACGACTTCGTCGATTTCGGGCGCGTGTTCCAGGTTAACATCGCTGCCGCAGGCGACGCCCGCAGCCGCGTGGGCGACGTGCTGAACCTTACCGTCCGCAACGCCGACGGCAAGATGGTGCCTTTCTCGGCCTTTGCCGAGATGGAGCCTTCGATGGGCGCGCCTACCGTGGCCCGATACAACATGTACACCACGGCCTCGCTTACGGCCACTCCCGCCAAGGGCGTGAGCTCGTCGGACGGCATCAAGGCCATGGAGGATATCGTAAGACAGGCCGTGGGCGACAATTACGGCTACGCCTGGACGGGCGAGGCTTATCAGGAGACTCAGGCCGGCACCACGATAACATTCGTGCTCATCCTGGCCATCATAGTGACGCTGCTTGTGCTCGCCGCACAGTATGAGAGCCTTACCGACCCCGTGGCTGTCATAATTGCCATGCCTACGGCCATTCTCGGCACCGTGGCGGGCTGTATATTCATGGGCCAGAGCATATCGGTGTACACGCAGATAGGCATAGTGTTGCTGCTGGGCCTTTCGGCCAAGAACGCCATCCTTATCGTCGAGTATGCCATGGACTACCGCCGCGCGGGACAGTCGATACGTCAGGCGGCCCTCGATGCCGGCCGCGTGCGCTTCCGTCCCATCATGATGACGGCCCTGGCCTTTGTGCTTGGCGTAATGCCCATGCTGTTTGCCACCGGTGCGGGTGCAGCCTCGCGTGTGTCGCTGGGCACGGCGGTGGTGTTCGGCATGGCTGTCAACGCTGTGGTAGGCACGCTGTTTGTCCCCAACTTCTGGGAATTGCTGCAACGGTTTGGCGAGAAGTATCTCTACGGATTCTTCAACGGCGGCGCGCCCTCGGCCCCGCCCTCAACGCCGAAGTCGGGCTCCGATGACGAAAATGTATGACATTATCGGGCTTATTACAGCCAAAAACACTAACTTTGCAATTCTAAATTATAATATATGACATTTGAAGAACTTGGAGTGAGGCCCGACCTCCTCAAAGGCATAGCCGAAATGGGTTTCGAGACCCCGATGCCGGTGCAGGAGAAGGTCATACCGTCGCTGCTCGGCGGTGACCGCGACCTGGTGGCGCTGGCCCAGACCGGTACAGGCAAGACCGCCGCTTTCGGTCTGCCGCTGATACAGCGCGTCGATGCCGCCTCGCTCACCACGCAGGCCCTGGTGCTCGCTCCCACACGCGAGCTGTGTCTGCAGATAGCCGGCGATCTGGCCGACTTTTCAAAATATTCGCCCGATATACACATTCTGCCCGTCTACGGCGGATCAAGCATACAGAGCCAGATCAGCGCCCTGCGCCGCGGCGTACAGATTATAATAGCCACTCCCGGCCGCCTTATCGACCTGATAGGCCGCGGAGTGGTCAATCTCGACAACGTGCACACCGTCGTGCTCGACGAGGCCGACGAGATGCTCAATATGGGCTTTGTCGACTCTATTAACGACATCCTGGCACATGTCCCCGAAAACCGCAAGATGCTGATGTTCTCGGCCACCATGCCTCCCGAGGCCTCGCGCATAGCCGGAAAATACATGCACGACCCCGAGGAAATCGTTATCGGCATCCGCAACGAGGGCGCCAAGAACGTGCGGCATATCTACTATATGGTTAATGCTCGCGACAAATATCTGGCATTGAAGCGTATAGCCGACGATTCGCCCAATATTTACGCCATAATCTTCTGCCGCACGCGCCGCGACACACAGGAGATTGCCGACAAGCTCATCGCCGACGGCTATAACGCCGACGCCCTGCACGGCGACCTCTCGCAGCAGCAGCGCGACATGGTGATGAAGAAGTTCCGCGACGGCGTCACCTCGCTGCTCGTGGCTACCGACGTGGCCGCCCGTGGCCTCGACGTGGACGATCTGACACACGTTATCAACTATGGCCTGCCCGACGACACGGCCGTCTACACCCATCGCTCGGGCCGCACGGGCAGGGCGGGCAAGACCGGTGTGTCGATTGCGATAATCCACTCGCGCGAGAAGGGCCGCCTGCGCGAGATAGAACGCATAATCGGCAAGAAATTCGAGCGCAAGGAGGTGCCCACACCCCAGCATATCATAGAGAAACAGCTCTACAATCTCGCCGACCGCATCGAGCGTACCGACGTGGACGACAGCCAGGTGGAGGCATATATGCCCGGCGTGCTCAAAAAGCTGTCGTGGCTGTCGACCGAAGACCTGCTGAAGCGTCTGCTCACTCTCGAATTCCGCCGTCTGCTCAATTACTATAAGGACGCGCCGAAAATCGATGTAATCGACGAAAAGCCTGTGCGCGAGAAACGCGAGAAAGGAGCCGGCAAGGGCGTCCCGCAGGACAAGGACCGCCGCACCGCCGAGAAGGGTATGGCCCGCCTGTATATCAGCGCCGGCAAGGCCGACGGCTTCTATGCCGGCAACCTCATTGAGCTTATCAACCACAATGTGCAGGGACAGCGTGTCGACGTGGGCCGTATCGACCTCATGCCTTCATACTCGCTTTTCGACGTGAAAAAGGGCGATGCCCCGCGTGTGGTGGCCGCCCTCAAGGGTGCGGATTTCTACGGCCGGCGCCTCTACTGCGAGGTGGCCGAGGAAGGGAAAGACTATGGCAGCGCCTCCACCCGCAAAACCCGCTCAAAGGCAAAGCCCAAAGGCCGCACCCCCCGCCGCTGACCCCGCGCCACCCCGCCGCAAAAATAAAACAGCATCCCGAAAGTTCAACCGCAACTTCCGGGATGCTGTTTTATGTAGGGAGGGACAGTTTTTTATTTCAATCATAGGTGATTTTCCTGACATTTACGGCTCCTATGAAATCTTTATCTGCCATTGCCACGAGCAGGCTGAATAAATCTGTCTCGTCTATTCTCAGTGAGCGGCATATAACGCGTCGGTTGCCGCCTTCGGGGAGCATGTTTGTGAAAAAGGGAAAGAGGTATTCGGATTTGTAGGCCTCCGCGCGCTTGGGCAATGTCACTGAAACGGGCGGATTGGAGGAATTGAGATATTCTTCATAATATTGAAAAATATAACCTCTCCCGGGGTGTTCCTCTGTCAGCACTCCGGCTTTTGTATCATTAAGGTAAACTGCCAGTTGTCTCATATAGTCTGTCTTACACGGTATTCAATTTCCATTCCGAGAACTTCAAGTATTTTCTTTACGGTGCTCAGCGCGGGATTGCCTTTGCCGCGCTCGATGTCCTTGACTGTGGCGAGCCCCACCTGTGCCATCTCCGCAAGGTCCTGTTGGGTAATGGATAGAAATTCCCGCCGCTGTTTCATTATATCCTTTAGCTCCATAGTCTGATATAGTATACTTTTTCGCAAAAGTAGCAATAAAACTTGATGTATCCAAACAAAAGTATGATAAATTATACTTTCGAGGTTTCGGCGCGTGGCAGGTAGATAATAAAAACAGGAGGTAAACACCTGCGGTGGATGCTTACCTCCTGTTCTATAGGTTGATGTTTAAAATCAGTTGAGAGCCTTCGAGAGGTTGAAGTTGCGGAATTCGAGATCCTTGCGGGCCTTGTCGGCGAGCTTGGAGTCGAGACGGATAGCCTGACGGAGGTTGGTGTTGAGCATGGGCTCGTTGTTGGTGCGGGCGCCGAGGACAGCCATCAGATAGTATGTGGTGGCGTCGGGAGTGGTGATGCCTGCGAGGGTCTGCTTGGCCTTGCTGTAGTCTTTGGTGAGAATCTGTGCGAGGGCGGCGTTGTTGCTCTTGCTGTCGCCGAATGCGCGTGCTGCGGCTGCGTTGTCGCCGGTCTTGAGGTAGTAAACGCCGAGGGCGTCGTTGAGTTCGCTCACACCTGCGGCGGTGCCGAAGAGCTGGTTGGCGCGGTTATAGTCGCCGTTGAGGAGCTCTACGAGGCCGAGGTTCATCGAGGGCTCGTTGCTGCCGGCGGGGGCGAGCTGGGCGGCCTTCTTGAACGAGTTCTGAGCAGCCTTGTAGTCGCGGTCTACGTACTGTGTGAGGCCGAGGTCGTTCCAGCAACGGTAGTCGTTGGGATAGATGCGTACGGCAGAGTCGTAGATTTTCATGCGGGCGTTGTTGTCGTCGGTGAGGGTGGCGGCGTAGAGGAGTTCTTCTACGGTGAGGTCCTGAGGATTCTTGGCGGCGAGCTCGGTGATTTCAGCGTCGCTCTTGCCGATCACGTTGATTGAGGCTGTGATGCGCGAGTAGCGGAGCTGGGGCAGGATCTGCTCGGCGAGCTGCTCGAACACGTTGGAGAGGTTGCGGATTTCGCGCATGCGCTGCTCGGGATCCTTGTACATCTGAAGAACGCTGAGGATGAGGTCCTTGTCCTGGATGTTGCTCTGCGACACGAGGCGCTGGAAGCCTTCCCAGTCTTCGGGGGTGAACTGAGCGGTGAGTTCGCCGAATTCGGTGATTTTATCCTTTTTGAGCTGGTCGGTGAGATATTTCTTTGTCGACTTTTCGCGGTTGGCGGCGAGGGGCTCGTTGATGGCGAGACCACCGTCGGGCGATGCGAATGACTTGATGTTGAGTTCTTCGATCTCGCGGTTGTCAGCGGCGGCAGCCTCGATGATTTCCTTGCGGAGCTCGATCATGGCGTCGGTGTTGAGCTGATTGGCGCGGATGTTGGCGCGGTTGATGAGGAACATGATGTCAGCGGCATACTTCTCGTTGATGATGCGCTGGAATGCGTCGGGGGCGATGGCGGGAGTAACGGTAGCGGCATCGGCGAGGGCGGCTGTGGCCACTACGCCGTCGGCAACCTTGACGCGGGGCAGTACATACTGCTTTTTGCCCTGGGTGACGGTGAAGGCGAGCTCCAGCTGGCTCTTGGCCATGTCGGGGTTGTAAGCAAAGCGGGCGGGAATGTTGAATGTGCCGCCGTATTCATACGATACCACGGGAGCATTGCCGCGCACTTTCTCGCCCTGGAAGGCATAGGGCTGCGAAGCGGTCTCCGTGCCGTTATATACGAGATAGGGGGTGACGGTCACCTCGGCGTTTTTAAGGAAGAATTTAGCCGGAACGCGGGCGGTGATCTGAGCGGGAACCTTTTCGCCGACTACTTCCAGGGGATTAGGATTAACAGTAAAGTTGTCGGCACTGAATTGTCCGAGCTTCTTGCCGCACGATGACAGGGCAAGAGCGGCGCCAAGCGCTACGACACAGCATACTTTGCTTTTCATAATTGTGATTGAAATTGATAAGAAATTATTCTTCTACAAAGTTAGTCCAAAAATCGGCCGTTGGCAAATTTTTAATAAAATTTTTGAATTTCTCGTGCCGCACTTAGCTTTTCTGATACTGCGTGGGCGACATACCGGTGAGATGTTTGAAATATTTTCCGAATGACGACTGATTGGAAAAGTTGAGCGTATAGGCTATCTGCTGTATGCTCTTGCCCGAGAACCGCAGCATGTTCTTGGCTTCCATTAGCACGAAATCGTCAATCCACCTGGCGGCCGAGCGGCCTGTGGCTTCCTTGACCAGCAGCGACAGATACTTAGGCGTGATGTAAAGCTTGTCGGCATAGAATGTCACCGACCTCTCGTGCATGTAATGGATGTGAACCAGCTTCATGAAATCGCGCACGTAGGTGTGGCGGCGTCCGGGGTCCTGGCCGCGGGTCGACGCCTCAAGCGCGCCGGCCAGGCGCTTGTGGTAGAACTGCACGAGCTGGTATACCAGCGCCGACGACAGGCTCGACGCTATCGACTTGTTTATCTGCGGGTTGAAGTCGTCTTTGGTGTTGGCGGCGAAAAGTTCGAGATAGCGTTTCAGCAGGTCGCACTCGTGGTGGTCGAGCCGCTGCACGGGGCTGGGCCGCTGCATGTTGGGCGGCATGGCTATGGACGTGAGGTTGACGTTGATGTTCTGTAGGAATTTTACGTCGAAAAACATTACGTAGGCGTTGAAATCGGTGGGCATGGGGCAGCCGAATTTCAGCACGTTGCCCGGAAAGGCCACCATGAACGACCCCGGCCCCATTGTATAAGGCTCCATGTTGATCTCCACATCGATAGGGGTGCCGCTGAAGAGTAGAAACAGCATCATGCCGCCCATCTTGAGCGGCCATGTCTCCACGAGCTCCGTGAGACCTTTTGACCCCGGCACCAGGTGGGCGAAAAGATACAGGTCTTCGAGCTGGCAGTAACCGCGTGAAAATTCCTGGAGACGCGCTACATTGGCAAATTCGAGTATTTTTTCCATAGATGTTAAAATTACGACAAATGTACGACTATTTTGGTAAATATGGATACATCGGAGCGCATTTTTTGCAGATTTTGGCAATCGGGGCCGATTACGGCAGCCGCCGGCGCCTTCGGGCCGTAGCTTTGTACCCGTTTCCTACGGCATAGAATCAAAATCACAGGATAGTTATGACAATGATGTACAAGTATGTATCTGCCGGCGTGGCCGGCTATCTGTGGGCCTCGCTTGGCCCGGCGCTGCCCGTGGGGGCGGCGTGCACGGCAATGGTGCTCGCCGATGTATGGTCGGCCCGACGGCTGGCCCGACGGCTGGGACGCCGCCTGCCCTCGGCACGGCAGAAGCTGAAGTTCAACTCTGCAAAGTTCGGGCGCGTGGTGGCCACCCTGTCGCGCATATATCTCGCGCTGGCCCTCGCGGCCCTGGTGGAGCACGCTCTCGCGGGCGAGTGGGTACACCTTATCAAGCTTACGGGCGGCGTGATATGCTTCTGGCAGGCCGTGTCGGTGCTTGAGAACGAGGCCGCCTGCAATCCCCACCCGTGGGCGCGTGTGCTGGGCCGCTATCTGGTCGACAAGACCCTGCGCCACCTTGCTCCCGACGAGGCCGAGGCTCTGGCCGCGATGTTCAGAGATCCGCAACCGAAATGATTTCGCCCAAAATGGGATACCACAGGAAGGCCCGCACCTCCCGGTATCCCATTGATTTTATCATGGAGGCATAGCCGCGCACCTGCTCGTAGTGCGATTTGCGCACGGCCGAGGTGAACTTGTAGTCAATCACGTCCACGCTGCCGTCGGCGTTCCACACGATGCGGTCGGCGCGGTGGTTGGTGTTGCTGCGGGTGTTGTAGATCGACTGCTCGTTGAGCACGCGCACGGCATCGGGCGAGAACCACCGCCGGGCATTGTCGCCGGCGCGCCCGAAGGCGTCGGTGATTTCGCGCCGGTACACCTCCAGCTCGCGGGCGGGGATGTCTCGGCGGTGATATTCTATGGCGTGGTCCAGGTCGTCGAGGGTGTACATCTGCGCCAGGATGGAGTGAAGGATGAGGCCGTGGCGTGCGGCGGCCTCCATTATGGCATTTTCGGGACGGTCTACAATCTCGCGCTCCACGTTGTTGCCTACGTCGGGGTCGTCCTCGTTGTCATCGGGCATCGTGAGGTCGGACAGGCGCGTAAGCGGCATGTTGAGCTTGTTGAACGACACGGTGAAGTCTATGGCATCGTAGCAGTCGCAGCTGTCGGAGTCCTCGCTGTCGTCGCGCACCGGCCGGGTGGGTTCGCCCTCGGCATAGTTGCCTGAATCGTCGGTGTGCCTCGACAGCGAGGTGTGCATGATGTCGTCGGTCGTCGCGGAGTCTCGGGCCATGGCCGCGACGACGGCGTCGGCCACGCGCAGCGCCGCTCCGGCTTTGGCCGGCCGCACAAGGCTCACGTGGAGCTCGCGCACGGCGCGGGTGAAGGCCACGTATGCCACGTTGAGATAGTCGGCCGTCTTCTCCTTGCGGCGTACGACGGTCTGTGTGCGCAGGGGGCAGTCGTCGGCGGTAAAGCCCTGCACGGGCGTGAGATACATCAGCGGGGGCCGCATCTCGTCGGGAATCTCGTCGAATCCGTCCATCTCAAACCATCCCGTCTCGTCGTCGGCCTCGAGCTTCCAGTCTATGGCCGGAATGTGCACGCAGGGCCACTCGAGGCCCTTGGCCTTGTGCACGGTGGATATCGTGACGGCGTTCTGTTTCTCGCCCGACGATATAGACAGCTTGTGCATGTTTTCGTGCCAGTAGTTGAGAAACGAGTGTATTGACGGCACATAGTCGCGTGCGAACTGCTCCACCAGGTCCACGAAGGCCATGATGTAGGGCAGCTCCTCGTTGCGTTCGTCGGGCGAGATCTTTATGTCGATTATGGCTTCGACCAGGGCGCAGAGGTTCGACGGCGCCAGGGCCCTGATGCGGGCCAGGTCGTCGGCCAGGTCGTTGTGTCCGTCGGCTGTCTCGGCCCCGGGGTCGGCTTTGGCGCGTGCCACGGCCAGACGCAGGGCCTCGTCCACCTCCTTGCCGTGGGCCATGTAGTAGTTGAAGCTGTCGATGAGCATCGCGCGCCTGCGGCGGCCGTCATAGCGGCGTGCGCGGGCTTCTTCGACGGGGTCGGGCAGCGCGGGCACCTCGCGGCCTATGTACCGTGGCTCGGGCCCGGTGTCCTTGCCGTCGCCCAGAAAGCTTTTGTCGATAATCTCGAGGATGCTGACGATGAGCTTCACGGCGCGGCTGCTGCGCAGCTTCAGGGCTTCCTCGCTCACGAGCGGAATCTCGGGAAACGCGTGCTGGAGCGCTTCGGCTATGTCGGAGGCATTGTTGTGGGTGCGGCATAGAATGGCTATCTCGTCGAAGCGGTAGCCCCGACGGTGCTGGTCCATGATGCTCTCGCCCAGTATGCGGTAGGCGGCTTCCTTGGCGTTGGGGATGCCGTCCTCGCCGGCGATGGCCTGCATGCCTTCGGGGCTGAGGACGCGGGCGGCCGTCGTGGCGGCCTTGTCGCCCTGCAGGTCATAGACGCGCACCATACCCGGCACGCCGGCCATTTTCGGGCCGGGCGTCTGCGCCACGCCTTCGTAGCCTTCCACCCCGCACATGTCGGCCATGATGCGGAAGAGGCTGTTGTTGAACTTCACCAGCAGATGAGCCGAGCGGTAGTTGGTGTTTTCGCCCGGCAGCTCGCCCCGCACGCGGTGGCAGTCGGGAAAGTCGCTGTCGGCCACTTCCGAGCCCAGCAGGTGCGAGTCGCCGCCTCGCCAGCGGTAGATCGACTGCTTCACGTCGCCGATTATGAGATTGTCGTTCTCGGCGCTGAGCGAATTGGCCAGCAGCGGGCGCAGGTTGTGCCACTGCAGGCGGCTGGTGTCCTGGAATTCGTCGATGAGGAAGTTCTCGAGCTCCACGCCTACGCGCTCGTAGATGAATGGGGTGTCGCTCTCGCTGATGATGGCACCGAGCAGCGAATTGGTGTCGGCGATTACTATGAGGTTGTTCTCGCGGCGGTAGCGGTCGATGTAACGGTAGATGTATGCCAGGGCGAGCAGGGTGTCGGTCTTGGCCAGCATCTCGCCGTAAACATGGCGCTTCATGGCCCCCGACCTCAGCCGGGCGTACCAGTCGAAAAGCGCCGCGAGCAGGGATTCGGGCGGGATATACTTTGCCTTGAAAAGTTTGTCGGGGCAGCGGCGGGCGAGATTGGCGAGATACTGCGATGTGCCGTCGGCCACGGCCGGAAATTTTTTCTCGCTCAGGCATCTGTTTGCCACAATGTCTTTTATGAAATTGAGAAGATTGCTTGTGGCGGGCGCGTCGCCTATCATTTTGAGCATCGCGGCGGCTTCGGACGCCTCGGCTGTCTTGATGTCGTCGATGCGCTTCCGCAGCCATATCTTTAGGCCCGTGGCCCGCGAGGGGTCGGACAGATACTCGTCCATCTCGAGGCGCCGGCTTGTGAATTCTTCTGAAAAGGCCTGCAACAGGCTCGACACCAGGTCGCTGTACATGCCTCCCGAGCGGTTGAAGGGGTTGAAGTCGCGTCCCTCGCACATGCGGTCGCGGGCCATGTCGTTGAGCCATCCGGCCACGGCGCGGCACTCCACGGCGCCGGCATCGTTGTTCACCTCGTCGAAAAGCAGCGATATGGCCTGGCTGATTACCGTGCGCTCGTCGAGCTCGAGGCGGTAGTCGCCCTGGCGGTCGATTTCGCGGGCGAAGCTGCGCAGGATTGTCTGGAAAAAGGCATCGATGGTGCTGACATTGAACCGGCTGTAGTCGTTGAGCAGCGAGCGCAGGCTGCGTGCGGCCACCTCGCGCAGCTCGTCGCGCGTGCAGCCGAATATGCGGGTGAGCGTCGGTGCGTATGACGAGTCTTTCGAGCCCTTGGCGGGGGTGCGCGACAGGGCGTCGAGATCCCGTATGATACGGTCTTTCATCTCCGCGGTGGCCTTGTTGGTGAAGGTTATGGCCAGCACGCGCGAGTGCGACCGCCGGTTTTCGGGCATTCCACCCAGATAGCGGCGGTGGTTGAGCACGTATCGGCCGTCTTCGAGCCGCACGCCCAGCAGCAGCTTGATGTATTCGAGGACGAGGGTATAGGTCTTTCCCGAGCCGGCCGATGCCTTGTAGATGGTCAGCATAGGCTCTTGCGCTCGAAGGCGTCGATATACGAGCCGGGGGTGGCGTTGTAGATTCTGACGCCGCGGGTGGCGGCATAGCGCGCCAGCACGTGATAGGATCTGAACGCCGTGTAGAAGCTCTTGAGGATATCGTGGAGATGATAGCCTTTATATTCTGTGGCCGAGCGGTTTAGCTCGGTCTTGGAGTCGGCGTAGAAGTGGGGCTGTACCGACACCACGTGGTTGTCGTCGGTGACGCGTATCGTCTCGAGCCACGAATGGTCGGCGCCGGTGAGGTATATGTCGCGGTAGCCCGCGGCGATGGCCGCCATTATGGCCGGAATGAGCACGTTGCGCGGTCGGGGCATGGCCATGCCGCTGTTGAATGCCATGTCCTCGAAGAGCGTGAAGCCTTCGACGCCCACAAAGTTGAACGTGGCGATGCTCACGCGGGGCGCCTCGCCCAGCAGCTGCTCGGCCCGCGCGGCCATGTCGGCGGGCACGCAGAGGGTCATGTTGTGGGTCGATGCGGCGATGGCGGCCCACAGCGTGCGCACGTTTTCCTGGTCGGTGCGGTTGAAGAAATGCGGGTCGGCCAGCACGTAGAAATCGGGCTTCAGCATGGCGAACTGCGGCGTGTTGGCCATGAAATTGACCGCCACGGTGGGTGTCATGGCCAGCAGCGACGAATATGTGTCGATAGTTTCCTTGAGCGACGGGCCGTTACCGAGGATTATGACGCGGTCACCGCCCTTGGCCGACGGCGCGGGCGCCTTGACCGAGCGCGACTGCATCAGTATTTTCAGCGTGCCTTTGAGCGTGTCGCCCAGGCATGAGGCAAATTCAGAGGCTTTCATCGTCATAGACATGTGTGGTGAGATATTCTGTTACGGGGGTGGCCTTGAAGCTGAACCGGGCCGCGAATTCCGAGCCGTCGGCGAGGCGGTCGGTGGTGACGGTGCGCCGCAAGGCGGGGCTCATCAGGAAGAATGCCGCGAGGGGCTTCACCGTAAGTATGCGTTTGTCGTTGATGCGGCGGGCCAGGGCGTCGGCCAGGGCGTCGAATGTGGGGTCGTCGCCGTCGGTGACGGTCCACACGCCTTCCGAGCCGAGGGCGAGGGCCGCGGCGCGCGCCACGTCGGATGCGTGTACCACCGACAGGCGGGCGGTGTTGCCCTTGATGTGGAAGAAGCGGCCCGAGGCCACGCTGCGCGCCAGCTCCATGGGCAGGCCGGTCATGCCGGTGCCCACCACTGCCGGGCACACAAGCACCGTCGGGGCCGACGGTGTGGCCGGCGCCTCCGGGGCTATCTCTATGTCGGCGGGGGCGTCATGGCATAGCGTCACCTCATAGGCGGCCAGCTCGCGCGAGATGTATGGTAGAATGAAATCGAGGCCGTGGCCGAGAGCCACGCGCAGCACTGGCTTGTCCACGGATGCGTTGTTATCCATTGTCGTTCTTTTTACTGTACTGCAAAAATTACTGTACTGCAAAAATAGTGAATAAGCCCGACTTCCCCAAATCCGCGGGCATAATTCATGGCCGGCGCCCCGACAGCAGGTCGCGCAGTATGAGCAGATATTTCCCGGCCAGGTTCAGCGGATTGGCCGGCAGGCCGTTGGCCCGCAGGGCTTTCAGCTTTTCCATATTGTTTGTGAAAAGCCGGGCGCGGAGGGTGGTTGACAGGCCGCCCGTGGGCATAAGCACCATGGTGAGGGGCAGGTAGCGGCTGCGCAGCGATGTGTCGGCAAACAGTCGCATCCACATGTCGGTGTCGCCGCACATCACATAGCCGGTGTCATAATACCCTACCTTCTCGAGCACGCGGCGGCGCATGTAGAGGGTGGGGTGGGGCGGCGCCATGCCGTAGAGCAGGTGGGCGGGTCTGAACCTGTCGGCGCGGTAGAGGCGTCCGGGCGAATATGTGCCGGGCGACACATATCGTATGTCGGCATATACAAAGTCGAGCTCCGGATCGCTGTCAAATGCCTGCGCCACCCTGTCGAGGATGTCGTCGGAGGCGAATATGTCGGCGCCGTGGAGCAGCCCCAGGATGTCGCCGGTGCATTTTTCCAGGCCGGCGTTGAGGGCGTCGTACACGCCGCGCCGTTCGCGCCGTATGTATCCCGAGCCGAATTTTTCAGCCAGGGGGCGGGCGCTTCCGTCGGGCGTGCCGTCCACCACTATGTGCTCCACCCGGCTGTAGCTCTGCGAGGCCACGCTGCGGAGTGTCTTTTCCAAGGCGTCGCCGGCTTGGATAGTGGCTGTCACGACAGATATGACATTCATAGACGTACGGCGGTGTGCAGGTAATAGACGGTTATGAGCACGGCCGCCAGTATGACGGTGTAGACTCCGAGCCATACGTGGAGCGAGCGCCTGCGGCGGTCGAGCACCAGCGTGGCCGCGGCGGCGGGCAGCAGCATGGGCAGGTAGGGCAGGCAGTAGCGCGAGGCGCGCCCCGCATCGAGGTAGGCCGATACGACGGTGAGAAGCACGGCCCAGGCCACAAGCAGCAGCATGGCCGGGGACGTGGCGCGCAGGCGCGCCGTGACGCGGTACACCACCAGCGCGGCCGCATAGTACCAGAAGAATCCGAAGTGTGCCACGGCGGTGAATGGCCCGAACTCGAAGTGCGAGGCCCACGTCCACGGCAGCGGCAGCAGGAACTGCAGTCCCAGGGCCGCGGGCAGCATCAGCAGCTTGTGAGCCAGGGACACCCGGCCGTCAATCCCGATCATGCCCTCGTAGATGCGCGTGTCGCTGTCGGTTACGTATGTTTTCATGGCCAGGCCGTGGTCGACCATGCGTATGAAGCCCTTGGGGCCGCCGATGAGAATGTGATGGGTCAGGAACCTCATGCCGGCGGCGAATGCTATCACCGCTGCAAACCGCAGGTCGAAGCGCCACGGATTACGGCGCACGCCCATCATCACGGCGCCGAGGATAATCATGTACATGGCCTGTCCGCGCAGAAACGCCAGTCCTACGATTGCCGTGAACATTCCGGCCACTTCGGCGCCCGTGACGCCGCGGCCCTCCGACACGCGCCAGCGCGTCATGACCAGGGCGGCAAGGCCCATGAGCATCGTTACCTCTACATCCTTGATGAATACCGCTGTCTGTTCCAGCAGATAGCACATCAGCAGGCCGCAGAGCATGGTGGCCGTGGCTATGCGGCGCGATGCCGTCAGCGTCCACGATATGGCGCCCATGATGATGAGCGTGAGGCTGTAGCACAGCACGTTGAACATCAGCGGCACGCCTATGTCGCGCCCGAATACGGCCATGAGTCCGGCCGCGAGGCGGCACAGGTTGCGTTTTGAGGGCGCCAGGCCCGTGCTGTCGCCCGTAAGGTAGCCTATGGTAGAGTTCCAGTCGAGCGACGAGTCCCAGTTTAGCAGCATGGGATTGTCATAGCCCGTGTTGAAGACAGCCGTGTAGTAGTTTATGTTGATTATCACGCCGAATGTGGCCAGCGTGATTCCCGCGAGCAATATCCATGCGCCGCCGCGCGTGCGGAACGGACAGCGGCCGTAGACGATGAATGTCACGGCATATATTACGGCGAGGGCGGTCAGGAGAAATCCGGCACGGGCGCCGGGCCATACGGCGATGCTGCCTGCGAGGAGGGCGAAGCAGAGCAGCGCGGCGATGCTGAAATTTCTCTTGAACGGATTCATCAGAATGCGTTTGATTCTCCCTTTATGGCATTGATGACGGTACGCACCATAATCTTTATGTCGAGCATGAGGTTCCAGTGCTCTATGTACCATACGTCATATTCCACGCGGCGCTCCATCTTCCACAGCTCGTCGGTGATGCCTCGGTAGCCGTTGACCTGTGCCCAGCCGGTTATGCCGGGTTTCACGAGGTGGCGCACCATGTACTGGTCTACGAGCTTGGAATATTCCTCGGTGTGCTTCAGCATATGGGGGCGCGGGCCTATGATCGACATGTCGCCTTTCAGCACATTGATGAACTGGGGCAGCTCGTCGAGGCTGGTGCGTCTCAGCAGGTCGCCCAGGCGCGTCTTGCGCGGGTCGTCTTTGGTGGCCTGGGCCTTGTCGGCGTCCTTGTTGACGTGCATGGTGCGGAATTTCATGCACCCGAAGGGCTTGCCCTTGTAGCCCGTGCGCTGCTGTATGAAATATACCGGGCCGGGCGAGGTGAGCTTGATGGCGATGGCTATGGGGATGTAAATCAGCGGATAGAAACACAGGAAGACGGATGATACGGCTATGTCGAAGCTACGCTTGATAAAGCGGTTTACCGTCTTTTTGAGCGGGTTGCGGCGGATGGTGAGCACCGGCACGGGCCCTATGTTCTGTATCTGGAAGTCGCGGACGATATAGCGCGAAATCTGAGGCACATAGAAGAATTCAAGCATGTTGTCGTCGGCGATTTTCACCACTTGCGTGAGGATGTCGTCGTGGCCGGGCATGGTGAAGAATATCTGATCTACGCGGTTGTCCTTGACAAAGCGGGCCATGTCGTCGATGTTGCCGCAATACAGGCCGGCGAAGTCGGGACGCCATTCGTGGTCGAAGAATCCGAGCACCTTGTAGCCGAATCCCGGGTCGGCCATCATTGACTCGTAAAGACGCCGGGCGGTGGAGTTCGTGCCCACGATCACCACGCGCGAATAGTTGAGTCCGCGCTTGCGGTAGGATTTTATGAATTTTCGCGACAGCAGGCTCCATAATATCATGGCGGCCAGCATTATCGAGTAGTATATCAGATAGAATCCGATGTTTATGTCCTCGATGCCCAGCAGGGTGATGGACGCCAGGAAAAACAGTGCGTGCCTGCCCACGGTGGAGCATACGTGCAGCAATACCTTGTCAAACTGCAGCGCACGCGACGCACTCTGACTCTTGCGGCTCTCGCTCACTATCACCGGGATGAAGCTGGTGTTGACGAGAACCCAAAGAATCCATATATGAGGCACGACCGCCGACACGGCCGGATAAAGCTCCAGGGCGCCCCACATCGACAGGTTCACGATGAGCCAGTCGGCGGCGAGAAGGGCAGGCCCCAGATACTTGCCTAAATTCGGTCTACGTTTTTTTGCAATCATTCTGAATCGGGACATCGCGCCTTACGTCCGCCTGTGACGGCGGACGTGAGACGCGGCGGGATGTGTCAATTACAGTTTTGCGTCGATGAGCTTGATCTTCTCGAGTAAATCGTCGATATCCTGACGCAGACGGTCGGCCTTGTGCTCAAATTCCCTGAGCATGGAGTCGCCGCCCTTGCTTTTTGACGAGAAGGAGAGGAATCCGAGGTTGTTTTCGTAAGTGCGGAGGTCCTGACGGCGGCCTTCGAGCGCGCGCACCAGGCGTTCGCGTTCGCGCAGCAGGCGTGCTCTGTCGCCCTCGATTCCCGAGATGTTGTCGGAGAAACGCTCCATGCGGTCGCGCGAGCGGCTGAGGCTCAGGGCGTCGCGCAGGGCGTCGAGGCGGGTGCGGTAGGCTTCGTACACCTTGTCTTTTTCGCGGAAGGGCACGTGACCTATCTCTTTCCAGCGGTCCTGGAGGGCGCGCATCTGTGCCAGCACTTCCTCGCGGGGCGATTCGGGGTTGATTTTTTCAAGTTCGGCTATCACCTCGCGTTTGGCGCGCAGGTTTTCAGCCTCGGCGCGGCGGGTGCCCGAGCCGGCTTTTTTCTTGGCCTCGAAGAATGCGTCGCAGGCTTCCTGGAAGCGTTTCCATACCGAGTCGCTGTATTTCTTGGTGACCGAGCCGATGGTTTTCCATTCTTTCTGCATGGCCACGAATTCCTCGGTGGCGGCTTTCCAGTCGGTGGAGTCGCGCAGGGCCTCGGCGCGTTCGGCCAGGGCTGTCTTGCGGGCGAGATTGGCGGCGAGCTCCTCGCGGGTGGAGTGGAAGAACTCGGCCTTTGTGGCGAAGAACTTGTCGCACAGCGCGCGGAAGCGGGCAAACAGGGCCTTGTTCATCTTGCGCGAGGCGAATCCGAATGTGCGCCACTGCTGCTGCAGCTCCATCACGGTCTTAGTGGCTTCGTCCCAGGCGGAAAACGATTTGAGGGCGTCTAGATCCATGGCCTCGAGCTTCTCGCAGATGGCTGTCTTGCCGGTCTCGTTCTCGGCCTCGCGGGCCTTGCGGGCCTCGAAAAACGCCTGATAGCGCTTGTTCACGTCGGCCGATGCAGTCTTGAACTTGTCCCAGATTTCCTCGCGGAATTCCTTGGCCACGGGGCCTGCCTGGCGCCACTTGTTGTGGAGCTCCTGCAGGCGGCGGTAGGCCGTGATTACATCTTCCTCAGAGGCGAGGGCCACGGCCTCGTCGAGCAGCAGCTGCTTTATCTCAAGGTTTTTCTTGAAATCGTAGTCGCGGAGCTCCTTGTTTATCTTGAGATTGTCGGAATAACGCTCGCGGGCTTCCTGGAAGCGCTTCCATATCGATGTGTCTTCGGTGGGGGGCACGTCGCCGATGGCGTTGAACTCGTCCTGAAGCTCGCGATAGCGGGGGAAGGTGCGGTTCACGTTGTCGGTGTCGTCGGCCAGCGAGAGTATCTCGTTTATTATTTCCTCCTTGCGGCGGAGATTTTCGGCACGCTCGGCTTCAATCTTGGCGGTGTATTCGGCCTTTTTCTCGCGGATTTTGGTGAGGAGGGCCTTGAATTCGTCGTCGGCCTCGGCCTCGTCGGCACCCATAGTGTCGGCGTCCTCGTTGTCGGCGGGCGTGTCTGCTTTGCGGAAAGCGTTGATCTGCTGGCGCAGGTGACGTATGTCATCGGTGGTTATGTCGGCGGCGTCCTTTTCCAACACGCTGTTGGCCAGCTCGATGATGGCCTCGCGTGTGAGCGGGGCGCGGCCCGTGCTCTCGGCGGCTTCCATTTCGAGCTCGGCGGCTTCCTCGGGGTCGATGCCGTCGATTTGCTCAAAGGTTTCATTGGATTCTTCGGCGCTCGCGGCGGCGGGCACCGGTTGGGTAGTTTGTTCTTCGGCCGGATTGACAGCCGAGGCGGGATCAAGCATTTCCATAAAGCAGTAAATTTTAGTTATAAAGAAGGACTTATAAAGTCTTTCGGGGCTCAAATTTAGTTATTATTTTTTAAATTGCAAAAAATATGTTTAAAATAGAGGCTCCGGGCGTTGCGGGCCTGTGCAACGGCGTTTTTCGGAGTCCATCCTTACCGGTCAGTGTATATCTATTAATAGTTAATAATAGTTAAATTATAGTACTTTGTATTGCATAGTACTATAACGATGCGTAATTTTGCGGTGTAAATCTCATCCTCCATGAATATAGAGAATCTAAAATCACAGATGCGCAAGGGCATGCTCGAATTTTGCGTGCTGTTGCTGCTCAGAAAGAAGGCCGCCTATGCCTCCGAGATGATAGCGTCGCTCAAGGACGTGCATCTCATCGTGGTGGAAGGCACCCTCTATCCTCTCCTTACCCGTCTCAAGAACGACGGCCTGCTGTCATATGAATGGCAGGAATCCACGTCGGGGCCGCCGCGTAAGTATTATTCGCTGACTCCGCTCGGCCTGCAATTCCTCGACCAGTTGTCGGCATCGTGGCAAGAGCTGTCCCGCACAGTCGGTTATCTTCAATCTCAAAACTAATTCCTCTTTACTCTAACAATGAAAAAAACATTTCCCGTAAACATCAACGGCACGGTCTTCTATATCGACGAAGACGCCTATAACCTGCTCAATACCTATCTCGACCAGTTGCGCAAGGCCTTTCCCGGCCGTGAGGGTGAAGAGGTGATATCCGACATCGAGGCCCGCATTGCAGAGCATTTCAGCGAAATCATGTCTGCCGGCTCGCGCGTGATAAGCATATCGGATGTGAATTCCGTGATAGAAAAGATGGGCCGCCCGGCCGACATCTCGGACAACGACGCCGACAACGACGCTCCCGAGGTAGGCGGCACAAGCGGCCAGACTCCTCCCCCGTTCAACGCTCCCACCGGCAAGCATCTTTACCGCGACGAGCGCAACAAGGTATTCGGCGGCGTGCTCTCGGGCCTGTCCTGGTATCTGGACTGGAACGTCACCATAATGCGCGTGCTGCTTATCGTGCTGGCCCTGTGTACACAGATATGGCCCCTCGTGGTCATCTATCTGATAGCGTGGATGGTGATTCCGCCGGCACGCACACAGCGTCAGATACTCGAGATGACCGGCCGCCCCGTCACCCCCGGCAACATAGGGCAGACGGTGCTCGGCACCATGGATCCCGACTCGCCCTATAACGGCGCGGGCACCGTTACCTCGCAGAGCATATTCTCGATTCTCGGCAAGATAATCCTCGCCATGTGCGGCATCGTGGCCGGCGCCGTGGGCCTGGGCTTTGTGGGCGTGCTGATAGCCGCCGTATGCTCGCTCATCATATTCAGCGGGTGGGGCTCGCTGGAGCTGATGGACAATCTGCTTGACGGATTCTTTCCCGCGGCAGACCATCCCGTGATAGGCTCAATCGGCGTAATCCTGCTGGCCGTGGCTGTCGCCATCCCCTGCATCGCCATAGTGTGGGGAGCCTGCTGCGCCCTGTTCAACGCCCGCGGAGCATCGAAAACGTTAATCATCACCACCGTGGTGCTGGAGGTGGTGCTCATCGTGGCCACCGTTGTGACTCTCACGCTAGCCAACATCGAGCCCGACTATCACGCCATGGCAGTCTCCTCCTGTCCCGCCGCTGTGGCACAGGCCTCCTCATTCTTCTCTCTCCAATAGTGATTTTTATGGCATCCCGATGCAATAAGCGGGCGTAAGAGACGTTATATAGATGTAACACTCTTTAACCCCTTTCTAATAACCTTGCAACTTCAGGCTGCCTATGAAGAAAATCTCTACACCAACCATGGGCCATAAGCCCGCACAGCGTGAAATCCACAGCGATTTGTCACCACGCAAGACAACAATAGCCTTTCTGCGCCAGTTTGCGCGCGCATACCGCCCCGCCCCCGTCGCAGGTATGCCCGGAATAGTACTGAATTGATGTCGACCCCTGCAGTCATCAGGGAAAATTAAAAAACAGGTTCTCGTGTGTGTCACGTAAGAACCTGTTTTTTAGTATAGTGCTATATTTCTTTTACCTCATTGATATCACCGACAGCGGCATGAGCGATTCCGCCAGGCCGGCGATGCGGGCGGGTGTCACCGCCCTGATGGCCTCGGCTGTCTGCGCGGCCGTGTAGGCCTCGTGGCGGTAGAGCAGGCGGCGCGCTATGCCGAGGATGCGGTTCTCGATGTTTTCCGACGCTATAACCAGCTGGCCCAGATACTGCTTCTTGGCCATCTCGAGGCGGCGCGGCGTGATGAATCCGTCGGCTACGCGGCTCACGGTATCGGTGACGAGCCTGCGGCACAGGGCGTCGTCCGACGGGTCGCAGCCATAATATATGGCCATGCTGCCGCAGTCAGAGAACAGCCCCGTCGAGGCTTCCACGCTGTAGACCAGGCCGCGGCGCTCGCGCAGGGCCACGTTGAGCAGCGAGTTCATGCCCGGGCCGCCCAGGATATTGGTGATCAGGGCCAGGGCGTAGCGGTCGGGCGAGTCGAAACCGCCGGTGCGTGCGCCCATGATGGTGTGGCACTGGTGCGAGTCGATATTGCGCACGACATCAAACGGCGGCAACACCTCGGGGGCCCTGCGCGTCGACGGTGCCGGCGTGCCCGACACATGGGCGAATTTCTGTTCGAGACACGCAAAGACGCGTTCGGGGGCGAGATTGCCGGCGTAGAAGGCCACCATGTCGGCCGGCACGTAGCGTGTGCGCAGATATTCGCGGCACACGTCAGACGTGAACGTAGCCAGGGCCTCTCTGTCGCCGAGGATGTTGTGGCCCAGGTCGCTGCCGGCGAATATCAGGTCCTCGAAGTCGTCGAACACCGCCTCCGACGGCGAGTCGAGATAAGAGTCGATTTCATCGGCCACCACCTCGCGCTCTTTGGCAAGCTCGCGTTCCGGAAAGCGCGAATCGGCCACGAGGTCGGCGATTAGCTCGGCGGCGCGGGGCAGATTGCCCGAGGGGAACACGCTGTAGACCGTCGTCTCCTCCTTGGTGGTGTAGGCGTTCAGCTCGCCGCCTACGGCCTCCATGCGGTTGATGATGTGCCACGGCGAGCGCTTCGACGTGCCCTTGAAGATTGTGTGCTCCACAAAGTGGGCCAGGCCGCGGCGGTCGCAGCCCTCGTCGCGGCTGCCCGCGCGCACGGCCACGCCGCAGTAGCCCACGGCCGAGCCGGGCACGCGCAGGTGCACCATGCGCATCCCCGAGGGAGAGGTGTGATAACTAACAGTCAGCTCCTTCATCGGGCCAGCGGTTGTCTGATTTTATGAGGCTTATGAGCCGTGGCAGGGCGTCTGCCGCGGGTATATTCTTTTCGACACATTCCTTGCCGCGGTAAATGCTTACGCGGCCGGGGCCGGCGCCCACGTAGCCGTAGTCGGCGTCAGCCATTTCGCCGGGGCCGTTGACTATGCAGCCCATGACGCCTATTTTCAGTCCCTTGAGGGCCGATGTGGCGGCCTTGACCTGTGCGAGGGTCGACTGGAGGTCAAACAGGGTGCGTCCGCAGCCCGGGCAGGCTATGTATTCGGTCTTGGATATGACGCGGCGCGTGGCCTGGAGTATGTCGCGGGCCAGGGCGGCGGCAGCCTCGCTGTCGAGGGCGGGCGCCTCGACGGCTATGTCGTTGTTCACCTCGGGGTGGTTGAGCAGCAGATAGCCGAGGTCGACGGCGGCGGCGATCTTCACCTGCTCGGCCGACATGGATGCGGGATAGCGTGCGGTGACGCCGACGCTTTCCGCGCCAGAGGCCGAGATGATGGCCTTGCCGATTACGTCGGGGTAGGACACTGCCACGCGGCCCTCGCGCATCTCCACGGCGTCGGCGTCGGTGGCCCGGCCCTCGCGGCAGGCCTCGATGTGGCTCAGAATCTCGCGGGCCACGGGAATCTCGCGCTCGGGGTCCTCGGACAGCGACACGCGTATGGTGTCGCCGATGCCGTCGACCAGCAGCGAGCCTATGCCCACGGCGCTCTTGATGCGTCCGTCGTCGGCATCGCCGGCCTCGGTGACGCCCAGATGGAGCGGGAAAGCCATGCCTTCGCGTTCCATCTCGCGGCACAGCAGGCGCACGGTGTCGGTCATCACCACCACGTTGGAGGCCTTGATTGAGATCACCACGTCGGTGAATCCGCAGCTAACGCAGACGCGCAGAAATTCCATGGCGCTCTCCACCATGCCGGCAGGTGTGTCGCCGTAGCGGCTCATGATGCGGTCGGACAGCGAGCCGTGGTTCACGCCGATGCGTATCGCCGTGCCGCGGCTGCGGCAGAGTTCGAGGAAGGGTACGAACTTGTCGCGTATGCGCTGTATCTCGGCGGCGTATTCCTCGTCGGTATATTCGAGCTTTACGAATGTTCGGCCCGGGTCGACGAAGTTGCCGGGATTGATGCGCACCTTCTCCACCTCCTCCGCGGCGGCAAACGCGGCGGCGGGGTTGAAGTGTATGTCGGCCACCAGGGGCAGGGTGTATCCGTCGCGGCGCACGCGGCGGCTGATTTCGCCGAGGTTGCGGGCGTGGGCGGTGGTCTGTGCGGTGAGGCGCACGATGTCGGCGCCGGCGTCGGCGATGCGCTCGATCTGCGCGGCCGAGGCTTCGGTGTCCATCGTGGGGGTGTTGGTCATCGACTGCACGGCCACGGGGTGGGCCGAGCCGATGGCAACGCGGCCTATGCGTACCTCGCCGGCATGTCGGCGGCTGTATGAGGGAAGGCTATTTTCGCTCAGCATTTGAATTTATAGTCGGATATCGAGGCCAGGTCTTCGTTGGCCTTAATGATTTTCTTGTTGAGGGTCTCGCACCATGCGGCATAGCGTGCGGCCAGCTCGGGGTCGGAGAGGGCGAGGATGCGCACGGCCAGCACGGCGGCATTCATGCCGGCGTTGATGCCGACGGTGGCCACGGGTATGCCCGGGGGCATCATGACGATCGACAGCAGGGCGTCCTGGCCCTGGAGGGTGGAGTCGATGGGCAGGCCTATCACGGGCAGCGGGGTGAGGGCGGCTATGACGCCGGGCAGGGCGGCGGCCATGCCGGCAGCGGCGATGATGACCTTGATGCCGCGCGACGCGGCCGTCGTGGCAAACTGTTCAACCTCGCGGGGGGTGCGGTGGGCGCTGAGAGCCTGGAGCTCGAAGGGCACTTCCATCTGCTCGAGGAAGTCGGCTGCCTTGCGCAGCACGGGCAGGTCGGAGGTGCTGCCCATTATTATCGATACACGTGGAGTCATTGGTTATATTGTGATTGGTTGTGGATATGTCATGCGATATACATGGCGCCGAAGCAGAATGTGAATCCCAGGGCGAGGCCGGCCAGCACCTGTGCGGGTGTGTGGCGGCGCAGCAGCAGACGGGCCGTGGCCACGGCGCCAGCCAGCAGGATGCCGGCGCTCAGCATTATCATGATGTTGATGTCGGCGAGGCCCGATACGGCGAACCACATCATCATGCCCGCCAGGCCGCCCACGGCGGTGGTGTGGGCGCTGATTTTCCATTTCAGCGTTATCAGCAGGGCCGCCACGGTGGCCGCCGACGCGCCCTTGAAGAACATGCTGAGCCATGCCGGAGCGCCGAGCGAGCTTACGAACAGGGCGGCGCCGAAATAGCACAGCGCGCCCACGATCATGGGCGTCACGCGCTGTTCGCGCCGCGACACGGCACGGTCTGAGATCATGCCGGTGCGTATCATGGCGGCTATCGCGGCCAGGGGCACGATGCCCGTGATGACGCCTACGAGCAGCGTGGCTATGAGGCGGTGGCTGTCGGGCACGCTGCGCATGGGCGTGGCCCACAGCGCCAGGGCCATGGCTATGGTGGGAATGGTGAGAGGCGAGAACACGTCGCTCACGATCTGGGCCCACAGCGGACGGTGTGAGGGCGTGTCCGCTGAGCCGCCTTCGGGTGTGGATTGCAGGGGATTCATCCTTGGATTACGGTTTTATGTTTTGCGCAGGCGGGCCACCGGTATGTCGAGGCGCTTGCGGTATTTGGTTACGGTACGTCGGGCCACGTCGAGGCCGCGGCTGCGCAGCAGGGCGCAGATTTCGTCGTCGCTCAGGGGCGCGGTCTTGTCCTCTTCGTCGACGATGCGGCGCAGGGCCTGCTCTACGGCGCCGCCCGAGAGGTCGGCGGTGGAGCTGGCGCTCTCGCTGAACAGGCTGCGGAGACCTACCACGCCGCGGGGCGTCATGACATATTTCGTGGCCGTGGCGCGTGATATGACGCTGAGGTCGAGGCCGGTGGCGGCGGCCACGTCGCGCAGCACCATGGGGCGCAGGTCGGCGCGGTCGAAGGTGTGGAAAAATTCGGGCTGAAGCTTCACGATGGCCTTCATGACGGCCATGAGCGTGTCGTAGCGGCGGTTGGAGAGCGATATGAATTCGAGGGCCTCGTTGCGACGCAGCTTCACAAACTCGTTGGCGTTGGGATTGTCGATGCTGAAGCTCTCGCTTACAGCCAGGCGCGGGCGCGTGCCGGCCATGGACACGGTGTAGCGTCCGTCCGAGTCGATGTCTACGGTGAAGTCGGGGGTGATGTGGCGCATGCGATCGTCAATGCCGGCGTTTTCCAGCAGTGTGCCGGGCTTGGGATTGAGCGAGCGTATGACACGCGTGGCCTCGTCGAGGCGCGGGCGCGATATTTTCAGGGCCTCGCACACACGGTCGTAGTGGTGGTTGGCATAGTTGGCAAACTGTTTGTCGATAATCTCGCGGGCGGTGTCGGCGGCCTCAGAGCGCGGCAGGCGGCGCAGCTGCAGCAGCAGGCAGTCGCGCAGGTCGCGGGCGCCTATTCCGGCGGGTTCGAGCTCTCTCACCACCTCTATGAGGCGGTTCAGCTCGTCGGGGTCGGCGTCGATGCCGCTGCCCGTCGCTATGTCGTAGGCAATGTCGTCGGCCGAGCGTGTGAGATAGCCGTTCGAGTCGATGTTGCCGATGATATATGCGGCCAGCTCGCGGCTGCGCGGGGGCAGGTCGAGGTCGGCCAGCTGGCTCTCGAGCGATGCCACGCCGGCGGTGTCGGGCGCGGCGGCCTCGGGGATGTAGACCGCGTCGTCGGCCGAGCGGTTGGAGATACGTGTGCGGTAGTCGGGGACATCCTCGTCCGAGCGATAGTCGGCGCGGACCAGGTCGTCGGCCGTTTCGGTGAAGGTGCGGCCTTCATCGTCGGTGTCGTGCGCTGCGGCGTCGCGACTGTCATCGGTCTCGAGGGCCGGATTTTCCTCGAGGGCGCGTTCCATGGCCTCGTCAAACTCCGGCGCCGACATCTCGAGCATGCGGCCGAAGCGCACCTGATGCGGACTCAGGCGCAGCGATAGCTGCTGTTGCTGGTTGAGTGTCTGTGACTGCCGGGCCATGGTGTTGATTTTGTGCCGGCAAAGGTACGAATTTTTCTAATCTTTGCCAAAAAGACCTTTTATGCGGTCGGAAATAGAGGGATTGAGTTCTTTGAGGTGTACGGATACCTTTGTCGACTTCTTGTTCAGGAAAATAATCGATGAATGCAGCACAATGGCCGTCCACTCTTCAAAAGGCACTATGGCATGGATATGTGCCAGCGGGATAGACCTGAAAATGGAGCGTTCATCTACCGTGCCGATTATGAGCCTTCCCGATTCTATATCTACGTTGATGTCATGCAAGACGCCTACAGAGTCGAAAAGCAGGGCGATATCAAGACAATCAATGCTTTTGGCACGCTTGGGATATTTTTTATAAAGTGTCTGTATGACTTCTTTGGTTATCATGACGGTCGTTGGGAACGTGGATTAATAATAAAACGGGTATAATGTGGCGAACGGTAAGACAATCTGTAAAGAATGTGGTAGCCTTTATCTTTATAACTTATGCGGCGCGTAAAAGTTCGGCCGCGGGGCGGCGATAGTTAAAAAAACTCCTCCACCGCTGCGGTGAGCGGGGAGGAGCAGGAATTTTCAGGATGTTCACGCAAGGAATCCGAGGAGGACACCCGCGGCGACAGCCGAGCCGATGACGCCGGCCACGTTGGGGCCCATGGCATGCATGAGCAGATAGTTGGACGGGTCGTACTCGAGGCCGAGGTTGTTGGAAATTCGCGCCGACATGGGCACGGCCGATACGCCGGCGTTGCCGATGAGCGGGTTGATTTTCTTTTCCTTGGGCAGGAGCAGGTTGAACAGCTTGACGAAGAGCACGCCGCTCGACGAGGCGATCACGAATGCCATGAAGCCCAGGAAGAAGATAAAGATGGTCTGGGCGGTGAGGAATTGCGATGCCTGTGTGGAAGCGCCCACGGTCATGCCGAGCAGGATGGTGACGATGTCGGTGAGGGCGTTCGACGCAGTCTTGGCCAGGCGAGTGGTCACGCCGCATTCACGCAACAGGTTG
>CAYNXG010000002.1:0-48322 GCA_964401095.1 uncultured Bacteroides sp.
TCATCAAAAAGAAAGCCGTTCAAATCGGAATCTCCACAATCAAACGGCTTTATCTCTGTGTCGGCTTCAATCTGCCGAAATGTGAACTTTTCAAAATCCATAATCACATCGGAAAGGTGCTGATGGCTTTGAAAGCTTCGTAGGCTTTGCGAGCCTCCTCAATTTCTTTGGCGGAGGCACGTCCGACAGTAGCCATTCGTTCTGCGAATCGCTCTGCGTCTTTACCCTTCAATACGGGGGTTTCTTTAATTGGTCTTGCCATATCTGAGGATTTTAGTTATTTGATTACAAAGATACAACAAATTTTTGACATATCTGGATTAAACACTGATATTTACGAAAATTTCAATTCATCATCCCCCGGCTACATTATTATCAAATACCCGCGTGTATTATCTTTAGACAGCCTCAATATTATCAATTATCGCATTCATTCTGATGACTCCGGAGTATCGATAGCATGGATTATTTCGAGTTTTAAAGATTCCGGGTAATCCTCGTTAGCCATATAGCAAGTGATTATACGCTGAAGCAAATCTTTATCTATGCGTCCAGCAGAGTGGCTTGTCTTTCTCAGGTAGGGACATTTATGTCATCACCAATTTGTATCTTAATATCTTTCAGTTCTTTACCATGACTTAAAAAATATCCATTAGCACGAAGTTCGTCACCATATTCTTGTATATAACGTTTAATAGTTCGTTCATCAACACCACATAGCACAAAGGTAATACTTTTAATCCGCTTGGCGTATATATCGGCGGGAAATATCATTTCGATATTCCGATGTGTGTTTTTTATGGCGAAATATTTGATTATTCGGCACATTACGGTTAATTTTGCCTTATGATTTCTGTCGGATTAACAGTTTTATGCCTTTTGGGGGCGACGCTGTGCGCGCAGGCCGATTCTTTCGAGGGCCTTGCGGGCCGCGAGCTTGCCGACAGTGTCCGCGCCCGCTATCTTCCCCGCCCGTCCGATAATATCCGCGTCCCGACGCCCGAGCCGTGGATCGACCCCGCTTCCACCGACGTGTCGCGCATCATTCCCGACGAATGGTGGTTTGACGCCCCGCCCCGCGACTTATACAACCTCATGGGCACGTCGCCCGCGCTCGAGGCCGCCCGGCGCTCCTACCCGCCGGCGCCGCTCACGGCTGTGACGGCCTCGGGGCAGGGATGGCAGGCAGGCACGGCCACCGTGGCGGGCATCGACATAAACGCCTGGCAGCCCGAGGCCGACCGCCGGGGCGACCTGTCCAGACGCGTGATGTACATGGCGCTGATGTATCCCTCGAGGCTGTGGCGCTCGCACGGCGTAAATATCCTGGAGGACGGCGGCTGGCCGCTGATGACGGCCTTCGGCGCCGAGGCCATGATGGCCTGGCACGCGGCCGACCCGCCCGACGCCCGCGAACTGGCCGAGACGGCGCGCATCCGCGACGCCCAGGGCAACGGCAACCCCTTCACGGACATGCCCCTGCTGCCCCGCTATCTGTGGGGCGACCTCGCAGGACAGGGCTACGTGCCCGACTCCTCGCGCGAGCGCATGCCACTCAAAGGCTCCTACAGCATCTCGGCCGACGTGGAGATTGACCTGTATTCGCCATATATCCCGGCCGGCGCGCGCTGGAAAATCGACGGACGCGACATCGAAGGCTCCGATGCCCTACCCCTCGAAGGCATGGATAGGGGCATACACGTGCTGGAATTTGCAGCGCCCGACGGCACCTGCGGAAAACTTAAAATCAACATATTACCGTGAAAGCTATCGTAATACGCCTCGCAGCCGCCATAGCCACCCTCGCCGCCGGCGGCTGCTCGTCGACGCCCGCCGACCCGCGCTATGACCCGCCCGAACCTGTCCCGCCCGCGGGCGCGGGCCATGAAGTCGCCTTCGAGCGCGCCATGGCCGACGATGCCGTGAGGGTGGAGGCGGCCGGGCGCGAGTGGCGCTACGACAGCTGCGGCACGCTGTACATGCGCCGCGGCACGCGTCACAGCCTGGTGGAACTGTCGACGGGCGCACGGGCCGACTTCGACACCGCCGACACGGTTCTCGTAATCAACGGCGCCACGGTGGCGGGCCGCCCACGCCTGCTACGCGCCGCCTCCTCGACGGCCACCTATGCCATCACCGAGGGCGGCGACACATCGATAGTGGTGGTGGAGCGCGTCACAGGCGATTGAGCTCGGCCTCCGAGGCGGCCTCGCCCTTGTACCTGCTGCGCTGCGGGCGCAGACGGTAGGTGACGCTCAGCCCTACCCCGCGGTAGTCGTAGCTCTGACATACCCGCGCGTAAATGCCGCCCGTGTCCATGGTCCAGTCGTTGTTGGCCGTGCCGAAGATATCGTAGGCCGACAGGCGCACCTGCAGGGAATCGGACATGAACGATTTGCTCAGGCCGGCGTCCACCGTGACGGCCGTGCCGCCAAAACGGTTGGTGTGCATGTCGCCCCGGCTGCTGCCCGAGGCGTTTATATCGAGCTCGAAGCCAAAGGGCAGCGACAGGGTGTTGTCGAAGTAATACGAGAATATGGGGCGGTTGTGGGCCGTGCCGTCGAGACACAGCCACTGCCTGTACATGCCGGCGGTGACCGACGGCGACCACGGGCCTATCCTGCGGTTCCATATCAGATAGACGCTCAGGGCCGACACGTCGAAATTCACCGGCTGCTGTATTATCTTCAGGCCCGGCGCGGGATAGAGTCGGCGGGTGAAGCCGTAGGTGTCGAGGCTGCGGACAAAGTCGGCCTGGAGTATGAAATCGCGCCACGCCCCGAACAGCTGCACATCGTGCATGCGCTCGTCGCGCAGGGCCGGATTGCCGCCCTCGATGAGGTGCATGCCCGTGTAGGCGAGGCTGCCCGTGAGCTGCGCGTAGGGAGGCCGCACGCTCGACATCCTGTAGCTGAGCGACAGCTGCGAGCGGTCGTCGAAGGCATAGCCCAGCGACAGGTCGGGCGTCAGCAGATGGTCGCGCCGGCTCACGTCGGGGTCTCTCACGCCGTCGGTGTCGAACGCATAGTCGACATACTCGTAGCGCACCCCGGCACCTATGCTCAGCGGCCCGGCATTGCGCTTCCACGAGGCGAAGGCCGAGGCCGACGTCTGGCGCGCACGGGTCAGCACCGAGGGGATATACTGCTCCACCTCGGGGTTGTTCATCCTGTAGTCCATCATGGTGGACGTGTACGACGACGCCGTGCCCGCCGTAAGCTCGCCCTTCCACAGGGGCATGGCCGCATACAGCCGCCCGGCCCAGAGCCGCGACTTGCGCAGGTTCGACGAGCTGACATCGGCTGTCTCGCCGCCGGGATAGACGGCCGAGGTATGGTCTGTCGACCTCGATTGTCTGAAATTGCCGTCGAAGTGTATGCGGAAGGTTTCGGAAGGCCTGAAGTCGCAGTAGGCCGACACGAGATGGCTGTGGGCGCGTATACGGTTATAAAGGTCGCGCGCCACGGGCTCGCTGTCGTCGACCCACTCCGAGCCGCGGTTGGCGAAATCGCCCCGCTCGGGATTGAAGCGGTAGTAGGCGCCCGCCGACAACCTGTCGCCGCCATAGTTGAAACCGGCCTTGGCGGTGCCGTTCACCGAGGGGAATTCCTTGTTCTGTCTCGAACCCACCACAGCGGGCTTGCCCTCATATACGAGCGAATTGGTCGACGTGCCCTTTATAAGACTGTTGTTCCGGGCCGCCGTGAGGGTCATGAACACGTCGAGGGCGCCGTTGCGGCAGTTAATGTCGGCCATACCGTTGCCCGTGAGGCGCCGGCGCGCCTTGCCCTCGGCGCGGGCTGTGAGCGACACGCCGTCGAGGAAGCTGCGGCGGGTGGTGATGCGTATCACGGCATCGGTGGCGCTGTCATAGGCGGCGCCCGGGGCCAGGTCGAGCTCCACCCGCGCTATGTGGTCTGACGACAGCTGCACCAGCTCGTCGGCGTCGCGCAGCGGGCGGCCGTCGATATATATTTCGGGCGAGCCCTTGCCCGTGACGCTCACCGCATCGTCCTTCACGGTAATCATGGGCAGGCGACCCAGCAGGTCGAGACACGTCCCCACATTCTGCAGGGCGCTGCCGGCCACGGTGGTGACGAGCGACGTGCCCGACAGGCGGGTGGCGGAATCGGCGGTGACGACAATTTCCCGCAGCTCGCGGGCGGTGGAATCGGCTGCCGCCGACGTGTCGCCCCCGTCGGCGGCATGTGCCGGAACAGCGGCGGCGAGGAAAAGAAGCACAATGAATATCGTTAATGTCATGGCTGTAATTTTGAATTGTTTTTTGTTGCAAAATTACAGCCGGCGAGGCGCTCACACCAAATTCGCGATCTGACACAGCGATTTACACACCGCTGATAAACAGAGTATTACACACGCAATATCCGAAATATTCTGACCGCGCCTGTCCGAGGCTCAGAAAATCGACAGAATCTGCCTGCCGTGGGGCAGATTCATGGCCGAGATACGCGCCTTGAGTCTGGACTTGCGCTTGTACACCACGTCGATGCTCTCGCCTATCAGCAGCGCTATGGTACGGTTTGACAGATTCCCCGCCAGGTACACCAGCAGGCGGTAGTCATCGGGCTTTATCGAGGGCCACTCGCGGCGGGCATAGCGGAGCACGTCGCCGCGGCAATCGTTGACCGCCTGCTCCATGGCCGCGAACAGGCCGGTATCGGTCTTCAGCGACTCGATCTGCGATTTCACCTGCCCGGCGATGGCCTTGCGCTCGATGCCTGTGCCCTGCGACTCGTAATACGTCTCGCACAGGCCGTTTATGACTTCAAAGCGGCTTTGGAGCGTCGCCGACAGCTTGGCCTCGAGGGCCGAGCACTCGGAGCTGCGCCGCAGAGCGTCGGCACGGAGTCCCGACGCCTCGGCGATGAGGTTGGCACACCTCATGTCGCGGATGCGCAGGCGCCGGTGCTGCCACGCTATCACTACCGCCGCCAGCAGCAGAATCAGAATTCCCGCGACCACGGTGTGGCGCCGCGACATGCGCTCGCGGTAAAGCATGAACTCGCGTTCCTTCTGCAGATACAGGGCCGTGGCCAGGGCATCGGTGTCGGTGGTGTCGGCCATCAGAGCCTTCAGGCGCGAGGCGTGCTCCAGCTCATCGGACATGCCGTGACTACCGTAATAGTCTATGGCTATGCCGATTATGGTGTCGGTTGGCGCGGCAAAGCGATTAACGAGCATCGCCTCGCTGTAGAGGAGCGCCCAGCGGGCCATGTCCGACGAATCCTCGAGCATCGACACATCGAGCGAGTTGAGCCTGTCGAGCGCGGCGCCGGGGTCGGTCTGCATCAGCGCTGAAGCCTCGTCGAGCGCAGGGCACGCCCGGCCGCCGCCACACGAGCATCCGGCCGCCAGAATCAGCACGACGATATACAGCAGAATCCTCATATCAGTCTATGGCCTACGCGCGGTTTACCCTAAAATCTGAGAAGCGTGGATTTTGGTCTTGACTTCCTTGGAGCCGATGACGCGCTCCACCGTGCCGTCGGGGTCGATGATGAAGGTGGTGCGGAACGTGCCCATGTACTTGCGGCCATACATCGACTTCTCGCCCCACACGCCGAACAGCTCCACCAGGCGGTGGTCGGTGTCGGCGATAAGCGGGAAGGGCAGGTCATTCTTGGCTATGAACTTCTTGTGCGAGTCGGCCGAGTCGACGCTGACGCCGATTACCTGATATCCGGCGTCGAGCAGCGCCTGATAATTGTCGCGCAGGTTGCAGGCCTGGGCCGTGCAGCCCGAGGTGGAATCCTTAGGATAGAAATAGAGGGCTATCTTTTTGCCGGGATAGTCGCTGCGGCGCACCTCATTGCCGTTCTGGTCGGTGCCGAGTAAGTCGGGAACTGTCATGTATCGGTGGATTAAAGATAAGACAAAGTTGAGTGCGGCAAAGATACATCAAAATAGCCTGCCGCACAATCTCCGCCCCCCGGCCACACACAACATTTATCATATTTTAGCACTTCCCCGCCCCGGCCCGGCGGAGCTGACCGAACATCGGGGCGGGCGGGATTGTTAATTCTGATATCTGTAACGTTTGTAACGACGCGCCCGGGGGATTTATCGGCGGGCGTTGTCAAGAGGTTTGCATCCCCGAAAAGGTTTTCAATTAACAATCACTATTAATTTAATTACCTATGGCAGAATTACAGACACATCCGAGTGAGGACTGGCGGTCTCTCACTATCTATCAGATTATGGTGGGCTCCTTCCGGCATGGCAAGGGCGGAGCCAAAGGCTACAGCGACCTGTGGGGCCCCGACGGAGAGCGCAAGAACGGCAATCTCCGTGGAATCATCAACGCGCTCGACCACATCAAGGGCCTGGGTGCCACCGCCCTGTGGCTTACGCCCGTCTTTGACAGCTCGGAGGCCGAGGGCGGCGAAAAGCTCCGCGGAACGGGGTATTTCGCCAACGATTATTTTAAAATCGACCCGCACTTCGGAACGGAGGACGAGCTGCACGAACTCGTGGAGAAGGCCCACGACCGCGGGCTGTATGTCTTCCTCGACGGCGTGTTCGGCCACCACGGCGGCGTAAGCTCGCCGTCGCCCTCGGGCCACACCGTCGACTCCACGCCCGTGCTGAGCGAGCGCGGCGAGGACGGCGGCAAGGGCAATGTGAAATATCCCGAATCGCTCGACTATTTCCGCGAGGTGGCCACCTACTGGATCGAGAATTTCGACATCGACGGCTGGCGGTTCGACCAGGCATATCAGCTGTGCCAGGACGGCCACAACTACTGGTGCGAGATTTCCGAGGCCGTGCGCGAGGTGTGCGACCGCCGCCGCGCCGAAGGCAAGCAGTGGGGCGTCCTGGGCTACATGGTGGGCGAGGACTGGAGCGATGCCGGCGGCATCAGCGCCCGAATATTCCGCGACGGCGGCCTGAAAAGCGCCTTCGACTTCGACGGAAAGCAGCTCATCAGCGGCGCCATGGGCGAGCAGGACTCGGGCGGCCTCGACAACGGATGGGACGATGTGGTAAGGGTGTACTCCTCGCCGAAAGACAGGGGCTATTATCCCGACGACGTGCTGCCCAACCTGTTTCTGAGCAATCACGACGGCGTCAGGGTCGCCGACAAGTTCTACGACGGCGACAATGAGATCAACCTCATGACGCGCTTCGCGATACTGGCTGGATATCCCGGCCCGATAACGCTCTACTACGGCGACGAATTCGCCGACCTGTCGCGCGACTGCGAGGGCGCGCAGCCCGACAACGCGTCACGTACGGGCGGACAGCTCACCCCCGACGACGACAGGGAGCGCCGGCTCGCCAACTATGTGCGCGATGCGATGCTGTTCAGGCAGAACAACCCCGCCATGTGGCGCGGCACACAGAAATTCGACAGATACCGCCTCGGCGACACCGAGATTCTCGTGGTAATCAAGGAGGACACCGAAAGCGACAACCGTGTGGCCATGATATTCTCTGACCGCGATGCCAAGGTGACCGTCACGGAAACCGACATCACCGTTGACGTGCGCGGCTACATCCCCGAGCTGATAAAGCTTGCCTGAACACCGGCGCGGCAGGTATCGCGCCGCCGAGCCCGGCCCCGCGCCGGGCTCTTTTCATATCCTGTAGGAGCCTCATAAATCCGGATTGGCCGGGGCGTTAGGATTTATCAGACCTCGCGCCACCCCGACGGCCACCATGCCTAACGCCTGGAACAGCGTAGGGCCATTGGAATTCTTGAAATTGAAAGGCTTAATCTCGCCATGCGGCCTGTAAAATGACGTTAAATTCCGTGGATATGTGGTGAACACGAAATCAACAAGATTAAACCGTATTTTATCAAACATCATCAACGCTGTCAATCCGATATTGCAACTAAAAGCCATGGCCGATGACATGTCTTGAGCATAAACCTCCATATCGGGCACTCCGACCGTATGTCCGCCCATGCTGACAGGCATCCGCGGCACCCGATAGCAGATGGATTCGTCAACGCCTCCAAGGCCGCCGCGACGCACAGTATCGGGCTTCGCCTCATTGACGATATATTCCTTATGAAGTCTGAAAAACTCGCTGCCTAAATATCCGTATGAGGCATCGCCGGTGTCTATATTCATGAGCATCGGTGTGTCAAGGACACTGCCTTTCACACACAGCCCCATTCCTGCGCCAAAGCACATATCGGGCACAGCATCGCCGCGCACGGGAGCCTCTGCCGGCACCGTAATCTCTTTTCTTACAAAGTCTACCGTCACATCCTTCAGCCGCAGCATCAGCTCGCTGCCCGCTATAACATTAAATTTATCTATAAACTTGTCGGCCTCGGCATTGCCGGTTTCAAAGTTCATTATAACAAAAGGTACGTCGGTAACTGTCATATTTCCTATTTCAAGCTCACGGGCGATGGCAAACCGCCCTTCGCGACTGCCTACGCCGGCCACCGTGATATATCCGTCAATCGGGATAAGTCCATACTCGGCCGCGAGGGAGTCACATATCATATTGACCCCGGCTCCCGTGTCAAAAGTAATATCGGCCTCATGGCCGTTGATACGGCTATTTTCAAGGTGCATCAGTACAGAGCCTTTCTTAGCCTCTCCCACAGGCACTATTACAAAGGGTATGCGCCCCGTGTCTTCTCTGAATGTCACGCCATAGGGCTTATATGCCGACAGGGCTTTATAGCGCGCGGCGCCCTGATCCAAAGCCGCCCGCCACGTAGAGTCGAGATACTCATCCGTAGAGGTTCGGATTGCCTGCATAAGCTCCGAGGCACGGTCGTTATATCCTATGCGGCTCAGGTCGGCGGCAAACATCACGGTAGAACTCAGCAAGTTGCCAAGCCCGAGCTCCGACGCATACGAATTGAACAATTCATCAAATGCGGGGACGGATATATCCGGACGGTTAAAACGATTGCCTGTAAGACAACGCGAAAACACCTCAAGCATGGGCATTACCGAATCCTGCGGAGCAGAACGGTGCAATGAATCCAGGGCAAACCAGTCGCCACTATTCATCGCATCGGCTATTTTTTCGTTATACGACCGCGCATGGCACACAGCGCCGAGGCCCGTGAGGAGTACAAATACAAAAATCAGCTTGAGTGTCTTCATGATTTATAAAGTCGGGTTCAAATTTAACTATTTTCAGCGATATATCATTGAACGGCATGTAAAAAAGTGACAGGGGCAGGCGGCTGCGCTTGCCGTCTGCCCCGTAACTGTCGAGAAGGAGGTGTTTTCGTATCGATTCAGCCTGATGTCTGGTCTTCCGGTCGGCCGTGTAGCACTTTCAGCCCCATCTGCGGAATTTCTATTCCAACCGGCCGGGCGGCTGTCATCGGTATTTACTTTAATAACAATCCGTAAAGGCAAATGTTGCAATTGTGTTACAAAACTTTTTCAAGAAAATTATGGATGCTTGTTCAATAATAAATGGGCAATTTTCAGGATTTATGCGTAACTTTGCACTGAATTAGAGAAAATCGACAAATATGGAGAACAGATTTGAAATGGTGGCCAAGACCTTCCAGGGCCTTGAAGGAGTATTGGCCGAGGAGCTGCGGGCGCTGGGCGCCGAAAATGTGGTGCCGGGGCGCCGTATGGTGGCCTTCGAGGGCGACCTCGAGATGATGTATCGCGCCAACCTGTCGTGCCGCACGGCCCTGCGTATTCTCAAGCCCTTTTACAAATTCCGCGCCGGCGACGCCGACAGCCTCTACGACCATGCAAAGGAGTATGACTGGTCGACGATGCTCTCGCCCGACAAGACTTTCTCCATCGACACGGTGGCCAATTCCGACGAGTTCAAACATTCCCGTTTTGTCACATATAAGGTAAAGGACGCCATTGTCGACTGGTTCAAGGACCGCTACGGCGAGGACAAGCGCCCCGGCGTGCGCCTCCAGGACGCCGACGTGATGATAAACGTCCACATCAACGGCAAGGACGTAACCCTGTCGCTCGACTCGTCGGGCGAGTCGCTGCACAAGCGCGGCTACCGTGTGGCCCAGACCGAGGCCCCCATCAACGAGGTGCTCGCCGCCGGCATAATCCTGCTCAGCGGATGGAAGGGCGACTGCCCCCTGGTCGACCCCATGTGCGGCTCGGGCACATTCCTCATCGAGGCCGCGCTGATCGCCGCCAACATCAATCCCGGCATCTACCGCCGCGGATTCGCATTCGAGAAGTGGGCCGACTTTGACCCCGACCTCTTCGACCGCCTCTACAACGACGACTCGGCCGAGCGCGAGGTGAAATACAAGATCTACGGCGCCGACATATCCCCCGAGGCCGTGAGAATCGCCGCCGCAAACATCAAGAATGCCGGCGTGGGCAAGTACATCGAGCTCGAGCGCCGCGCCATATCGGCATGGACCGAGGCCCCGCAGCCCGCAGGCGTCCTCATCACCAACCCGCCCTACGGCGAGCGCATCGCCGCCCCCGACATGGACGCGCTCTACCGCACCATAGGCTCGCAGTTCAAGCACGTATTCACCGGCTACAGCGCCTGGGTGCTGGGCTACCGCGACGAATACTTCGCCAAGATAGGCATGGCCCCGTCGCAGAAAATCGCCCTGCTCAACGGCTCGCTGGAATGTTCGCTGCGCGAATACATCATATTTGCCGGCGACCGCAAATCGTTTGTCCGCGCCGGCGGACACATCGGCAAGGGCGAGGCTCGTCCCGAAAAACGCCGCGACCGCCGCGAAGCCGACCGCCCCGCAGGACGCCCGTCAGGACGCCCCGCCGACCGCCGCCGGGAACAACCGGGCCGACCCGCCCGACCGGCCGACCGCCACGCGCCCGACCGCCACGCCGCGCCGCAGCGCCCCCAGGCGCCGGCCATCCCCGAGCCCGACCCCGAGAACCCGCTGGCCAAGCGCCGCAACCCCGACGCGCTGAAGATGCTCACGGGCCGCCGCCCGTCGCTGCCGCCGCAGGAGGGCCCCATCATGCGCCCGCGCGGCTGGAAAAAGAAAAACCGCGACGACTGATTCCCCCCACTATCATAATCGACCCGCGCGTAAAAGCCCGATAATTCAGACTATAACACCATATACTCAAAAAAACTCCGACACATGAACATCCTTCTCCTTGGCTCGGGTGGCCGCGAATCGGCTCTCGCCCGCAAACTCTCGCAAAGCCCCCGCTGCGGCAAACTGTGGATCGCCCCCGGCAACGGCGGCACCGGCGCCTACGGCACCGACGTGGCCATATCGCCCCTCGACTTCGAGGCCATCGGGACATTCATAGCCGAAAACCACGTCGACATGCTCGTTGTGGGCAATGAAGACCCGCTCGTGGCAGGCATCTACGACTATTTCGAGGACAAGCCCGTCATGGTAGTCGGCCCCTCGAAAGCCGCCGCCGCCCTCGAAGGCTCGAAAGACTTCGCCAAGGAATTCATGAACCGCCACGGCATCCCCACCGCCGCCCACCGCACCTTCACCGCCGACACCCTCGCCGAAGGCTGCGAATTCCTGGCCACCCTGCGTCCGCCCTACGTGCTCAAGGCCGACGGCCTCGCCGCCGGAAAGGGCGTGCTCATCATTCCCGGGCTCGACGAGGCCCGCAAGGCCCTGGCCGAGATGCTGGCCGGACAGTTCGGCGAATCGTCGAGCCGCGTTGTCATCGAGGAATTCCTCGACGGCATTGAATGTTCGGTATTCGTGCTCACCGACGGCAACGGCGGCTACCGCATCCTCCCCGTGGCCAAGGACTACAAGCGCGTGGGCGAAGGCGACACCGGCCCCAACACCGGCGGCATGGGCGCCGTGAGCCCCGTGGCATTTGCCGACAGGGAATTCATGGACAAGGTGGAGAAGCGCATCATCATTCCCACCGTGCGCGGCCTCATGAGCGAAAACCTCACCTACCGCGGCTTCATATTCCTGGGCCTCATCAACGTGGACGGCGAGCCCAAGGTGATCGAATACAACGTGCGCATGGGCGACCCCGAGACCGAGGTGGTGATGCCCCGCCTGGCCTCAGACCTCGTGGACCTGCTCGAAGGCTGCGCCCGCGGCGATCTCGGCGACATCCCCGCCGAGCACGACCCCCGCGCCGCCGCCACCGTCATAGCCGTCAGCGGCGGATATCCCGGCTCGTACCCCAAAGGCAAGGAAATCACCGGCGACCTCGACCCCGCCGAGTCGATAATCTTCCACGCCGGCACACGCCGCGACCCCGCCACCGGCGCCCTGCTCACCTCGGGCGGCCGCGTGCTGGCCGTGACAAGCTACGGCACCGGCCTGGCCGACGCCCTGGCCCGCAGCTACGACTCCCTGAGCCGCATACACTTCGACGGCATGAACTATCGCCGCGACATAGGCCGCGACGTCCTCGCCCTGAGCGGCGAAAAGTAACCGCCCACAGGCTCTCTTCCGCTCCCGGCGCGTCAATCCGATGAAATCAGCACTGCTCAGCCAACGCTTCCACTCGTTCACGGCCGCCTCCGTCATGGTGGCCGTGGCCGCGCTGTACCTCGCCGTCACCGGCGGCATCGACACAGCCATACCCCCGCAGACCGAGACGGGCGTGGCCCTTCCCTCCCCTCCCTCGTGGCCCCTGCCGGCCTGGGCGGGCACGGGCATCAACATAGGCCTCAACCTGCTCATCATGCTCATGATGTACAACGTCAACAAGGCCTACAACGTGCTGCGCGCCGTGACAAAGCTACACATAGGCCTGTTCGCCGTGATGCAGGCCGCCATCCCCGCCTCCGTGCTCACGCTCAACTCGGGCACGCTGCTGGCCCTGTCGGTGATATGCGGCATCTACCTGATGTTCAGCTGCTACGACAACCCGTGGCGCACCCGCCGCGTGTTCCTCACCTTCCTGCTGCTGTCGCTCGGCGCGGCCGTGCAATACTGCTTCGTGGTGTTCATCCCCGTGTTCTGGCTCATGTGCGCGCAGATGCGCATCCCCGCGCCGCGCACCTACATAGCCTCGGTGCTGGGGCTGCTCACGGTGTGGATTCTGCTGCCGGGCTTCGGAGTAGTCACGACGGCCGACTTCCGCCTGCCCTCGCCGGCCGCCATATTCAGCGCCATGAACCCCGGCTCGGCCGTCTACCTGCTCATCGTGGCCGGATACACCGCCTTCCTGCTGGTGACATCCACCGCGCTCAACGTCATGAAGACCATAGCCTATAACGCGCGCGCCAGAGCCTACAACGGCGCCCTCACCGTGGTGGCCGTCACCACCGTGGCAGCCATGATCCTCAACTACAACAACATCATGGCCTACCTGCCGCTGCTCAACATGTGCGCCGCCTATCAGCTCACCCACTACTTTGTCAACCACCGGTTCGACCGCCAGTATGCCGCCGTGCTCAGCGTCGCCACCGTGTATATAATACTGTATCTATGGCGAATAGCAATCTGAAAATCATAGTCGAGCGCAACGTGCCCTTCCTCGGCGTTCTCGACGGATACGCCGACGTGCGACGCCTCGCCGCCGCCGACATCACCCCCGACGCCGTGCGCGACGCCGACGCCCTCATCGTGCGCACACGCACACGCTGCGACGCCGCCCTGCTCGGCGGCTCGGCCGTAAAGTTCATCGGCACCGCCACCATCGGCACCGACCACATCGACCTCCCGTGGTGCGCCTCCCAAGGCATCGAAGCCGTCAACGCCCCGGGCTGCAACGCCCCCGCCGTGGCACAGTATGTATTCGCCTCGATAATGCAGCTCATCAGCCGCCCCCTGCGTTCCTACACCCTCGGCATCGTGGGCGTGGGACATGTAGGCTCCATCGTCGAACGCTGGGCCCGCTCGGCCGACATGCCCGTGATGCTCTGCGACCCCCTGCGACGCGACGCCGAAGGAGGCGACCGCTGGTCGTCGCTCGACGACATCGCACGCGAGGCCGACATCATCACCTTCCACACCCCCCTCACCTCCCACGGCCCCTATCCCACCTTTCACATGGCCGACGAAGCCTTCTTCAACAGCCTGCGCCGCGCCCCCATAATCATCAACAGCGCCCGCGGCCCCGTCACCGATACCGCCGCCCTGGTGAACGCCCTGCGCGCCGGCGTGGTGAGCCACGCCATAGTGGACTGCTGGGAAAACGAACCCGAGATATCGCCCGAACTGCTGTCGCTGGCCTCCGTGGCCACGCCCCACATAGCCGGCTACTCGCTCGAAGGCAAGCGCCGCGCCTCGCAGATGGTGCTGACCGCCCTGTGCCGCCACTTCGGGCTGCCCGCCCTCCGCATCGAAGGCCCCGAGCCCCCGGCCCCCGCCCGCTACATCACCCCCGCCGCCGCACTCCGCTCATACAACCCCATGGCCGACACCGCCGCCCTGCGCGCCAACCCCGCCTCGTTCGAGACCCTCCGCAACACCTACCCCCTCCGCCCCGAGCTCTCCGAAATCCGCTCAGACTGAACGATATAGGCAGACAGTAATTTAAAATATCAGATTCTGATATAATTACATAACAGAAGAGCAATGTCAGAAAGTGAAGAAATAGGATGGTCTGAAAGAGTTTTACGGAATATCCGAGAAACGCAACGCAATCTATATGAGCGTAAGGCTAAACTTGGAGAAGATGTTGTGATAGCTGATAAAGACGGAAAGCCTCTGATTGTTCCGGCGTCTGAGGCTCTGAAGCTATTGGACAATCTTGACAAAAAAAGCGGTTTTCACAAGCCGTCAGTCTAAATCCCTCCACCCCGAGCTCTCCGAAATCCGCTCAGACTGACACACATACATATATAAATTATATTTATATTCCCCTTATTTCCGACGGGAATCCGTAAATTCTGTTACGGGTTCCCGTCGCGCCGTAATATACAGCTGTGTCGCGAATTACGCATATTAACAATCGTTTTCCTTTTTTAGGTTCCTTTGTATAAAATTAATAATATACATTTGCAAAGTACTTATATACACTCTAATAATATCCAATCGTTATTTCCTTCCGCACAACATGAAAAACTCCATCCTGTATGCCCTTGCAATCGCTTTGGCCGCTGTTGTCACTTCCTGTGGCGTAGACCGTGCCGAATATGACCGCCTCGCCGCCGAACGCGACTCGATAGCCGGCGTGGCCGCCAACACCAACGCCGAACTGGCCGAACTGAACGGCTATCTCGGCGACGTGGCATCGTGTGTCGACAGTATTTCCACTCAGGAAAAGATGCTCCTCGTAAACGTCGACCCCGAGACCGGACGCACCCTCAACCGCCGCGAGATCCGCGACCGCATCCTGCAGTTTGCCCAGATAATCAGCCGCCAGCGCAGCCGAATCGCCGAGCTCACCGATTCGCTCAACAGCAAGAAAGCCAACGGCTCGGCCGAGCAGGTGAAGCGCCTTACAGAGATGATTACATACCTCAACGCACAGCTCGAGGCCAAGGAAGCCCAGATGAATACCCTGCGCAATGAACTCGCCAACAGCAAGCGCTCGATAAGCGAGCTGACACAGAACGTGGCCTCGCTCAACGAAAGCAACGCCATGCTGACCAGCGAAAACGAGACCCTCGACCGCACCGTGGCCGAACAGACCGAGCGCCTCAACGAGGGCTACTTCATGGCCAAGCCGAAAAAAGAGCTTGAGCAGATGGGCATCCTGAAGGGCGGATTCCTGAAAAAAGGAAAATTCGACGCCGGCAACGTGCGCATCAGCGACTGTCAGAAAGTCGACATCCGCCACTTCAACGAAGTGACCCTCAACTCCAAGAAACCCAAGCTACTGAGCCAGGCTCCCGCCGGAAGCTACACTTTCGAGAAGGTCGGCGACAACAAGTATCGCCTCGTCATCCTCGACACCGCCGCATTCTGGAGCCTCTCGAACATCGTGATAATCCAACTCTGAGCCTCAATCCACTGTCATGAGACGTATATTCCTTGTGCTGGCCATCATCGTGGCCTCTCTCGCCGTATCGGCCCAGCGGACCCATACGGTGGTATCGGGCGAGACGCTCGAAAGTATCGCGGAACGATATAACCTTGGTGTAGACGAGATTGTCGACGCCAATCCCGGCGTGGCCGACCTGTTCTACGCGGGGCTGAAGCTCAATATCCCCTATGGCGGTGGCGCCGTCACGAGCGCCGCCAACGGCGTAACGCAGTCGACATCAGACCGCGACCACTACCGCCGCAGCTCGCTGTGCCTGGTGCTCCTGGCCCACAGCGACAAGCAGTATGCCGAGGCAATGACCCGCATATTCCAGGAATTTCCCATGCCCGCCCGCTACAACGAGCACAATGTCGACGTGCGCGTGATACAGGTCAGCGGCAAGCAGAGCAAGGAGGACATCGACCTGCTGCTGCGTCGCCACGACATAGCCAAGAGCGTGGTGGCCCGCTGGTTCAACCGCAACAGCGTCGACGGACGCATGGACATGAGCCTCATCCACGAGCGCGGCGGCTACGGCGCGTTCCACGACGACTATGTACGCTCGCTCAACAACGTGCGCGGCACGTCGATTCTGCGCGAGGAAGGCATCGAGCTCCTCGAGAGCACCTTCGTGCTGGTGTGCGACATGGACTATATCGACAAGAAAAAAGGCTTTCAGATAGGCGCCCTGGTCTCGGCCGGGCTGTCGATAGGCATGGGAGTAATGAGCGCCATAAACGAGGCCCAGGCCATTGACGCGTATAACAAGGGCGACTACTCCAAGGCGAGCAGCAAATCCAGCCAGGCATCCACATGGCAGGCAGGCTCGGCCCTCACGGCGGGCGCCGCGGCCGTGCTCAACGACATAGGCGGCTTCAGGGTGAGAATCCACGCCTATCTCTATCGACTCAACTGGGACGACTACATGACCGGCGTGATGTTCAACAACTACTGGGTAGACGAGTCGACGCCCCGCGCCGAGGCATCGCGCCGCCGCTCCACATTCGACAGCGCGCGGTTTGGCCTCGAATACGTGGGCGACTACAAGGCCGCCAGCGACAAGACAATCCTGCGCTCGTGGAGCAACGAGGACGAGGTGATTCTCGACGTGTGCGAGCGCGCCGTGGCCAAGAGCATCACCAACCTGTCGAAACGCTTCGTGGTGTTCCGTCCGCGCACGCCCTTCTACTTTGAAGGCCCCGTGCTCTACTCGCACATCGGAACCAAGGAGGACGTGGAGCCCGGCAAAAAATATGAAATCGTGCAGCGCTCGCGCGACAAAAAGGGCAAGACATCATACAAGCGCATCGGCGTGGCCGAGGCCATATCGCCCTGGAACAACCGCGACATACGATTTGACAACTACTTTGACGACGGCAACAAGGGCACGGCATTCAACGTCAAGAAAGGCAACCGCGAGGAACTCGCCCAGATGCCGGGCCTGCAGATTCGTGAAATGAAATAACAACACACATATACCGATAACGTATGAGAAAACTTATAACACTATTGCTGATAATCCTGGCCGGCGCGGCCGCCGCCTCTGCCCAGGACTTTGACATACGCATGGCCGGACAGGGCGACGGAGGACGCTACTACGTGAAGCTCACCACCGTCCTCGACAAGAAGCAGAACAAGACCGCGCTCGACTATCTCAAGCGCCTCGCCGTAGACGGCGTGATGTTTCGCGGAGTGGCGGCCGGAAAGGGCTATACCTCGCAGCGCGCCCTAATCGAGGACCCGGCCGTAAAGGTCATGAAAAACGAATTCTTCACCGCATTCTACAACGAAGGGCTCTACAAGAACTATGTGAACCTCGAGAACGAATCGGTAGTAGTGACAAAACTTCCCAAAAACAAATTCGAGGTGACCGGCCGCCTGCTCGTGGACAAGGAAGGCCTGCTGCAGTTCCTTGAAAAATCGGGCATCGTGGAAGGCTTCGGCAATCTGTGGTGACCGTAATCCCCCTCATCTGACGAAAACATAATCATCATGAATATACGTACACTCATCATCGCCCTGGCGTGCATGCTGCTCGCAGGCGCCTGCGGCAAGAAAGAGCTGCCGTCGACCATCGCCTACCGCAGCTACGACACCGAATGCCTCGGCTCCGACCCCTCGGGACGCATGCGCCTGCGCGTGTGGGGCGAAGGCAAAGACCAGAAGGCCGCCGAGGAAAACGCGCGCAAGAAGGCCGTGGAAGACGTGGTGTTCGGCCACATCACACGCGGCAACGGCTGCAACTCCATGCCCGTGCTGGACAATCCCTCAGCCCGCAGAATCCACCGCGAATATTTCAACAAGTTCTTCAAGGACGGCGGCAAATACAAAAAGTACATCAAGGCCGAGAAGCCCGAGAAGGATGCCCGCTTTATCGGCAACGACCGAGTGGTGCAGCCCATGGAGATAACCGTAGACCGTGAAGGTCTCATCGACCGCTTCATCAAAGATAAAATCTTGGACAAATGATGAAAACAAGAATCCTGAAGGCCCTGCTCGCATGCATGGCCATGATCCTGGCAGCCCCCGTGGCTCCGGCACAGAAACTCATGACACCGCCCCACGTGATGGTGGTGCCCGACATGATCTACTGTAAAAACCACGGTTACGTGCAGACTTTCGACAACATGGGCGTAACCGAGGAGATTCCCGACTACGAACGCGCCATGAAGGAAGACCCCTCGCTCCACGGCGTGCTCACACAGATTGCGTCAATGATCACCGACCGCTCGCCCGATATCGTCATCATTGACCTCTTCGAGGCCATAAACAGCGCCAAGGAGGACAACGCCATGAGCACCGCCGCCGGCGGCGACGAATCGGAAAGCGTGGAAGAGGCCATTATCCGCAACTCCAACGCCGACATACTGGTAAAAGTACAGTTCGACCTGCTCAAGACCGGGCCGCGCTATCGCGTGTCCTACACCCTGCGCGGCACCGACGCCTACACCTCGCAGGTCTTCGCGCCCGTGGAGGGCGTGGGCCCCGAGGCCACGGATTCAAACCCCGTCATTCTCCTGCGCGAGGCCATCATGGGCACCATGGACCCCTTCCTCAAGAAGATGCTCACCCACTATCAGTCAATGACCACCAAGGGCCGCATGGTGGCATTCGACATCAAGACCACCAACACCTCGAGCTACCGCATGGGCAGCCGCATCGGCGATCTGTCGCTGCGCGAGCACATCGACGACTTCCTGTATGACAACTCTGTCGACGGCGGCGGCCTCGACCGCATGAAAGGCGGCGACACCTTCCTCCAGTACCAGGGAGTCTACATTCCCCTCACATACACCATCAGGGGTCGCCAGCGCCGCCAGGGTGCCAAGGACGTGGCTCAGAAGCTCATCAACTACCTCGCCGACAACGGCGTGGAAGCCGACTTCAAGATCAAGGGCCTCGGCAAAGTAAACATCTTCATCCGATAACCGCCTTCCCAAGACCATCATGCCTACAATACGACAAATCATAATGGCGGCCGCCGTGGCCCTCGCCTCAGCCTCCGCCGGCGCCCAGGTGCGCGAATGTGAGCTGCCCGTAATGGTCAGCGTCACCGAAAGCGACTGCTCCCTCTCCGGCGCCAACATAGAAATGCTGCAGAACAAAATCACGCAGGCCGTCACCACCGAGGGCTTCGGCAGCTCGGAGCTGTCACACCTGTGCCTCACCGTGTCAGTGTCGGAGACAGACAAGCAGGTCACATCGGGCACACGCCCCGTCGTGAGCCAGGGCATAGAGATATACCTGGTGCTCACCAACCTCCTCGGAGGCGAGAAATTCGGCTCCACCTCCATCGCCGTCCGCGGCGCCGGACACAACGAGGCCCAGGCTCTGAGAAAAGCCATATCGGGCATCAACGCCTCAAACCGCGACCTGCAGCGCTTCCTGGCGCGCGCCCGCGACAAGGTCACAGCCTATTATGCGGGCCATATCCCCTCGATCATCCGTCAGTCGCAGGTGCTCGCCACCCGCGGCGAATATGAGAAGGCCCTCTACACGCTGGGCACCGTGCCGCCGTGTACACCCGGCTACGACGACGTGGCCGACGCCATGATGGCCGTGTGGCAGACATACATCGACAAGGACTGCGCCGACAAGCTGTCCAAGGCCATGGCCGTGTGGCATGCGGCCCAGACCGAGGAAGCTGCCATGACGGCCGCCGCATATCTCGCCGCCATCGACCACCGCTCGGCATGCGCCGAAGACGCCCGCGCCCTGCTCGCTGAAATCAGCGGAAAGATCGGCGAGAACATCGCCCGCGTCATAGCCCGCGAGGATGAAGACCGCGCCTTCGACAAGGAACAGAAACGCGCCGAGATAGACCTGCGCCGACAGGAAATCGACGCCATGCGCCAGCTCGCCCTGGCCTATGCACAGTATGTTCTCGGCCCCGTCGTGGACAATCTTACCGAGCAGCCCGACATCAACGTCATAGTCCCCGACTACGACGAGTATTAATAATAAATATTTGTCCGATTAATAAATGAATTTACCGGCCCGTCTTATCCTCCTTACTGCCGCCACGCTCGCCGCGGCCGCATGCCCGGCGCAGAACCGCGACCCGTTCAACAGTTCACGCACAAGCACCGGCACCACCGACAAGAACGCGTTCAACCGCAACCGGGCCGGCAACTTCAACGACTACCGCACCAGCCTCAACGCCGAGTATGCCCGCATGCTGCGCGGCAAGTGGGGCGGCCACGACCATAACCGCGGCGACGAAAGGCCCGACAAGGACGTGAAGCCCGTGGCACCAGTGCCCTGGAAGGGCGACGAACCCGTCAAGGACCGCCCGATAGTGATCGACGACGTAGTGAAGCCCATAAAGGACAACAACCGCGCCACCCCGATAGCGCCCGTGCGCGAGGACCCCGAGGTAAACACCGTGGGCCACGATTTCAGCTTCATGGGCACGGCTATGAACGTGAGGGTGCCCTCAGGCACGCGCTTCAGGCTCGGCACGGCCGGCGCCGACGTCGTGTCGGAAAGCTGGAACACCCTCAGCTCGCCTGCCTACGCCGCCCTGGTGTCAGACTGCATAAAACTGCGGCAGAAACACCGGCTGTGCGACTGGGCCTACCTCAAGATGCTCGAATCGCTGGCACGGTCCTACGCCCCCGACAAGAACTCGGCCACGATGCTCATGGCCTACATCTTCAGCCAGTCGGGCTACCGCATCCGCCTCGGCGAGGCCGACGGGCGCCTGGTGATGCTCTATGCCACGCGCCACATGCTCTATGACCAGGGCTATTACACCATCGACGGCGAGCGGTTCTACCCCTTCGAGGACACGGGCAACCGCCTCAACATCTCCGAGGCAAAGTTCCCCAAAGAGCAGGCCCTGTCGCTGTGGATTCCGGCCGAGCAGATACTCGCCCTGGCCGAGACTCCTACGCGCGAGCTGGCCTCGAAACGCTACGCCGACTTCCGCGTCTCAGTCACCGCCAACAAGAACCTCATCGACTTCTTCAACACCTATCCCACCTCCGAGGTTGGCGGCAACTTCCTGAGCCGCTGGGCCATGTATGCCAACACGCCCACAAGCTCGCATGTAAAAAACCGCCTGTACCCGCGCCTCAAGGGCCTCATCGCCGGCCTCGGCGAGCTCGAGGCGGTGGAGAGGCTGCTCAACTGGGTACAGACGGCATTCGTCTATGAGTACGATGACAAGGTATGGGGCCACGACCGCGCATTCTTCCCCGAGGAGACGCTGTATTATCCCTACTGCGACTGCGAGGACCGCTCGATACTGTTCACCCGCCTGGTGCGCGACCTGCTGGGGCTGAAATGCCTGCTGATATACTATCCCGGCCATCTGGCCGCGGCGGTGGCGTTCAACGGCGACGTGCGCGGCGACTATATCATGCAGGGCGGCCGCAAGTTTGTGGTCACCGACCCCACATTCATCGGTGCGCGGGTGGGGCGGACCATGACGGGGATGGATAACAGCTCGGCCAAGGTTATTTTGCTCGAGTGAGGCGGGCGTGTTGCGGGCTTTTTCGTTTCGTTCGGCCGTGAAGGAGGCGAAGGATTCGTATCTATGGTTCAAGTTAGTCGAATTAATTTAATTTTTAACCCAGTCCATTCTTTAGTGGACAGTATTAGAAAATTTCATTTAATTATTTTAAAATTGCGAAGTAAGATTCATTCAAATCAATATGAAACCAACCAATTATTTACTCGCTATTCTTTGCTTTGCTGTCAGCATCACTGCCACAGCTAAAGTACAGACCCCGACCCAGGCTCTTCAGAAGTTCAAGACACAAGCCCTTGTCACAAACCGTCTCATCGACCGCCTCTCTTTTGTAGAGACTATTATGACAGAGACAAATTCTCCGATGTATGTCTACTCAGACACAGTCAATAAAAAAGGATTCGTGATTCTGGCGGCCGACGATATGCATGAGGGCGTGATAGGATATAGTGAAAAAGGCTCGTTCGACTCACAAAATATGCCTGAGGCCCTCAAAATGCTCCTAAAGAGCAACAGGTCAAAAAAACAGCCTGTCGGAATACAAAATAAAAATGCCATAGCTCCATTATTAAGCACAAAATGGAACCAGACAGAACCTTACAATAATATTACGCTATCCCGATTAGGCACACTCTATCCCACGGGATGCGTAGGCACTGCACTTGCGCAAATTGTAAACTATTATAAGTACCCTGCAAGGCCTGTCGGGTCGAAATCATACTATTGGCCCGGTGGAATGAAGGATATAGACGTCGATTACTCGGAATTTACCTTTGATTACAACAATCTCATTGATGATTATCAGACCGGCGAACCGACAGAGGAGCAGATTAAAGCAGTCAATGACTTGATGTATTGCTGCGCCACAGCCGTGGAAGCGGACTGGGACAAAGCAGTTACGAATGCAAGTAACGACAATGTGCCGAATGCAATGAAGACGCACTTCGGTTATAGTGAGTATATAAGCAAAATCAACAGCACGCACTTCTCCATAGAAGAATGGTCAGAGTTGTTGTACTCTCAACTTTCAAAAGGGCTCCCCGTTTTAATATGTGCAAATCTGGCATCAACATATAAGATAGGTCATGCCATTATTTGTGACGGATACGATGGAGACGGTTTTTTCCATATAAACTGGGGCTGGGGCGGTAATTATGACGGTTATTACAATCTTGCATCGTTATACACCGCAGATCCGGAGGTTGATTTTTCTACAGAAGGATATGGCACAGATCAGGTCATATTTATAAATCTCTTTCCTCAGACACTGGATGTCGCTCCAGAAGTGGTATGCACTTCCTCAACTTTCAGTGCTTCCTATAGAGAGAATCTTAATTGCATCTGGATAACATGCTATCCTTCCCTAAGGTACTCCTCACAAGCTCTGGAGTATGGAGTTAAATTTGAGGATGTCAATAGCGGTAAAGTTATCTATGCAGAAAAAGGAACCTACGGCAATATCTACTCGGATGGCTGGAATCAAACGGTTCCCGAAGATCTTGCAGACGGAACATATAAGATAACACCGGCGTTCTATATCTGTGAAACTAACACCTGGAAAGACATCCATACTAATCTAAATAAAAGAATATACTATGTTGATGTGGCCGGTAATAATTTCAAAGTCTATGCATCCTCGGATAGCGATAAACTTATGGCCATCAATTCCAAGCTCCCTGAAGTTATTTTTTCCGGCCGCAGTTTTTCAGCTAAAACCGACCTTGTCAATCCCGGTAAAAGAGATATTTCAGCAGATATAATTATGGGAATATGCGAGAAGAGAACAGACGGAACATATAAACTGCTTTCACAATCTTCAAAACTGAATGTCAAGCTGGAGGCCGGCGAAACGCGCTCCGCCGGTTTCACGTTGGAGGATTATTATTATACCGATGACCGATATATCGGTTTCTTCCAATATTCCAACTACGAGTGGGTTCCGATTGGAACACCCGTTCAGGTACCGTTGGCCAAATATACACAAGGAACATTAGTGCTGGACGATGTTACAATCGAGAGATATCCTACCAGAAACAACTCTATCTTGGGTCTGAATGCAGTATTCCACTGTGAAAACGGTTACTATAATGACAGGATATTTATGGATCTGGCAGAGTGCGATGAAAACGGTGTTCTATTACAACCGTATAAAGTTCCCAAGCATATTCGCCAAGCCATGAATAAAAAGGAATCGTACGCGTCAAGTACAGATTCCAACAATAAGGTGCCCAGTTCACAGGTGCCTACTATTACCGGAAATCCCGGTTCTGTCCCTATTTCCGGGCAGATCGAAGGCAGCGTAGAAGGTCAGACACCCGGAGGTACCGTTCCTCCTTCTAATCGCCCCGACAAGTATATCCGCCCTGTATTTATTCCTGACGGTGATAACGATCTGTTATTTATTTTGGGCAACATTCTGCTTATGTTGTATTTCTGGGATAACAATTCAGGCATACCCGATGTTACAACAGACACCAACGATAATATTATTTACTATGATTTACATGGTAGAAAAATATCCGACGTGCCCGCTTCTTCGGGTGTATATATCAAGGTAGATGGCTCCACGACCTCCAAGGTAGTTATCCGCTAACATCATGCCTTACCCCCACCATATAATGAGCAAAGATAATTTCAAATCGTCGCACTTAAAAATCCGCTACAGCAAATTGAATTTCAATTATTTCAAAGAGCTCCTCTGATTTTTTAGTGGACATTGATTTAAAAAGTTGAATCGACTGCTTTTAAAGCCTCCGATTCAACTTTTTTTGATTACATTCATCGGTGCGCGGGTGGGGCGGACCATGACGGGGATGGATAACAGCTCGGCCAAGGTTATTTTGCTCGAGTGAGGCGGGCGTGTTGCGGGCTTTTTCGTTTCGTTCGGCCGTGAAGGAGGCGAAGGATTCGAGCAGGTCGGTGAGCACGGTGGCGGCGTTGCGCACCTGCGCCTCGTAGAGCCCGGCGCCCGTGGAGGGCGACACGTTGCGGCCCAGCAGGGCGTCGCCCACGCCCGATATATCGTCGAACAGCTTCATCTGCAGCGCCAGCAGCTGGTATGGCGCCGAGCCGGTGTTGGACGTCACCACCTGCGAGGGCATCGTGGCGCCCTGCCCTGATATGGGTATCACCGAGTCGGGCCGCGCCCACAGCCGCCCTATGTCTTCCAGGGTAACGCCCTTGGCCAGCTGGTCCATGGGGAACAGGAGCGCGCCCTTGGCCGACGAGGCCATCATCGAGTCGGCCAGCACCACCAGGCGGTTGACGGCCCGCTGCTGGTCTATCACGTCTTCCACGAACGAGTGCACCTCGCCGTCGGTGAGGGGATAGAACTTCACCACGAAGGGGTGGCCGCCGTGGCCCCAGGGCGAGTTGTATTCGGCCAGCAGCGTGGCGTCGGGCCCCAGCCAGCGGCAGTGCCACACCATGTCCATGCGCACGCGGCCGCGCACCACCGTCTGGCGCCCTTCGAGGCTCCATGTCTCTATGACGCGCATGCGGCCGGGCGCCGATTCGCCGAAACTGTCGTCGCCGGTGACCGACACGCCTATGATGTCGCGGCAGTCGAGGGGGCCGTGCTCCTGCGCGCGGTCGTACATCATCTTCAGGGCGGCCATGCGTGTGCGCGAGCCGCCCGAAAAGCGGTTGACCACCTCGGGCCAGGCCATGTCGTGCATCATGCCCGCGAAGTCTATGTCGAAGCCACGCGGATCGGTGAAACGGTTCACGAAGAACGCCGCGGGGTTCACATTGTCGATCCACACGCCGCTGCCGCGGGGGCGCACCTCGTCGACCACGCGCTGCACGGCGCAGCCCGATATCACATACTCCTCGAGCAGGCGGGCGTCGAGCTCGGCCAGGCAGTTGCGGCTGTCGATGCCGGCGGGGTCGGGGTCATAGTATTTGCCGGCCGCGGCCAGGTCGCGGTAACGGCCCACGACGGTCTTGACGAGGCGGCGTATCAGATTGTTGGTCTGCGGCCGCTTGCCGGTCGACTCCACCAGGCGCCGCTCGCTCACCATGTTGCCGCAGCCGTCGGGCACGATGTCGCACCACTGGTCGCCGTAGGTATATTGCTTGTGGCGCTCGCGGCGGGCGCGCAGCACGGCGGCCGCCTGCCATGCCTCGCAGGCGCGCCGGTAGGTTTCATAGTCTTTCTGCATAATACCTGTAGATTATAATCATACACATTCTATTTCCTTGGGGGTGATTGTCTCCAGCAGTGACTCGTCGAGGATGTAATTGTCGGGGCCGGGGTCGGCGATCACGCCCAGATGGGCCACGATGCCCGATGCGGGCGGGGTGACCAGCACGCCGTCGTAGGCGGTGACGGCCAGCGGCTCGTACACATCGGGACGGGCATAGGGCGAGGCCATGCGCCTGAGGCGCCGCACACACAGCGTCGTGTCGAGCGGCTCGAGGGTGCGCTGCCAGCCCTCCATCCTCACCGACACCACCCGGCGCACACCCGGCGCGGGGCTCACGAGCAGCATGTTGCCGGGCAGCTCCCTCAGGGTGGCGTCGGGCGCGCCCTCGGTCACGGGCAGCAGCGACGGCGAGGCCGTGTCGAGCAGCCTCAGATACCAGCGGCGCATGCGCTCGCCCAGCCACAGATCGGTGCTGATGCCCTCGAACACCGCCACCGACGCATCGGCGCGCGTACACTCGAAGCCGAGTGTACGGCGCCATATCGCCAGCATTTCTTTATGGGTATAGATCTTCTGCATGGCACGGAAAAAATCATACGCCGGGAGTGTGCACCACCTTCAGGTGCGAGCCGGGATAGCGGAGCACCAGGCACGAGGCCTCGGTGAGCACCACCGCGTCGGTGTTGCGGGTACCCGAGCTGCGGAGGTTCAGCTTCTCGGCGTGGAAGGGGATGTGAGTGTACTTGGTGATATACACGGGGTCGATGACAAAGCCGTCGTGCGAGTGGCCGCACTGGTCGAACATGTCGGAGTGCACAAGATAGAGCATGCCGAAGTTCGACACGATCTCGCGCACCTGTATGCCCCACTTGGCGCGCGAGTCGCGCACGTCGATGACGCGGCTGGCAGGCACCTTCGACACGGCGGCGATAAAGTCAGTGCCGCCCACCAGCATCTTGGCCTGCGAGCCGTTCTTGTGGGCGAAGGCGCGGGTGCAGATGTCTATGAGGTCGTCGTGGGTCATGTGCTCCACGTCGAGCTCCATCACATTGTCGGTCTGATGCCATATACCGCCGGTGAGATACACCTGCTCGTCCTTGCGGCCGTCGTAGACCTTGCCGCAGCGGCCGAAGAGGAAATTCTTCTCCATACCCATGCGCATGTCTATGATGGCGGCCTCCTCCTGGTCCGAGAGGGTCCAGCCCACCTCCTTGTCGGCCATCTTCTGCAGCGTGGACTGCTCCACCTGCATCTTGAATATCTGACAGTTGTTGGATGCCTTCACGGGCATGGCCTGGAACTGGGGCGACTGCACGTCGAGCTCGGCGGCGGCGCGGCCCATGCGCACCAGCGGGGTGCCGGCGGGCACGGTGCCCTCGCAGGGCTTGCCGTCCTGCTCCACGGGCACCACCTCCAGCACGCCGCGCTCGGTGATTTCCACCACATAGCCCGTAAAGCTCATGTGCGTGCCGTCCTCGGCGGTCCAGGCCGCATACACCGTGTCGGAGGCGTTGAATATCTTTATGTCGTCGACATTCACGTGCACCACGCGGCTGCCGTCGGGGCGCTGGGCCGCCGATGCCAGGTCGATGGCGCGCGACAGGGGCGTCTCCGTGGCCTTGGTGTCCACCGAGTAATAGTCGACAGTCATCGACGAGCAGGGGCGGGCGCCGCTCATGCGCGATATCTGGTCGATAGGCGTGGCCGAGGGGCGGATTTTTACGATACGGCTGTCGAGGGTGTTGCGCAGCAAGCCGGGCGCGGCCTTTGCGGTGGCTTCGAGGGTGAGAGGCATGCCTGCCACGTGGGTTCCGCCGGCGGTGCCGGGCACAAAGTTGTTTTCGTTCATATTTATAGATTAATGTGTTTATAGATTAAATGTGTGGTTGATGTTCAGAGTGAGAGGTCGTCGAGAAACGACACGGGAGGGGTGTAGCCGCTGAGGAATGTCTCGTTGGGGTCGTCGGGGTCGGGAGGCGGCATCTCCACGCCGGGAGTCTGGTACACGACCGGGGGGCAGGGCGCCTCGGCCGCCGGCTGTGTCGCGGGCTGTTCTTTTTCGTTGTCCATGGAAATTTTAAAATTTGTGAATAAGTTCATGAAAATTGACACTGCAAAATTACGGCGCCGCGCCCCCGGCAAGCCGCGGAAACGGTACACCGCACCAAAAACTCGAAAATCACCGTGCCCCCGGCAGCCGTTTTCGCGCGCCATTACCCCCGAATTGTTAAAAATCCGCCTCCGTTAACGTTTCTGCTTGCTTTTTTCTAGACAAATACCCGATTCAGGGTATAAAAGTCAGCTTTTTTCATTTTTTATTTGACAATTCATATTTTTTGTATAAATTTGCGAGCGTTAACAATAAACTCATCCGCAAGCTTATGAAAAAATTTTACTCCATTCTGCTTCTGTCATGTATGGCCTTCGGAGCCGCCTCGGCCGCCCCTCTGCATAAATCGGCTAAGAGATCCGCCTTGCTCAGCCCCGCCACGGTGCTTGAAGCTTCCGATATCACCGCCGACGGTTTTACTGCCAACTGGAAAGCCTATCCCGGCGCCGAAACATATACGGTGATGGTATATGAGCCTTGTGAAATAGCCGCCGACGGCAGGTATGTCATACTCTCCGAGTCTTTCGACCTCGTCAATAAAGGCACTTTCGCCGAGCCGGTATATGACGAGAACTTGTATTCCAACCTTTCCGACGATTTTGACTGGACATATACCCCCGACTGGTCGGCCCTCTACGGCATCTATGCCCGCGGCATGGTGAGCGGCGTGGTGTTCTCGCCCTATATCGATCTTACCGCCGACGGCGGACGCTACACCGTGGAATTCTCGGTTGTGGGCTACGGCGGCGCCACCGTAAAGCTCGCCGCCAACGGCACTACCGTCGACGAGCGCGAATTCATCCTCACCGAGACCGGCGAGAACAAATTCTCCGTGACATTTGAAAACGGCGCACACGACACCTACTTCACCTACACCGACTACGGCATCCTCGACGACCCCGACGGCCTGTACCTGGCCAACATCGACTTCCTCGACAACTTCGAGGTGATCCAGAACTTCAAGGCCGGCGAGACAGCCCTGCGCCCCGTGGCCGTGCGTGAGGTAGAGACTACGTCCACCACATTCGCCACCCTCCCCTACGCCTACGGCGCCAAGCACCTCGCCTACGACATACAGGCCAATATCGTCACATACAACGACCCCGACGATCCCTACGACTATGATGTGGAGCGTAGCGATTTCTCGCCCCTGCAGCACGTGTACCTCCTGGGCTATGACGGCATCGCCGGCATCGAGGCCGAATCCGACGGCACGCCCGAATTCTATGACCTCCGCGGTGTGCGTGTCGATGCCGACGCCCTCGCCCCGGGTCTGTACATCCGCCGACAGAACGGCAAGACCGCAAAAGTACTGGTAAAATAAACCTTCCCTCCACACAGGCCCGGCGCAGCTCCGCCTCCGCCGGGCCTGTCACAAATCCGATTTTTCCTTATTAACACACCCCGATACATTTTCTATGAAAAAACTGTTACTCCTTTTCGCGGCCGCTGCCGCTGCAATGTCGATGAACGCCCAGGACGAGATAAAGTCGCTATGCGTGGGCGAGTTTGAAACTCCCGGCACGGAAGAAGTCAAGGTAGGCGCCGGCTCATGGTGGGAGCGCGCTCCCTTCCAGTGGTACACTCTCCACTGCGGCACTCAGATGATATACGAAGCCGAGTATCTCCAGGGCCTCAAGGAAGGCGACCTCATCACCGAAGTGGTATTCAAATACGGCGACGAAGGCTCGTTCACAATCGTGGAGGCCGACCTGCACCTCTTTATCGAAAACTGCGAGCAGTCGCAGTTCGAGCAGAAAGACGGCAGCGAGGACTACATGTGGGTCGACTTCGATCCCTCCGGCTCGCAGAGCACCCTGGCCTACGAAATTGAACTTTACTATATGGAAGACGAGGAAATCCACTTCGTGCTCGACAAGCCCCTGGCCTATACCGGCGGCAACCTGCTGCTCACCGTCTACTCTGACCGCACCAGCACCGACGACGCCCAGTGCCAGGTGACCTACGCCATGCGCACCGACAAATACACCACCATGTCGATGGGCTCTGACCGTCCCAACGAGACATTCCTCCACTGCTACGACACCGGCATCCAGTTCCCCTACCACGGCCCCAACAAATACGTACCCGTGCTCAAGCTCATGTACACCTCGGCCGACGGCATCGCCGACATCGAAGCTCCTGCCACCGACACCAATACACAATTCTTCAACCTCCAGGGCGTGCGCGTAGCCCCCGAAAACCTCGGCACAGGCATCTACGTGCGCCGCACAGGCAACACAGCCTCAAAAATCGTGATAAAATAACGTTTCATTTCCATTCAACGCATCTCACATGAAAAAAGTCTTAATCGCAGGCCTGGCGCTGCTTGCAGCAGCATCCGCGCAGGCCGATACATTCAGTCCCGGCGGACGCTGGAATAACCTCCCCGGCGTTACCGGCGGCAGGACGGTCAACCAGCCCGTCGACTTCTCCGAAAGCTACTCGGCATCGCAGCAGATATTCCCCGCCGAGGTGCTCACGGCCATCGCCCCCTCCACCGACGCCACCGGCGCCACCACCAGGGCGCACATCAAGTCGCTGACATTCCCCATCGCGCTCTACGGCGCCTATCTCGAGGGAACAGTGGACGTGACTGCCTACATTGCCAATACCGACCTCACCGACTTCCCCAAGGAAGGCGAAATACGCCAGTGGGCTCCCTATTCCGACGGCATCAGCGCCTCGGTGACAGTCGACGCCAACGACTGGATGGACGCCTGGGGAGGCTCGGGCGGCCCCGGCATGATCACCCTCACATTCTCCACTCCACTTGTGTACGAGGGCAACAGCCTGCTGCTCACCTTCTTCGGCGAAAACACCAATATGGAGAACTGGTTTGGCGGCGACTGGTTTGAAGGCTCCTATACGTTCAAGCCCGCCGGCCTAGCCACACAGACCCGCGCAGGCCGCACATCCGGCTCCTCGATGCCCGTGCTCGAAGGCGCCCTTAAGGACGAGCAGTACGTGCTCCCCGTCATCAATCTCGAATACGACCTCGTGACCGAGGCCGCCCCCGGCCCCGAAATCGTCCGCGGCGACCCCGCCGAGTTCCCCGTCAACTATGACTCTGCCGACGTGATGAGCGAAGGCACAGGCACAGGCGTGCCCGTCAACACCGACTATAATTACAGCGGCGCCCAGGCACTCTACACCGCCGACGTCCTCACCGGCCTCAACTCCGTAAGCGCCGACGGCGTCACCAAGGCGGAGATCTCGAAGATAACGTTCCTCATGAACGCCCAGGGCGGCGCATGGGACTACAGCACACATACGTTCAACGTCACTCTCTATGCCGACAACACCGAGGCCACCGAGTTCGAGAAGGACGAATCGGGCAAAATCAAGTGGGCCGAATACACCACCGCACACTCGGGTACGGCATCCGTCACCCTCGACTTCTCCGACTATCCCGCAGAATGGGAGAACGTAGTGTATGGCGGCGACGAGGTGGTTCCCCTCACCATAACCCTCGACGAACCTCTGATGTATGAAGGCGCATCGCTGCTGCTCACCATGAAGGGCGACTCCGACTTCGCAAGCCAGGTAATCGTAGGCACCATGGGCTTCGCCTCCTCCGACGCCTCCACCATCAACTGTGCCGACGACAGCAAGGATTTCGACGCCTTCTATGCCACCGGCTATCCCAAGAGCACCTACAAATGGCTGCCCTCGCTGAAACTCGACTACGTGCCCGTCACCGAAAAGGTAGCCGTGAAGCCCGTGGTGTTTGAAAACGTAGCCCTCGGCCTCTCCAAGGCCACGGCAGACCCGGCCCTGTCTTCCAAGCTCGGCGCAAAGGCTTTCAACGACCTGTCGCTCACCTTCTCGCTCAACGATCCCACCGCATGCGGCGAATATGAAATCCGCCTCGGCAAGACCTCGCTCGGCACAATCCGCTCCACCGAAGGCTCGATCCACTTCCTGCCCGTATCGCCCAACGACCTGGTGCTCTCCGTAGTGCCCGCATCGCCCGATGCCGTCGGCACCACCTACACCATCGCCGCCGCCGACCTGGAGGCTCTGTTCACCGCTCCCGACGTGCAGTTCAACGACTATGCGCTCTACTCGGAATTTGACCTCGTCAAAGACCGCCGCGCCACCATCCAGGGCGCCGCACAGTTCAAGATGACCGCCACCGCTCCCGTCACCCTCATGAGCGGCAGCAATCCCTCGCCGTCCACCGCACGCGTCATGACCACCTCGGGCGAATATCCCGCCGCTCTCGAGGCACTCGTGCCTGCCAATGCCACCGTCTCCGACTTCTCTGACCTTACCCTCAACGGCGGCCTCATCTCCTATTACGTGCCCAGCCTCGCACAGGTGGAAATCACCGACGAGACCCTCGAACTTCCCTCCGACATGCGTATCTCCGTATCGTTCAAGGCCGTTTATCCCATCCTTGTGCAGGAAGTTCCCGCCATTGTCGACGGCTCGGCCACCTTCACCGCCGAGGGCACCTACGACATCATGTCGGCCACCGGCCGCTCGGGCAAGACAGTGGAAAAAGACTACTACAACGCCGAAAACTATCCCCGCAACAGCTGCGTGGCACGCCTCGCCGCCGATGAAAGCCGCTTCTCGGCCGACATCACCTACCCCGGCCGCATGATCACCGAGATCGACAACATCGCCCACACCATCAAGGCCGTGGCTCCCGCCGGCACCGACATCATGTTCTGCTATGAAGACCTCTCGGCTACCGACGAGCCCCTCGCAGCCCCCGCCGCCGACGCAACTCCCGCAACTCCCGCAATCCCCGAGCTGGAATGGACCGCAGCGCCCACCAACCCCTGGAAGTTCGACACATCGGTATGCACCAGCGGCCGTCTGCACGTGAAGACCGTTGACAGCGCCTCGGGCGCCAACGGCGACTATGAGTCGTTCGACATCGACCTCGACGGCAATATCAGCGGCATACGCGACGCCGCCGTATCCGACTCCGACGCTCCCGCCATGTTCTTCGACATGCAGGGCCGCCGCGTAGAAGGCAACCTCACCCCCGGCCTCTACATCCGTCGCCAGGGCAACTCCTCTATGAAGATAAACGTGAAGTAACAGTTTATATACTACCTTTATCTTAGGGCCACGCCTCCTGCCGCAGGGAAGGCGTGGTCTTTCTTTGTGTCCGGGCCGCAAAAACGGCATTACACACCGTTTTCGGCAATTTTTACCCCCACAGGGGCCACAATGCGGCGGTTTGTAGCATATCCGTGGACGGGATTACAGCTAATTTTGCACCGTGGACGCCTGCGACAAGGCCCCACCCCCATAACCGTAAAAATCTATACCTGATAATCCTATCCAAGATGAAGAAAACCATCATTACGGCAGCGCTGCTGTCGGCGGCGGCAGCCATGCAGGCCGCGGCTCCATACGCCGAGACCCTCGACCGCGGCATGGTGGCCGTGGCAAGCGGCCGCGGCTCATTCGTGTCGTGGCGCTCGCTCGAGCAAGACCCCGAGGCACTCGTGTTTGACGTCTACCGCGACGGTCAGAAGATAACATCCGAGCCCATTACACGCGGCACCAACTACTATGACCGCGCCGGCAAGGCCGGCAGCAAATATGTGGTGAAGGCCCTCCTCGGCGGCGAGGTGGTGGAGACCACCCCCGAGATAACATCTGTGGCCGACGAGTTCCTGCGCGTTCACCTCGACCGCCCCGAAGGCGGCACAACGCCCGACAAGGTGTCATACACCTACGAGCCCAACGACTGCAGCGTGGGCGATGTCGACGGCGACGGCCGATACGAGATTTTCGTGAAATGGAATCCCACCAACTCGCACGACAATTCGGAAGGCGGCTACACCGGCAATGTCTTCATCGACTGCTATACCCTCGACGGCGAACGCCTGTGGCGCGTCGACCTGGGCCGCAACATCCGCGCCGGCGCCCACTACACCCAGTTCATGGTCTTCGACTTTGACGGCGACGGACACGCCGAGATGGCCTGCAAGACCGCACCCGGCACCATCGACGGCGCCGGCAATCCCGTGCTGATGGGCGACAACAAGGTGACCGACGACTACCGCTCGTCCAAATCCGGCTCGTCAAAGGGCCAGGTGATATCGGGCCCGGAATACCTCACCATGTTCGACGGACGCACGGGCGCCGCCCTGAGCACCGTGGCCTACGAGCCGGGACGCGACGTGCGCACGAGCAGCCAGTGGGGCGACTCCTACGGCGGCCGCTCGGAACGCTATCTTGCCGCCGTGGCATACCTCGACGGCGTGAAGCCCTCGCTGGTGATGTGCCGCGGATATTACACCGCCGCCTATCTCTGCGCATGGGACTTCGACGGCAAGAACCTTAAAAAACGCTGGCTCCACAAGAGCGAGAAATCCGGTGAAGGCCTCTACGGCGAAGGCGCCCACTCGCTCACCGTGGGCGACGTGGACGGCGACGGATGCGACGAGATCGTCTACGGCTCGGCATGCCTCGACCACGACGGCACCGTGCTCTATCGCACCGGCGGCGGACACGGCGACGCCCTCCACCTGGGCGACTTCGACCCCGACCGCCCCGGCCTCGAGGTGTTCATGGTGCACGAGGAGAAGAAAAAGAAATACGACTGTGAATTCCGCGACGCCGCCACCGGCAAAATCATCTGGAGCGTGGCCAACAGCGGCAACGACATAGGCCGCGGACTCGTGGCCGACCTGAGCAAGCACTGGCGAGGACACGAGGTGTGGCCCGGCTCGCACTTCGACAGCAACGGCGAGCGCAGCGACGTCACATTCGACAACAAGGGAAACATCATAGCACAGAAGCGTGCATCGTCCAACTTCCGCATCTACTGGGACGGCGACCTGCTCGACGAGCTCTTCGACGGCCGATATGACAAGGACCTCAAGGCCTACGCCCCCGTCATAACCAAGCGCTCGGCCGACCTCACATCCGACTCGCAGTCGTGGTTCTTCGCCAAGCACGGCGGCGCGGCCTGCAACACCACCAAGGCCACCCCGTGCCTCCAGGCCGACATCCTCGGCGACTGGCGCGAGGAACTGGTGCTCTGGGACCGCGACACCGCTTCCGACCTGCTCATCTTCACCACCACGATAGCATCGAGCTACCGCGTGCCCTGTCTGATGCAGGACCACAATTACCGCCTCGCCATAGCCTGGCAGAACGTGGGCTACAACCAGCCGCCCCACCTGGGCTATAATCTGGCCGCCACATTCAACACCGACGCCGGCATCACCGCCGACGCCCCGGGTACCGACCGCTCGGTAGAGCGCGGCCACGCCATGGAGCCTGTGACAGGTTCGTGGAAAAACGCCACGGGCGTTGCAGCCTCGGGCCTCCCCGAGGGTGTCAGCCTCATCGCCGACAACACCGCCCGCACATTCGTCATTGAGGGCACGCCCGCCGCGGCCGGCAAATACAAATACAGCGTGGCCACGCAGGGGGGCACCACCGACGCCTTCCTCACGGGCACCATCACAGTCAGCGAGCCCGTGGAGCTGAAGCCGCTGGCAGCCTTCACATTCGATGAATTCGGCGCCACGGTTCCCAACCTCGTCGAAGGCGCTGCCACCGTCCACGGCGCGCCCGCATCGGCCGACGGCATATCCGCCGCCGCCATCAAGCTCGACGGCACCGCCGACTATCTCACCCAGGACGCCTACCCCGCCATGCAGCTGGGCCGACGCGACTTCACGATTGAATTCTGGCTAAATTCCACCGACGATGCCGCCTACATCTTCCACAAGGGCAGCATGACGGCCTCGGAAAGCGCCGGCACCTCGGGCTGCTGGACCGGCATAGAATACAAGAAGGGCGAACTGCGATTTGCCATCGACGACAATGTCGCCAAGAGCGAGGCCAAGGTGAGCGCCACCGGCGTGTTCGACGGCGCATGGCACCACATCGTGGCTGTCCGCGACAATGCATCTTCATCGCTGATGATATATATCGACGGCGTGCTCATGGCCTCGGCCGGCGACACCACCGGCGACATATCCGACAACAACGAGGCCATGGTTATAGGCAATGTCAACACCGGCTTCGACAATCCCCTGGCGGGATGCCTCGACGAGCTTGTGGTGTATGAAGGCGCCATGAGTCCCGGAATGGTGCGCGAGCGCTATGACAGCCGCCCGAGCGCCGGCATCGGCAAGCCTGCCGTTCAGGGCGAAGGCCCCGTGCGACTGACACTCATCGACGCCCGCACGGGCATCGTGGTAGCCCGCGGCGTAGGACACAGCTCCAACGTCACCGCCACCGCCGCCCCCGGCATATACATCCTCGCCGAAGAACAATCCGGCACCACCCGCTACACCAAAATCGTACTATAATCCTTAACTGACATATATATACATGTCGCGGGGCACAGTGATTTGCGCCCCGCGATTATTTTTATGTGCGGAGAGTTATTGTTCCCAGAAGATTTCGCCGGTGCCGGCGGCAAGGTTCAGCTCGCGGCCCATGGCGAAGAGCAAGTCGCTGAGGCGGTTGACATAGCGCAGGATGTCGGGGTCTACCTCGGCCTCGCGCGCCAGAGATATTATGCGGCGCTCGGCGCGGCGCGCCACGGTGCGGGCCACGTTGGCCTGCGCTGCGGCCGCAGTGCCCCCAGGCAGGATGAAACGGCGCAACGGCTCCAGGCCGGCGTCCACCTCGTCGATGGCCCGCTCTATCTCCTCCACGGCGGCGGCGCCGAGCGGCGCGGGCTTCCATGTTGATTCGGGCTCGGTGGCCAGCGAAGCGCCGATGTCGAACAGGCGGTTCTGAATCGAGCGCAGCAGGCTGCGACGCTCGGGAGTCACGGCCTCGGACGCCGCGAGCAGCCCCAGCCACGAGTTCAGCTCGTCCACCGTGCCGTAGGCTTCAAGACGCAGGGAATCCTTGGGCGCGCGGGCGCCCCCTACGAGCGAGGTGGTGCCGTCGTCGCCTGTACGTGTATATAGTCGGCTTTTCATGTCGGTATGCTATTTTTTCTCGTTGAACCTGTTGTCAAGGGCCTGTATCAGCTCCTCGGTGGTGTTTGCCACCACCATCACCGACATTCGGTCGGCGTTCATCAGCCCGCGGTCGATCATCAGCTGCAACTGGGACAGCAGCGGGTCATATATACCCTCGGAATTGAGAAGGATAAGGCGCTTGCTGCGCTGGAGCGTGAAGTTGATGTAGGCAAACGAGGTGGCGAACTCGTCGAGCGTGCCGTAGCCGCCCGGAAGCACCACCACGGTGTCGGCCAGCAGCTGCATCACACGCTTGCGGTCGTTGAGGTCGGCGGTGGGGACGCTGAGGTCGTTGAACGGCGACTCCATATTGGCGCGTCGGCTGGGCACGATACCCACCACCGTGCCGCCAGATTCCTTGCAGGCACCGGCTACCACGCGCATCAGCCCGGCATCGACGCCTCCGTAGATCAGTTGCGACTTATGCTCTCCTATCCAGTGGCCCACGGCCCACGCAGCCCGCTGCCACACCTCGGGCAGATTCTCTGTAGAACTGCAATATACGGCGATTTTCATGGTTCTAATTTTTTGTGCAATGCCCAAATTTACAAAAAATTTTCAAAACACCGCATATATTGTGGCCGCGATGCCGATTATTTCTTTTTAGCCGTGACGGTTATCTTGCCGTCAGATTCCGTCATGTTGAACCACCGCGACAGCATGACGGCATTGCGGGTGATATACTCGACCACCTTTGAGCCGCCTACCGATATTTCCTCTGTATTACTATCTGATTTATAGCTCAATACCTCGCCTTTTGAGTTGACCGTCGAGGTGGATGTGGCGTATGAGACTCCCATCTTGTATATATTGTCGGGATGTACATCGGCAGACGATTTGGGCGTCTGGCTTACCTCAAAACCGCCTTCCGAGGGGAACGTCGAATAAGTGATTGTCTTACTGAATTTTCCATTAATAGCCTCGGTCACAATTTGGCCTTGTGCATCGGCATATTTCACTGTGATATCTGCCACCGACAGCTGGTCGGAAGGCACTTCTACCGACACGGTGTACACTACGCTGAGGTTATCATCCTCATGCGAGGGAGTGGTGGGGCCGTCATCGTCGCCGCAGGAAGTCATGACAAGGAAAGACGGCGTCAGAAGGGCCAATAAAATAGCTGAATGTAATTTCATTTTAAATAATCTTTTAGAGCTTGTTGAACGACTTTCCGTGACATGCCGCACATTCCGACGGGCTCTTTTTCCCGGACACGACATAAACGCGGCCACATCCGGCGCATTTCCATTCGCTATAATCCGGCAATACCGGTATGAAAGGATTCTCATCCTTACAGTAAGCGGAATCAGCCACTTCAAGGGAGAAGATTATATCGGCGTCGTCCACATCAATCCCGGGGACAGGCACCAGGCCGAAATATACCTCGGCATATACTCCGGCTTTCGGCTCGGGCAAGACTTTCACACTGCCGCAGTCGTCCTCGAGCTTGACAAAGGTTTCTTTGCCATTCCATTTCCCATCAATAAAAGTCCCGCACAAACCATGCGCCACCTCCTTGCTCGAGCAAGGCACCATATAATGCCCGGCAACAGACGTGGGAATAAACATATTCTTTCCGTAAGCGTCAAAGACAGCGGCAGCTATGCGACGCACCTGTTCCTCACCCGTGATACGTGCCGGCTCATCATTGTCCGTGCATCCGATGAACGCAAATACAGCCGCCACGAAAAGGAGCACACTGATTTTTGCGCCCGGTTTCCCGTTTATTACCATAATTATATTAATATTAATAAGTAAGTTTGACGCTGCAAAGTTAGCAAAAAATACCCATATTCACTAACCGGGCTCAGAACGGGAACAGCAGCGGCAGCACGAATATCATAAGCAGGCCCAGGATGAACTGCAGGGGGGCGCCTACGCGCAGATAATCGGTGAAGGTGTATTGCCCGGCGGGCATCACAAGGGCGTTGGGCGGCGTGGAGAACGGCGAGGCGAAGCATAGCGACGCGCCCATGGTGACCGCAAACAGGAACGGCAGCGGGCTGGCGCCATAGGCCACGGCACTCTCCAGCGCTATCGGCGCCAGCAGCACGGCAGTGGCCGTGTTGGAGATGAACAGCGTCATTATCGAGGTGGTGAAGTAAATCCCCGCCAGCAGCCAGTGGGGCCCGAGGCCGCCCAGGACATCGACCAGCGACGACGACACGGCGTCGGATACGCCCGTCTTCTCCAGGGCGAAGCTCATGGGCATCATGGCCGCTATGAGCACCACGCTCTCCCAGTTGATGGTCTTGTAGGCATCGGCCACCGAGCGGAAACACCCCGTCAGCACCATGGCTAAGGCCGCGATAATCACGGTCATTACGGCCGGAATGACGTCGACGACGAGCATCACGATCATGGCGAGCATGATTATGGCCGCCACGGGCGCCTTATAGTCGAGCGTCACCTTGGCGGCATCGGCCAGCGGACGGCCCAGCACCACCCAACGGCGGGTGTCGTCGGCTATCTCGCCGATGGCCTTCCACGTGCCCTGCACCAGCAGCACATCGTTCTTGCGCACGGCGAGCGAGGCCAGATTGTCGGTGATGTAGCGGCCGTCGCGGCGCACGCCCAGGATGTTGACATTGAACAGGTTGCGGAAGTCGAGGGCGGCGATGGTCTTCTTTATGACGGGCGAATCGGGCATCGGCACTATCTCGGCCACGCCTATATCGTAGAATTTCAGATTACGGCGCGAGCCGTCGGGGTCGGGATCCATCGTCAGGCCATAGTCGGCCACAAAGCGGTCTACGTTCGCGCGGTCGCCGCGGATAAAGAGCACGTCGCCGGGATCGACGGTCGATGCGGCCGACGGCGTTTCCTGCGTGATGTTGCGGATAAGGCCGCGCGAGGTGTCGCCCATGCGCAGCTCCAGCACGTCGAGGTCATAATTGGCCCTGAGGGCCAGGGCGCCGAGACTGAGGCCCGCCACGGGCGAGCTCGATGGCACCTCCACGCGCCACAGATCGTTGTTGAGGCCGTATTCCTCCACTATCTCGCCGGGCGTGCGGCGCTTTTGCGAAGTGTCGGCGCCAGCGCTCTTCTCGCGTCCAAGGCTGCGGCTCAGCGGAATCATCAGCAGCGTGCCGGCCACCAGACATATCAGGCCCGCGGGCAGGAAGGAAAACATGGTGAGCGGCGCATGGCCGGCGGCCTCCCACACCTCGGCAATGACAAGGTTGGGCGGCGTGCCTATGAGCGTGAGCATGCCGCCCATGCTCGACGCGAACGCCAGCGGCATCAGCAGCCGCGACGCGGGCGTGCCCGAGGCGGCGGCCATCGACACCACGATAGGCAGCATCAGCGCCACCGTGCCCGTATTGCTCACAAAACCGCCTATGACACCCGTGGCAAGCACCACCACAAGGAAAAGCCGCAGTGGACTGTTGCCGCCCAGCTTCAGCAGCCCCGCGCCCATCATCTTGGCCAGGCCCGTGTTGAATATGGCCGCGCCCACCACAAACAGCCCCACCATCATTATCACAATGGGGTTGGAGAAGCCCGACAGGGCCTCCTGCGTGGTGATGACGCCGCCGGCGGCGAGCACCACCAGGGCTATGAGCGCCACTACATCGGCGCGTATGCGGCCCCATACGAATCCGGCGGCCGCCAGTGCGAGTGTCAATAGTGTCAGAAGCATATACGGTTGTATGTCAGTTTTCTATGCGCAGCTGTATGCCGTTGAGCTTGCGGTAGAGGTCGAGAGCATACACGTCGGTCATGGCGCTGACGTGGTCGAGCACCGCCTGTATGCGGCCGAACAGAGTGGGCGCGCACACGTCATACTGGTCGGGAAACTTGGCCAGCAGCAGCCGCGAGTAGTTGAGCCCGGGATTCAGCACGGCCTCCGTAAGCTTTTCGAGCAGGAAGGTGATGATGCGGTTGCCGGCGAGCTCGATATCCACCACGTCGCCCGAGCAGTAGATCTTGCTCCACGATATATCGTTGCAGCGGGCATAGCCCTCGCGCTCAAGGGCGGGGATATGGTCGAGCAGGCAGCCCTGCATGCGGCCCTCGAGGATGGCGTCCTCGTTGGCCAGGAAAGCCTCGGCGCACCGCTGCACCAGGATGCCCACCACGCACGAGCGCAGATAGGCTATCTTCTCGTTGGGGTCGTCGACATGGCTCATCACCTCCTCCATGCGCGCCCGGCGCTCGGCCGGGAAATAGGACAGGAAGGCGTCGATCACCTCGCGGGTGGTGAGAATCTTCAGCTTGTGGGCGTCCTCGATATCCATCACCTCGTAGCAGATGTCGTCGGCGGCCTCGACTATGTAGACCAGCGGATGGCGGGCATAGCACGTCTCGCCGCCGGGGCCCGTGCGGGCCAGCATGCCCAGCTCGTCGGCCACCCGCCTGAAGTCCTCGGCCTCCGATGAGAAGAAGCCGAACTTGCTTTTAGTGGCCAGGCGCGAGTCGAATGGATACTTCACTATCGAGGCCAGCGTGGAGTATGTCATGGCGAATCCGCCCTGCCGGCGGCCCTTGAAGCGGTGGGTGAGCACGCGGAAGGCGTTGGCGTTGCCCTCGAAGTGTGTCAGGTCGGCCCATTCGTGGGGTGTGAGGCTCTGCTGCAGCCCACGGCCGGCGCCCTCGCTGAAGAAGGTGGATATGGCCTTCTCGCCCGAGTGGCCGAAAGGCGGATTGCCCAGGTCGTGGGCCAGGCATGCCGCGGCCACTATGTCGCCGATATGGCCGAACACGTCATGACCTGCCGACGAGCCGTAGCGGGCGCGCAGACCGGTGACAATCTCGTCGGCCATGGAGCGGCCCACGCAGGCCACCTCCATCGAGTGGGTGAGGCGGTTGTGCACGAAGATGCTGCCGGGCAGGGGAAACACCTGTGTCTTGTTTTGCAGACGCCTGAAGGGCGAGGAAAACACCAGCCGGTCGTAATCGCGCCTGAAATCGGTGCGTATGCCGTTCTTGCGCGGGTCGTGATAGCCCTCCAGTCCGAAGCGCTTGTCACATATCAGCCGCGACCAATCCATACGTGGAGCCATAAGCATGTAGTTTTATTTTATAAGTCACCAGCCGCCCGAGGCGCCGCCGCCGCCGGTCATGCCGCCGCCGAATCCGCCTCCAAAGCTTCCGCCCCCGAAGCCTCCGCCGAATCCTCCGCCGCGGCGTCCTCCCGAGCCCAGGATAGCGGCTGCGGCGGCGCCGGCGGCCAGGGCGTCGGTATCGGGCGCCAGGTCGTAGTACTTGTCGGAATGGTGGTGGCAGTTGAGGCATTCGTATTCCTTGACGGCGCGGCCCTTGCGCGTGGCCGTGGGACGCTGCACCACACGGGTCCTCACGAGGCGCGAGGTGCGCGCGTGGCAGTTTTCACACTCCACATATATCGACGAACCGGTATTGTAGGGCAGGATGTCTGTCTCGCCGCACGAGGGGCAGAGCCACACGTCGTAGTCCACCGAGCCGATGCGCTCCTCCAGGTCCTGCGAGGGGGTGAGATAGTCGTTGTCGTGCACCTCGTCCACCTTGTTCATGCGCGTGCCGCAGTTGGGACAGCTGCGTGCATGATTGCGCCAGTGGCCCAGGCACAGTATCAGCGGGATGGCGGCCACCAGCGGGATGCCGAGGCCGGCCGCCGACAGTATCAGATACACGGGGCGCCACGAGGCCAGCGCGCGATATTTGTCGTAGTCCGACTTGTCACGCACCGCAAGGTATTGCAGCACAAAACACAGCAGCATAATCCCCGCCGCGATGCACGACAGCAGCACGTAGATGCTGAACATGTCGGGCTCGTCGGCGCCGCGGGCCGTGTCGGTATCGCGCTCGTCCGAGCGGTATTCCGCGGCCACCTCGGGGTCGGAGAGAATGGAGTTTATGACCGATGTGGCCGCCACGAGGCCGGCGCCGTAATCGCCGCGGCGAAATTGCGGCGCTATGACGTCGCGGATGATGCGGCCGCAGGTTATGTCGGGCAGCGCGCCTTCAAGGCCGTAGCCCGTGCGTATCACCACCTTGCGGGGCTCTTTCACCACGAGAATCAGCAGGCCGTTGTCCTTGTCGGACTTGCCGAGGCCCCACCGCGTGAAGAGCTCGGTGGCAAACTCGTCGGCGTCGGAGGGGTCGGTGATGTCGTCGACGGCCACTACCATGGGTTCCACGGAGAGGGTGCGGCGCATCGAGTCGAGCGTGGCGTTTATGGTGCTCACGGCGGCGGGGCCGAGCAGGCCGTCGGGGTCTGCCACGAAGTCGCGGCGGTCGGCTCGGTGCACGTCGGGCACGTCGGCGGGCGTGTACACGGCGCCGCGGGCGGCGGCACACGTCAGCAATATCAGCAGAGTCAGTAATATCTTGCGCATGGAGTGTGGGTTACTGCTCGGACGGATGCTTCATGTAATACTGTCTGAGCAACTCGGATATGTTGAAATAATAGCCCTTGGGCGAGGATTCGGTCTTGGGATTCACCACCACATAGTCGTAGTACGGCTCCTCGAAGCGGGCCTCGCGCACGGTGATGCCCGAAAGGTTCAGGAAATCGTATTCGTCCTGGGGATACACCACCATCCAGGCATTCTCGGGGTCGATGCCCGTGCCCGACGAGGCTATCACCAGCAGCAGGTGGTTGAGCTTATACTGCCATATCTTGGCCAGGTCATACTTGCCGTTCTGCTCGTAGACGAAGATGCGGTTGGTGAGCTGGCGCAGGTTCACGGGATTGTCGGCCAGGCAGGCCATGGCGAAGTCGAGAATCTGCCGGCGCTCGGCGCGGCTCCACTGCTTCTTGTTGAACAGCGGGGTCATGCGGGCCAGCTCCTCGGGATCGGCCTGCTGGCGGTAGGGGTCGTAGTCTTCCTGGAAGAATGTGCCGTAGTAGAAGTATTGGAATGCTTCGTCGTCCATGGTGGTGTCGTTGGCCATGAATTCCTTGAGCAGACGGGGATAGTAATACTTTGAATTTTCGTCGACCGAGGCGGCGCGTATGGCCTCCAGGTCGGGTTTCTGAAGGTTGGTCTTCAGCGCCGCCGATGCCTCGAACGCCACGGGCACGGCCAGGGCTATAAGTATGGAGAGCAGTATCTTTCTCATCTTGAAAATGTATATGACAGCGTTATCGCCACGATATAGAACGCAATGAGCGCGGGGATGGCCATGTCGGCGAAGATGCTGAGCCTGCGGCCGGCCGATGCGTTCATGCGGCCCGCGGGAGTGTGTCTGAAGGCCTCGAAGCCCAGGAAGGCTCCGGCCATGCCTGCCACTATCAGCGCGGCGGTGGTGCCCAGGGCGGCCCCGGTGGCCGTGCCAGCGAGCGCGCCACCCACGGTGTAATAGCGCAGCTGGCGCAGGGGAGGCTCCTGGCCCAGATAGCCGTTTATGGCGACGATGACGGCCGCCACGCCCCAGAACCAATACAGGCTCTGCGGTATATCAGTGCCGAAGCCCGCTATGCACATGCCCGCAAATGCCACGACTGCCGCCGGCTGCCTGCGCATAAAGGCCATGGCCACTGACGCCAATCCCAGTACGGTTACCGTTACAGTCAATAATGCTGACATAGTTGGTCAAATAATGTTAGTCGAATAATGGTTTTCTGTCTCGAAATTTGGAAACGTCCGAATACAAAGTTACAAAAATTAAAACAACCGCGGGCGCCCCGCGGTTGTTTTACGGAAAAGATTATATTTTTTTAAGACCCCGTCGCCAACAAATATCGGGGAACGGGCTCTTAGTTTACTTCACGGCTATCTTGCGGCCGCCGGCGATATAGATTCCTGCGGGCAGGGTGCGGATGTCGGCGGGGGTGGCGCCGCGAAGCACCACGATGCCCTGGAGGTTATAAACGTCGCAGAGGGCGTCGGCGCTGTCGGCCGGGATGTCCTCTACTCCCGAGGCCTCCACGGAATAGGAGCCGTAGGGGGTGAAGTCGCTATATACATAGTAGTCGCGCGAGTAGCCGTAGTCGTCCCACACCTCTTTGACGGCGCGCACGGCATAGCCCAGCTTCTTGCCACTGAGCAATTCGTCGATGGGGAACACCACGGATGTCTCCTCGGTGGTGAAGTCGCGGTAGGGCACGCTCACCTTTGTGCCGCCCTTCAGAGGTACGGAAAGCTCGATATTGTCGATGTACAGCCAGCCGCCGCGGGCGCAGAACTCAACGACGCCCGACGCCGAGCCGCCCGTCAGGGTGGTCTTCACCGTGGTCCACTCGTCGCTGAGGCCCTTGATGTCCTCGCTCGACACGCGTGTGAGCTTGTTATCTTCTGCCGTATAGTTAAGCAGCTGTATATAGGGCTTGTAGCTTGCGCCGGTGATCTCGTCGATGGCCAGCAGGTCGGCCTTCACGTTCACCACGCCGCCCGAGATGGTGAAGTCATAGTAGGGCGACTGCAGGTACACGTCCTCGTTGTAATACGACCTCATGGTGCCGTCGAGGCCAAAGGCGTTCTCGATGGTCTGCGGGAACTGCGAGATCCAGCCGCTCATGCCGGTCTTGCCGTCAAACTCATACTGGTCGTCGAGGGTCTGGCTCGGTGCGAGGGGCGTGCCGGTCCATCCGAAGCTGTTAAAGTCCTCGCGCGACAGCACGAATTCCTCGTCGACCTCGGGCGTATAGTCGCGGTTGGTCACCACCTGGTAGTACCACACGCCTTCCACGGGCTTCCAGTTGAGCTGCACGCCCTCGTCGGTGCGGGTCACGGTCAGGTCGGCCGGGGTCACCAGGGCCTCTACCTTCATGGGAGCCGATTCGGGCGACACCTTGCCGCCCTTGCGGGCCTTCACCACATAGTACATGGCGCGGGCGTTGGTCTCGATGCCGGTGAAGGCGTGCGAGTTGCCGGTCACCTCAAAGTCCTCGACCAGATAGTTGCGGGTCTTGAAGCGGTCTTTATTGAGCGTGTAGAGGCTCACGAGATACGACTCGGCGCCCTGCACCTCGTTCCAGTTGGCCGTGAAGCCGTCGGCGTGGAAGCCGCTGTGCGGACGCGTCTCGGGCGCCTTGACATACGGGTCGCGGAATTTGATTTCGATATCGTCGACATACGCGCCGTCCTCGTAGCCGTAGAACTGGAAGTAATATTTCATTCCCGGCTCGCGCACGAAGTCGCAGATGAACGTATAGTCGTTCCAGTCGGCGTAGATATAGTCATAATTGCCCTGGAACTGGCGTATCTCGCCCGTGGGCGACACGCTCATCAGAGCCACATAGATCCAGTCGCGCTCGCTTTCGTTCTTCAGTTTCTTCGACCGCAGCGTCACCACAATGGGCCGTCTCACGTCGGCGTCGCTCAGCTCGAGGTTCGGGGTGGCGAGCGTGCCCGACAGGCCGCCTTCATAACCTATGTAGGCGCAGCCGCCGGCCGAGTGTACCTTCTCGCCGCTCCAGCGTCCCGAGGTGGGGGTGACGGCGACGGGCAGCCAGCCCTGGGCGTCTTCCATGGCCGCCTCGGCGGGCGCGTCTTCCGTGCCGTCCTTGAACGCCGAGAAATTCTCGCGGAGGAGTACTGTCACTTTATAGATGTCGCTCTCCGACGGAGCCTGCTGTTTGACACTCGTGGTGTGCACTCTGAGAGGCATCCCGGCGACAGGCTTTGCGACACGCTCGTTGGCGGTGATTGTTCCGCTCGCGGCCACGCATAACGCAAGGCCCAATGTGTATAGATTTCTCATATAGATAGAATGAAAGGTTTTGTCGCTGCAAAAATAGACAAAATATCATTTAAAAGCAACAGTATGACAATTTTTATACCACTAATATTACATTTTGGCCCTTTCGGCATATTTTTAATGGCAAAATGCTCACACCGAGACTCTCGCGCAAAAAATATCGCCCGTTTCATTTGATATTTGACGATATTGTCGTACATTTGCAATATCAATTATCAACAGCAACATCTATTCATGAAAAAAACACTGATGACGGCCCTCGCCATGATCCTCACGGCTTTCGTGTCGAGCGCCGCCGACAAAGCTCCTGAAACTCCCTGGAAACTTGTTGACGCCCAGGACCTGCGAGTCATCAACAAAGGCTGGGACAACACTTTGCGTCCCTATACGCGCATACCCGCATATCTCAAGGATTCCGTACGCCCCGACCTATGGGAACGCGCACAATGCTCCACAGGCATCGGTGTCAGATTCGCCACCGACTCGCGCCGCATCGGTGTGAAATACAAGCTCCTGTGGGACACCCACATGATACACATGGCCGACACCGGCCTCAAAGGCACTGACCTATACATCCTCGAGGGCGACTCGGCCTGGCGCCATGTCAACACCAACCGCCCCTACGTCCTCAAGGACGCCGACGGCAACAAGACCAAGGACGTCGAAGCCACATACGTTGAGCGCCTCGACGGCAAGATGCACGAATACATGATCTACCTGCCCCTCTACGACGGCGTGAACGAAATCTTCGTCAAAGTAGACTCCGGCGCTACCATCACCCCCGGCAACGACGCCATAATCGACAAGAACCGCAAGATCGTGGCCTACGGCACATCCATCCTCCAGGGCGGCTGCGCATCCCGTACGGGCATGTGCGGCACAAACATCATCGGCCGCGAACTCAACGCCGAAGTGGTGAACATCGGCATCTCGGGCGAGGGCAAGATGGACTACTGCATGGCACGCGCCATGAATCAGATTCCCGATGTCGACCTCTTCCTCCTCGACCCCGTCCCCAACTGCACCGAAGCCATGTGCGACAGCCTCACCTACGACTTCGTGAAGATAATCGCCGACGCACACCCCGACACACCCATCGTAATCCTCGAAGGCCCCCTCTATCCCTATTCGCGCTACGATTCGATGTTCAAGAACTATCTCCCCGCCAAGAACGCGGCCCTCAGGCGCAATTACGACCGCCTCGTGGCCGACGGATACAAGAACCTCTACTACGTTGAAGCCCTCGGCCTCGACGGCCCCGAGGACGACGGCACCGTCGACGGCATCCATCTCACCGACCTCGGATTCCGCCACTACGCCAATCACCTCCTGCCCCACCTGCGGAAGATACTCGGCTGGTAACCCACCTAACGAAAACGACACACCCGTTGATAGAAGCCTCCGGAGACTACCTTAGCTCCGAAGGCTTCACCTTTTTACCCCGCCCAACTCACCACCTCATCACTCATCACTCATCACTCATCACTCATCACTCATTACTCATCAACTCAAAACTCATTACTCATTACTCATTACTCATCACTCATTACTCATTACTCATTACTCATCAACTCATCACACTCATCATACTGAATAAAATACCACCTTTTTTATTCAACACAGAGTATTTATTGAATAAAATCGGTATATTTGCAGTA
>CAYNXG010000003.1:0-24608 GCA_964401095.1 uncultured Bacteroides sp.
GTGACCCTCAACGGTTTTCAAGACCGCCGCAATCGACCACTCTGCCATCTCTCCTGTGGTTTTGCGGTGCAAATTTAAGCAGTTTATTTGAGATGTGCAAGTGCTAAGGCTGTTTTCGGCAATTTTTATGCTTTTTGGCGTCGCTATTTGTCCTCGTGCTCATTGATGAGATTCTGCAAAGCACAGATTCGGCGTGTCAGAAGTTCTATGTTATCTTCCTGCTCACGGGTGAGCCCGCGGGAGTTCAGTCCGCAGCCTGTGTGAGTGCAATATTGTGCGTCGGGCGGATTGACATGTCCGGCGGGACAGATATATTTAGGCGACGTGCCAAACAGGCCTTTATGCTCGAATATTCCGCCATGGACTGGGAACGTGTCAAGCAGTTTGGCCAGCCTGCGCATAGCCTCGAGATCGTCGTCGGTGTATTCGCTCTGATAGGCGGAAATCAGCCTGAGCGCTATGTCGGTATGACCCTCATCAATCAATTCCGCGATGCTGTCGGCATCAAATAGGGCGGCTTCATGAATGAGCGAGACGGTGCGGTCGGGGGCAGTGACGAAGTCCGAGTATACCGCCGCAACGGCCTCCCTGCGGTCAATGGCTTTGAGATATTCCGGAAATTCCTCAATCGCCACATCGTGCAAGTCCTGACGGTCTACCTCGTCAATCGTAATTGCCGTCAGGTATTTTCCGTATAGAGCCATGGCCAGGCCATGCATACGGTTTGACGTTATGAACCGCCAGTTGGCCCGGGTGGGGAAAACCTCCGGACGGTTTATTAGTTCGAGATATCGCAGACGCAATTCTTCGAGCTTCAGTCGGTCGGCGGTTATCATCATTGGGCCGTTTTATCAGTGTTTCACGCGTATTACGCCTTTCTCCGTTATCACGTAGTGTACTGGAATATCGAAGTCGTCAGGCTCGATGTCGTCACATATCTGGCAGTCGTAAGCCACGCCTATTGTGGCTGCGCGCGAGTCGCGTAGCAGACGGTCATAATATCCTTTTCCGCGTCCGATGCGGTTGCCGTGGCGGTCATAGGCCACTCCGGGAACGATGATGAGTTCTATATCGGCAATGTCGGCCAATTCGTAGCCGTCGGGCTCTTCGATGTTGAATGCTCCGAGGTGTAGTCTTGACCGGTCGTAGGGCAGGATATCAAGGTTCACGCCATGGACTCGGGGCAGATAGAACTTCTTGCGTGTATGCCAGCGGTCGATGAATTCGCGTGTCGACAATTCATCGGGAAGCGAGTGATACATTAGGATACGGTCGGCGAGCATGAATGCGGCCGTCTGTTCAACAAACTGAAAAACGCGTTCGGCGGCCGAGCGTCGTTCTGCTTCGCTCAGCAGGCTTTTGCGGGCTTTTATACGTGTGCGGATGGTGTCTTTATTCATCGCTTTCTGTGGAGCTTGATTTTTTTACAGCGCTCATGATTGTGTCCGTCACGCCCTTGCGTAACTGCTTCACTGCCTCCTGTACGGCGGTATCGGCCGTGTTGGCTATTTCGTAATAAGCGTTTACGCCGAGGATGTCGCGGGCTATGAGTGCTCTCAGTTGATTAACAATCAGCGATGCTGAATTGTTGATGTAGTACCACCGCTGCGGTACACCGTTTTCAGACGCATAGCGCACGAAAGCCCACAGCAGCACGTCGCGCGAGGGAAGCAGCTTCACCAGCTCGTCCACGGTCTTTGCTTTTGACAGATCCGCACGGTTGAGGTCGGCATATTCGTAGGCAAACTTGTTGAGCAGTCCGGCGTTGGCCACCTGGAAATAATATGAGGTAAGGCCCGTCGTGTCTGACGGCACGAAAATATCGGGCATGATGCCGCCGCCTCCGTATACCGTGCGTCCGAGCTTCGTGGTGAATATCTGGTCGGGATCGAATTTCACGGAATCGGCGCTGAAGACTTCGCCGGTGGTATAGCGGTCGATAACCTCCTGCTCATAATTGTCGCCCGAGGCATTTGAATAATCCTTTTGAATGCAGCGTCCCGACGGGGTATAATATCTCTGTACCGTGAGGCGGATCTGCGATGAGTCGGGTAGGGTGATGGGACGCTGTACCAGCCCTTTGCCGAATGTGCGCCGTCCCACGATGAGGCCGCGGTCGTTGTCCTGGATGGCTCCGGCTACAATTTCAGACGAGGATGCCGTGAATTCATCCACGAGCACCACTAGAGGCTCCTCTGTAAAGTTCCCGTGGCCGTCGGCCAGCCAGCTTGAGTTTTCATGTCGGTTGCGTCCGCGCACTTCCACAAGGCCGTCGAGCTGTTCGTTGAACTCATTGGCAATCAGTATGGCCTGTTCAAGCAGCCCGCCAGTATTGCCGCGGAGGTCAAGGATAAACGACTTGGCTCCGTTGGCCGAAAGCGAATGTATGGCCTGGAGGAATTCTGCATAAGTATTGGCGGCGAACTTGCTTAAGCGTATGTAGCCGATATCGCCGTCCATGATATACGATGCATCCACCGAGAACGACGGTATTTCGCCACGTGTTATTTCAAAGTCAATGGGTTTCTTTGATGTAGACCGGTGAACCGTCACTTTTACCTTGGTGTCCTTTTCGCCGCGGAGATTGGTAAATACATCCTCGTTGGTGATGTTCTTACCCGTCATCGGCTTGCCGTCGACAGCTATTATGCGGTCGCCGGCCTGTATGCCCTCGCGCTGAGCGGGGCTGCCCGAGATTACCTCAACCACGCACACCGAGTCGGCCATAATCTGGAACTGGATGCCTATGCCATAGAATGAGCTTTCAAGGTCGCGGTTCATGCGCTCGAGCTCATTGACGGGTATATACAAAGAGTGGGGGTCGAGGTTCTTGAGCATTGCCGGAATTGCCAGTTCCACGAGAGAGTCGGGATTTACCTCGTCGACATATTCCTCCTCGATCATTTCAAAGACGTTGCCGAGTTTCTGCTGCGCGGGCGATATGCGGTCTCCGTCGGCCAGCATATATCCCAGCCACATGCCCGCGATTATCAGGCATGCGCCTATCAGAGGCAGCCACATGTAAAGTCTGTGTCCGCTGTTGTTTTTTTCAGTCATTGTTCAGTTGTGAGATATGCACACATTCTATGCCTGCGCGTTCAAGCAGGTCTATGCCGTCGGTTATGCGGTAGAGCTCGTTGAACACAACGCGCTTTATACCGGCCTGTATTATCAGTTTTGAGCATTCAAGGCAGGGCGACGCCGTAATATACAGCGTGGCGCCGTCGCTCGAATTGTTGCTGCGGGCCACTTTTGTAATGGCATTTGCCTCGGCATGCAGCACGTATGGTTTGGTGATGCCGTTGTCATCCTCGCAGATGTTCTCGAATCCGGCCGGTGTGCCGTTATAACCGTCGGATATTATCATCTGATCCTTTACGATGATTGCGCCCACCTTGCGGCGGTTGCAATAGGAATTCTCGGCCCATATCCGGGCCATGCGAAGATAACGAGTATCGATTATTTCCTGTTTTTGTCTTTGCATGTCCATAACAGACTATATTTATGCAAAGTTACAAATAATATTCTGATAAAGGCCACATGACACATGTTTTTTGCAATATCCACCGTAAATAATAGCTTTGTAATAGCTTTGCGGAAGGCCGTGATATGGCTCTTGTCCGACAGATAACACCTCGTGGCGTTGCTCCGCTTCTTCATTTTTACCTCAAAATCATATTCATCCGAGGCATTTGTAAGATTATTTTTGCCGTACCGGCAGGCAGTTTGCATATTACTATATCATTCATCTCAACTTTATAAAGTTCAGTATTTTATAATAGCGCTGATACCCGTGAAAGTGCCCTACAGGACGGCGATTCCACCCATATCCGTTGCAGGCATTCTGTCGCTTACTTTGGCTGTATGAGCAAAAATTAGTATATTTGCATCAAACAATTGAATAGAATGAGAATTGTCCATATAACATTTGGTTTTGAACTTGGAGGAATCGAAACCATGCTTGTCAACATAGCCAATGAACAGTATATAGCCGGACATGAGGTTCATGTGGTCGTCATTAATGACCTGGTCAACGATGGCTTGGCCTCGAGGCTCGACAAAGGCGTCAGCCTCCACCTTCTTGGCCGAAAAATCGGGTCAAAGAGCCCCTACTATCTGTTGAAGCTCAATCGTTGCCTGTCCAAGCTCTCGCCCGATGTCATACATTTGCATTACGCAGCAATTTCACGATATATATTGCTTGGAAGTCTCAGACGGAAAATGTGTGTCACACTTCACGCCATGTGCACGCCCGCCAATTCGTCGCTCCTCTCAAAGTCCGGGCCGGTGTTTGCCATTTCCGATATGGTCCGTGAAGATATCAAGCGGGTTACCGGTCTTGATTCCGAGACGGTCTTTAACGGCGTGAATTTGGATTATATCAGACAACGCGAGGTTGCAGGCGACGACAGTCGGAAATCCACCTTCAATATTGTGCAGGTGAGCCGACTGGTTGTCAAGCATAAGGGACAGGACATACTTCTCAAGGCTGTGGCACTGCTTAAACGGCGGGGAATCGACAACATCCGCCTCACCTTCATTGGCGATGGCGAGTCGATGTCCATGCTGCGTCAGATGGCCCGGGACGAGGGTGTCGAGAATGAAGTGGTTTTTCTCGGCGCACGCAGTCAGGATTACATATTCTCGCATTTGAAAGACTATGACCTCTTCGTGCAGCCGTCAAGATTTGAAGGTTTCGGCCTTACGGTAGCCGAGGCCATGGCGGCCAAAGTTCCCGTGTTGGTGTCCGACAACCAGGCACCGATGGAGGTGATAGGATATGGAAAGTACGGTTGGTCGTTCCGCGGCGAGGATACGGCCGACTGTGCCGATAAGATTGAGATGATAATGAAATCAGGAGCGGCTTGCTCAAAAACGCAGGAAGCGTGGGACTTTGTCAATCGCACTTTCAATATCAAAGTGACGGCGCGTCGTTATCTGCAGCTTTACTCCGAAAAAGTCATCAGACACAATGATTGAATTTATTAACGGTGAAATAAAAGTCGATTTCGACCGCTGTCAGCAATGCGGCGCATGTCTGGCGGTATGCCCTGTAGCGGCCTTGTCTTCAAGCCGCCGGGGCGACGGTTTGCTGAAAATCGACGTTGACCATGATATTTGCATTAAATGCAAGAAATGCCTCAGGGTATGTCCTGCCGGCAAGCCTCAGCCCCTGGATAACTATTTTGACAATATCCGCAAGCGACGGTTTTATCTCGGGCATAATGCCGATCCCGAGAAGCGAAAGATGGCATCATCGGGCGGTGTAGTCAAAACACTGGTCGTTGAGTCGCTGAGACTCGGACTGGTTGACGGAGTCTACACCCTGCGTAAAACCGAGGATTACCCTATGGCCGAAGGCGAGTTCTATACCCGCGATAATATGCCTACGTTCGACACGATGCCAAATTCGGTTTACCACTCCGTTGCACAGTGTCTGGAACTTGCCAAGGTGAAAAAATGCCGTCGGCTTATGATTGTAGGCACAGCCTGCCAACTGCGGGCGCTGTCTGAGGCGTTGAAAGGCCGGTTTGATGAAATAATAAAGGTATGTATTTTCTGTAAACAGCAGAAATCGCTCGGCTCTACTCGTTTTCTTGCCAAAGTGACGGGCACGTCGCTGCCGTCCGATCTGAGATTTCATGCACGCTATCGTGGTGACGGTTGGCCCGGAACGGTGGAAATCGGTTCCGGAAAACTTGTTTATGAGAGGGCCGCGCAGGTGCCTTTTGGCCGTAGGCTTTGGACCGTTGGGGGCTGTAATGTCTGCGGCGATCCTTTCGGACTCGGTGCCGAAGCCGACGTAACACTTATGGATCCGTGGAAAATACGTCAGCGCAATGAATTGGGCGACACACTTGTAACGGTCAATTCCGATGTCGCCCTGCGCCTTATGGAGCAGATTCCTGACCTGGTTTTGGAGAAAATGAGCTTTGAGCAGGTCGAGCCGGCTCTGGAATTGGGAGACATACGGCGCAAGCAGGCGCTGGTGCCTTATTTCATGGGCGAAAAATGTAGCGGCCGCGTGAAGTGGGCCGGACGAATGGAGCGGTTGCAGCGCAGATATCTGCGGGCGCTCATATCGATTATGCCGGCACGGCCGTTTATCCTTTACAGGATTCTGTGCCGAATACCTGATTTGCGAAATCTAATACTTGGGAAATGAATGTAAAAGTCATAACACGCCACGGCCCGTCGAACTACGGCTCGTTGCTACAGGCGCTTGCCACAACTAAAGCCGTGGAATCGCTCGGCCACGAATGTCAGATTATCGACTATCGTCGCAGCGACGAATGTGGGCTAAACGCTATCCGTGCGGCCCTCGACGCCAAGGAGAACTGGAAAAACAATCCTGTCAAGCGTGCGCTTTATATAGGCTTGCGTTGGCCCGAGGAGGGCTTTGCCGAACATCGTTTCGATTCGTTCCGTGAGCGTTATCTGAATATGACGCCGCGTGTTGACAGTCTCGAAGATATAGCCACGATGAAGGCCGATGTATGGATGACAGGAAGCGACCAGGTATGGGGGCCCACGGGAGTCGATCCATACGACAGGGCCTACTTCCTGCAGTTTCCTGCCGAAGGCAGGCGGGTGGCCTATGCGGCCAGTTTCGGGCGCACGAAGTTCAGCCCCGCTGTCACGGATGAATACCGCCGGATGCTTTCGGGATACGACCGTATATCCGTGCGCGAGGATTCCGCCGCAGACATTATCGAGAAAATGGGCCTCCCGAGACCCGAGCAGGTCCTTGACCCCACATTCCTTCTCACTGAAAAGCAGTGGGAGACATATATCGATTCCGAGCCTATAGGCAAGCGGTACATACTGGTCTATCAGATACACAACAATCCGGCTCTCGACGCTTATGCCGGCATGTTGCAGAAGCGCCTCGGCTTGCCGTTGTTGCGCGTCACGCCCTTCCTTCATCAGATAAATCGCAGCGGACGCATTCAACTTCTCCCGTCGCCCGGACGGTTCCTGAGGCTTATTAAAGATGCCTCGCTGATGGTGACCGATTCATTCCACGGTACGGCATTCGCCTTGAATTTCAATACCGACTTTGTTGAGATTTTGCCCAACAACGGTACAGGCACGCGGAATCACAGTATTTTGAGATTCACCGGGCTTACCGACCGCGTTATTACAGACCCTGCGGATTTTGAAACTCCGACGAGAAAAATAGATTTCGCTCCGGTCAATCGTATAATAAACGATGCAAGAATACGTTCATATAATGTACTCAAACATCTATTGTCTTAAGAGTGGATGAAAATTCTTTCAATCAACGTTTACAACTATAACCGTGGGGGCTCGGAGACCGTGTATTTCAACACGTCGCGCCTGCTTGAGGAGCATGGACACAAGGTGAGCTATTTCACCTTGAAGTGGGATGAAAACCTGCCGTCGCCGTATAGCGCTTATTTTCCCGAATCGAAAGAGACCCGTCGCGGAATGCTCAGGCCGCTCAGCAATATCGTAAATTATTTTTACCATTTTGAGGCTGCACGTAATCTTGAGAGGCTTATTGCCGACGAGCGGCCCGATATAGCCCAGGTGCACCTTATATGGGGCCAGCTCACGCCTTCGATTCTGCGCGTTCTGAAGCGCGCCGGAATACCCACAGTGCTCACAGCCCACGACCACCGCATTATATGTCCCGCCTCGGTTCTGCGAAACGGACGCGGCGAGGCATGCATGCAGTGTGAAGGCTCCAAGTTCTACAAATGTGTATCCAACACATGCTGCAAGGGCAGCAAAGGCCTTAGCGCTATGATGGCCGCCGAGCAGTATTTCCGCAATATCTTTTTTAATCCCTCGCGGAATATAAGCTCGATTATTTATGTAAGCCGTTTTTCCGAGGACGTCCACACCCGCTACATGCCCCGGCTGGGCGAACTTCCGTCGACAGTCCTCTACAATTTTTCCAAAACTTTTGCGCAGGAGCCTAAAAGCCATGCTCCGGCCCGGGATGACCGACGCTTCATGTACTTCGGCAGGCTTATTGCCGAGAAGGGCGTAATGACACTTATCAAAGCCTTCGAGAAGCTTCCCGACCTGCGGTTGCAGATAGTTGGCTCGGGTACAGATGAAGAGGTGTTCAAGAAATACGTCGCCGACCGCCGGCTGTCCAATATAGAATTCCTCGGGTTCAAGCAGGGCAAGGAGCTGGAACGCCTTACACGCGACGCATATTTCGTTGTGCTCCCCTCAGAGTGCTACGAAAACAATCCTTTGACGATTGTTGAATCATATTCGATGGCAACCCCTGTAATAGGCGCAGAGATTGGCGGAATCCCTGAAATTGTTGAAGACGGCATTACTGGCTATCGCTTCACCCCGGGCAATGTGGAATCTCTTGTAGATGCTTTGACAAAGGCCGCCGCGCTCAGCGATGATGAATACGCAGCCATGTCGGGCCACGCGTTTGAATTCGCTCGAAACAACTTCGACCGTGAGGTTTATTATCGTAAATTAATTTCATTTTTCAATGAAACCATATCGCGTAAAGGTTGATACTTTCCATCAGATAATAGAATAAGCATTTATATATAATTACATCGGAGATTCTGAATGATTCAGAATCTCCGATGTAATTATATGGTGACTATATAGTCTTATTGGGCGAGGCCGCGGTGGCGCAGCAGTGCGTCTACACCGGGCTGGTGGCCGCGGAAGCGTACATAGAGTGCCATGGGATCTTCAGAGCCGCCGGCCTCGAGGATGTTCTTCTTGAACGATGCAGCTGTTTCAGGGTCAAAGATACCCTTTTCCTTAAACAGCTCGAAGCCGTCGGTATCAAGCACTTCAGCCCACAGGTATGTATAGTAGCCCGAGGCGTATCCGTCACTGCCGAAGATGTGTTTGAAATACGGCGAACGGTAGCGGAATGTAAGTTCGGCGGGCATGCTCAGCTCATCGGCAACCTTCTTCTCAAATTCAAGCACGTCGATGTCGCCTTCAGGATTCAACTTGCCATACTGGAGGTCGAGCAGAGCGGCGCCGGCCAGTTCGGCTGTGGTGAAGCCGTTGTTATGCTTGGAAGCGGCGTCGAGTTTTGCTATGAGTTCGTCGGGAATAGTTTCGCCGGTCTTGTAGTGATGGGCGTATGTGCGGAGCAGTTCGGGTTCAAAAGCCCAGTGCTCGTGGATCTGTGAGGGCAGTTCCACAAAGTCGCGGTCCACGTTTGTACCGGCCTGGCTTTTGAGACGTGCGCGTGAGAGCATGCCGTGAAGGCCGTGGCCGAATTCATGGAACATGGTCTGCACCTCATCGATGCTCAGCAGTGAGGGAATATCGGCGGTAGGACGGGTGAAGTTGCCTACGTTGAAGATTACGGGACGCGACGATGTGCCGTCGGCGTTTTCCCACGAGCCCTTGAATTCGCTCATCCATGCGCCCTGACGCTTTGACGGACGTGTGAAATAGTCGGTCATAAACACAGCGATATGCTCGCCTGTGGCGGCATCGGTTACGTCGTAGACGGTAACTTCATCAAAATATTTGGGCGCGTCGGGCATCTCGGCGAATTTCACGCCATAAAGACGTTCGGCCATGTTGAATATACCGTTGCGTACGGAATCCACGGCGAAATATGCGCGTACTTCGTTTTCGTCGAGGGCATATTTGTCGGCTCTTACCTTCTCGGCATAGTAATAGTAGTCCCAGGGTTCGATGGTGATGTCTGCACCTTCGCGGTCTGCGAGAGCCTGCATCTCGGCAACTTCTTCCTTTACGCGGGCCACGGCCGGGGTCCAGATCTGCATCAGCAGGTTCTCGGCATTGGCGACGGTTTTGGCCATGACGTTGTCGGTCATGTACGAGCCGAAGTCCTCAAAGCCGAGCAGTTTGGCCTTCTTTGCGCGGGCCTGGAGAATCTTGTTGATTACGGGAAGGTTGTTGTACGGTTCTGTTGTAGCCTGGGTTGTATAGCCCTTGTACATGTCTTCGCGCAGCTTGCGGTCGTTGGCATACTGAAGAACGGGCAGGCGGCAGGGAGCGTGAAGTGTGAACACCCACTTGCCTTCGCCAAGGCCGCGGTTGGCGGCTTCCTCGGCGGCTACGGCCACTACATTGGCGGGTAAGCCCGAGAGGCGTTCGGGATCCTCTACAGTGATTGAGAATGCGTTTGTGGCATTCAGGAGATTCTTGTTGAATGCAAGATAAAGGTTAGTCAGCTCGGTGTTGACGGCTTTAAGCTCCTCTTTCTGCTCGGGAGTGAGGAGAGCGCCGGCTCTTACGAAGTTCTTGTAGTATGTCTCTACGGCGCGCACCTCGTCAGGAGCCATGCCCAGGGTGGTGCGGTTGTCATAGAGGTATTTGAAGCGCTGGAACAGTTCGTCATTCATCATGATGGCGTCCTGCGACTGTGAATACAGCGGATAGAATTCTTCGGCTATCTGTACCATCTCGGGCGATGAGTTGGACTCTTCGAGAGCCGAGAATACCAGCACAACCTTGTTGAGCGTCGTGGCGGCGTCTTCAAAGGCGGCCACGGTGTTGGCAAATGTAGGCTTGTCCTTGTTCTCGCAGATAGCGATTATGCCGGCTTTCTGTGCGTCAATACCGGCGTTGAGGGCAGGCAGATAATGCTCGTACTTGATTTCATTGAACGGCGGTATCTCGTAAACCGTCGTATAGTCCTGCAAAAATGGATTGGTCTCAGGTTTGTCCATTGAGAGTGCGATGCCGGCGGCCGATGCCACTAACACAGCCGCCGCAGTCAAGGTTACTACTTTTTTGTTCATAAATATTAGAGTTTCGCAATTTGTGCGAATATACGAAAAATATCAATATGAAGCCCGGGTATTAAGAATATTTTTGATTAATCTCGGCAAGCAGCCTGCGTGCCTTGGCATCGGTAGCTTCTTTTGTGGCTTCCATGAATGTCTCCTTCGGGGGAATCACTACTCGCGTTCCGGGACGGATGGCGCTCGGATTTCCCAGCCCGGGATTGGCATTATAGATGAATACCCAATAATTTTTTACGCCGTAATGGTCACGTGCGATCATTGCCAGGAAGCGCTTTGAAGTTATTGTGTCATACACGGGCTCTTTGGCGGGCGCCTGTTCGGGAGCAGGTGTCGAGGCTGCCGTTACGGCTGCGTTTTCCTTTGCCTGCTCGGCTTCGGCCGGCTTGGCAGTAGCTGTATCTGTCAGCGACGGCATCTCGGTGGCCGGTTGTTCAAACAGATCGGTCATCACCACCTCGGTGGTATCGGAGTAATCATCTTCATCCTCTGCGGGCAGTTCGAGTCCGGCCATTGCCTTTCCTGCGAAATAACCTCCCACGAGGCCTGCAATCAGGCCAATCAGTATACCCATCACCAGCCATAATGAATGTCCCGACGATTCTCGGTCTACATAAACCTTCTCGTACACGATTTCCTTCTCTACGCGTGGCTCGGGTTCTTTGACAGGTACAGGCTCGGTCACGGGTTCCGGCTCGGGTTCGGGAGCATTTACGGACTCGGGGTCCTTGACAGGCACGGGCTCGGACACGGGTTCCGGCTCGGGTTCGGGAACATTTACGGGCTCAGGGTCCTTGACAGGCTCCGGCTCAGCCACGGGTTCCGGCTCGGGTTCGGGGACATTTACTGGCTCGGGTTCCTCGGCAGGCACGGGCTCGGCAACGGGTTCAGGCTCGGGTTCGGGGACATTTGTGGGTTCGGGTTCCTCGACAGGCATGGGCTCGTTCACGGAAGAAGGCTGTAAAGGCTCTGTGGTATCGGGCGTATTGTCCGGAAGCTTTATGTTGTCGAATTCCTCAACGGCTCCGTCATTGAGCTCTACGGCACTAAAGGCCGCGAACGGCTCATTTGCCACGGCTGCCAGATGCTCGTCGGCCTTGAACAAAACAGGATTGGACGGGTCATCCGATTTCATGAACTCGCCCACGCCCTTTATCTTTACTGACTCGCCTTCGGACAGCCCCGTCTCGATAAGAACGAAAAATTCATGCAGAAAACGGCGCGCCACAGCCGGCTCTACTGATGCGCCCTCGGCTATGAGATTTATAAGGCGCGGCAGGGTTATGGTTTCATTCATGATTGTCACTTAGCTTTTTGCGCAGCATGGCTGCGGGTACGAATTCTACGGTTATCTGAGGCGGCAGCAGCATGCGTCGTCCCGTGACACGGTCGGTAACGATTTCTTCGTCGACTTTCCTGGGTACGAACGACCCGAACGACGGCACGGCAATCGTGGTGAGGGTAGGGGCGCTTTTGAGTAATACGGCTGCAAAGGCGTCGAGCATGGCCGATGTGCGGTGCGTGTCATCGCCGAGCATCTTGGCCAGTCGCTGTGTAAATGTCTTGTGGTCCATATATGTTGTTTACTTGTTATTTCTGATTGGAGAGTTGTCGCCTGTTAAGAGCATTTTACCGTTATGATGTCGCGCATACAGGTGCTGTAGAGCTGCGACCGGCGGTGTATGTTTGTAATCTCCTCCACCGGCCTGTAGGCCGCTATGTGCACGGTGTCATGCGCTATGGAGGTGTTGTTTATCTTGTCGAGCACATTCATGAGGCGTTTGCTGCGCGCACGTTTGTTGTCGTCGGCGAACAAGGATTTGCGCACGGCCGATTCATCGACAATTTCGGTAATCAATACGCCTGCTTTCTTGTAGCTGTAGCCGCGGAGATACACCGAGCGCAGACACTCGGTGGCAGCCTCGGTTATGGCCATCGTATCTGACGTGGCCTCGGCCAGGCGGCGATGCGACGAATTGAAATACTGCTCCATGTCTTTGCGGTACGCATTGGTGTGGATGAATACCGACAGCGATACGGCTGCAAGGTGTTGCTCGCGTAGTTTGCGTGATACGATGGTGGAGAAAAGGGCTATGGCATTCCTGAGTTTGTCAAAGTCGTCAATCATGTTTCCGAACGAGCGCGAGCAGCACATCTGCTGTCTTGTCGGCGCTTCGTTTTCAAATGATATGCATGCCTCGCCGTTCAGCTCGCGCCAGGTGCGTTCGCCGGTGATGTTGAACAGTCCCTCCATATCGGTGCGGCTCATATCGGCGAATTGCAGCGCCGTTTCCACTCCGATATACTCGAACCGGCGCCGCAGCCGTCGTCCCACGCCCCACACATTGCCTATAGGAGTCAGCTCAAGTGCCTTACGCCGAGCATATTCCGAGTCAATCATGCACACGCTGTGATAGCCGGGATATTTTTTCGCAAATCCGGCCGCAATTTTGGCCAGTGTCTTTGTGGATGCCACTCCGAGCGATGTCGGTATGCCCGTAGCTCTGCGGATGCTCTTTACGATGTCGTGTCCCAGCTTGGTGATTTCATCGGGCTCCATGTCGTCAAACTTGATAAACGCCTCGTCCACCGAGTATATCTCCACGTCGGGGACAATAGACGACAGGGTGGCCATGACTCTCGATGACATGTCGCCGTAGAGCCGGTGGTTGCCCGACAGCACGGCCACGCCATGAAGGTCACAGACATGCTTTACCTGAAAATACGGATTGCCGCGCTTGAGCCCCAGCGCCTTTGCCTCGTTGCTTAGGGCCACGATGCAGCCGTCATTATTGCTGAGAACAACGACGGGGCGGTTGCGAAGCGCCGGCATGAACACTCGCTCGCACGATACGAAAAAGTTGTTGCAGTCGATAAGCCCTATCATGTTCAGCAGGCTTTATCGTCCGATATGCGGGCGGCGGTGATGGTGTTTTATGGTATAGGTCACCACGCCCCATATCTCAAAGCGCTGGTCGGGCGTCACCAGTATGGGATCGAAAGCCTCGTTGGCGGGTATGAGCCATATTTCCCCGTTTTTGAGCGATATGCGTTTAAGCGTGAATTCGCCGTCCACGCAGCACACCGCCAGGTCGCCGTCGGCCGGTTCGAGCGAGCGGTCTATCACCAGTATGTCATCTGTCTCGATGCCCTCGTCAATCATCGAGTCGCCCTCCACGCGCGCATAGAATGTGGCGGCCGGATGCCTCACAAGCTCGCGGTTGAGGTCGATGGAATCAGACAGATAGTCCTGTGCCGGCGACGGAAAACCGGCCTGCACGCCTCGCTCGGCATAAGGCAGCGGCAAGTGGCTGCTTATGTCGGGCCTGCATATTTTTAGGGATACTTCCTGGCCGGCCATGATATTACATCAGTCTGTCGCGGATCGCATAGCGCGGGCGGCGCTTCACCTCGGTATATATCTTGCCGATATATTCGCCCACGATACCGACACACATTAATATAAGGCCGCCGAGAAACCACACCGACAGTATCAGCGAGGTCCATCCCGACGCGGTGGTGCCGTGCACATAGCTGAACAGAGCCCATATAGCCACGATGATGTCGAGAATCAGTATCGCCAGGCCCACCATGAATATCACACGCATCGGCGCTGCCGTGAACGACGTGATGCCGTCAATCGACAGCGACAGCATCTTGCCCAGCGAGTATTTGGTCTCGCCGGCCTGACGCGCCATGCGCGGAGTCTTCACTATGGCCGTGTCGAGGCCCAGGCCTATGACAGTGCCGCGGAGAAACATATTGCTCTCGCCGTATTGCGCCAGCATGTGTATCGCGCGGGCCGACATGAGTCTGAATTCCGAGTGATCGTAGATAGTCTCCACACCCAGGGCCTGCTGGAAGCGGTAGAACGCGCGGGCCGAGGTGCGCTTGAACCACGTGTCGGTGTCGCGCGACGACCGCACGCCGAACACAATCTCGGCGCCCTCTTCATACTTCTTCAACATCTCGATTATGGCCTCGGGTGGGTCCTGGAGGTCGGCATCGATGGTCACGGCACAGTCACACGACTCGCCTGCCGTGAGCAGCCCGGCCAGCAGCGCGTTCTGCTGTCCGCGGTTATGGGCAAAGCGTATTCCCTTTGCCAGTGTGGGATTCTCACTGTGATATTTCTCGATGAGCCGCCATGTGGTGTCGCGGCTGCAATCGTCGACATACAGTATATATGAATCAGAGGCCACCAGCCCCTCCCGGGACATGCGCGTGATGAGCGCGCCAAGCGTTTGCATGGTGTGCGGCAGCACTTCCTGCTCGTTGTAGCAGGGAACGACTATGGCCAGGCGGGGTGGTGTCATGATTCGTGGTATTTGATGTTATCAATATGCGCGGGCGATAATCACGCGGCGTTTCGACGGACGGCCCGTCACCATGCACACGCCTTCTTCCTCCTCGCTGTCGAGGGGTATGCAGCGTATGGTGGCCTTTGTCTCGGCCTTGATGCGTTCCTCTGTTTCGGGAGTACCGTCCCAGTGGCACAGGAAGAAGCCGCCGTTTTCGATTTTCTCCTTGAATTCGTCGTAGGAATCGACTTTCTCGATGCGGGCATCGCGCATCTTGAGGGCCTTGTTATAGATGTTGGTCTGGATTTCCTCGAGCAGCGAAGCCACGGCGTCGGGCAGGCCGGCAATCTGCATCTGCGACTTTTCGAGGGTGTCGCGGCGCATAACCTCCACTGTGCCTGCTTCAAGATCGCGGGCACCGATGGCGAGGCGCACGGGCACGCCTTTGAGCTCGTAATCGGCAAATTTGAAGCCGGGGCGGCGCTTGTCGTCATCATCGTATTTCACGCTGATGCCGAGGCGTGCCATTTCGGCCATGAGAGGTGTCACAGCCTCGGTGATCTTTGCAAGCTGTTCCTCGTTCTTGAAGATAGGCACGATAACCACCTGGATGGGGGCGAGATGCGGGGGCAATACCAGGCCGTTGTCATCGCTGTGGGCCATGATGAGCGCACCCATAAGACGGGTTGACACGCCCCACGAGTTGGCCCATACATATTCGGGCTTGTTCTCCTTGTTCACGAAGGTCACGTCAAATGCCTTGGCGAAGTTCTGGCCAAGATTGTGCGATGTGCCCGACTGCAGGGCTTTGCCGTCCTGCATCATTGCCTCGATGGTGTAGGTGTTGAGCGCGCCGGCAAAGCGTTCGGTCTCGGTCTTGACACCGATTATGACGGGCAGGCCCATGTACTTGCGGGCAAAGTCGGCATAGAGGTTGATCATCTGCACGGTGCGTGCTTCGCTCTCCTCGGCCGTGGCGTGGGCGCAGTGGCCTTCCTGCCACAGGAATTCGGATGTGCGCAGGAACATGCGTGTGCGCATCTCCCAGCGCATCACGTTGCACCACTGGTTGCAGATCACGGGCAGGTCGCGGTATGAGTGAATCCAGTTCTTGTAAGTACCCCAGATGATGGTCTCCGAGGTGGGACGTACGATAAGTTCCTCCTCGAGGCGTGCCTCGGGGTCAACTATTACGCCCTTGCCGTCGGGGTCGTTCTTGAGGCGGTAGTGGGTCACTACGGCGCACTCCTTGGCGAAGCCTTCAACATGCTCGGCCTCGCGGCACAGGAACGACTTGGGGATAAGCAGAGGGAAATAGGCGTTCTTTACGCCGGTTTCCTTGAACATTTTGTCGAGTGTCTGCTGCATTTTTTCCCAGATGGCGTAGCCGTAGGGCTTGATTACCATGCAGCCGCGCACTGCCGACTGCTCGGCCAGGTCGGCCTTGACCACGAGTTCGTTATACCATTGCGAATAGTTCTCCTGACGCTTGGTGAGGTGTTGAAGTTCGATTGCCATTATTGTAGAATGTGTTTAATATCTGAATTTTAATGCAAATTTAGCAAAAATTAGTGAGATTGAGCTCCGGGGCGGTGTTTTATTTTCGTTTTACCCCGGCCTGTTCGAGCATGCCGCGTTCGGGCACTACGAAAATTTCCACGCGGCGGTTCTGTGCGCGGTTGGCCATGCTTGTATTGGGCACTCGCGGCTCGTCCTTGCCTATTCCGTAGGGCACCACGTTGGTGTCCTTCTCGCCGGCGAGAATCCACAGACAGTCGTCCACGGAGTTGGCCCGGGCGCCCGATATCGAGTCGGCATATTTGTCGTCGCCGGTGTCGTCGGTGTGCACGGCCACTATGATTTTATATTTGTCGGGGTCGCGTGCCACCATGCCCAGCGGGCGCAGCACCTCGGTGGCCGACGCTTTCGGCTCCACAGCCGTGGCGGCAAAGAGCCGCGACGCCGGAACGGTGATTTCGAGCACCTCTCCGTCGCGCAGGGCCTCCACGGTCATGCCATTCTTTATCAGATGGCGCCTCAGCTGGTCCATGGCCGCGTGTACGTAGGCCTTGGCCTTGCGGGGCACCTCGGGGGTGGCCAGGTTTTCGTCGATACTCATGTCGAGCACGTCGGGTTCGGCGACAGGCTCGGCGGCGCGAATCGTGGCGGCGGCCGCGATTGCCGCAGCGGCCAGCAACAGGGGCAGTTTGCGTAATTTCATATTCAGAGAGAGAAATGTGAGGGTTTACGTGTTTACGGTTACGGGTTGTGGCGGGGGCGGTTACTCGTCGAGCGAGTTCTCGTATTCGAGATATGCATTGACAAATGCCTCGGCGTCGCCGGGCTTCATGGCCGCGCCCTTGTCCTTGCGCAGCATACGCTCCACATAGGCCATGAGGTCGTCGGTGTCGAGTTCCTCGTCTTCATCGTCGAGGTCTATCTCGAGCATGCCGTTGGCCTCATAATAGTCATAGATAAGATCGATTATATTGAACAGCTCGTCATCATCGGGATATCGTGCCGACAGCTCGCTGCCTGCGTGGGCGCGCATATATCTTATCGCTTCGTTTTCGTCAAATTCCATTGTTTATTTTTTATTGAGGTCGATGATTCCCTGTGGCAGGGCCATTGTTATTGTGCGTGTCTCGGGCGATATGCCGGTCACCAGCTCCTCGGCGAATGGCACCAGCAGCATGCGGCCGTCGGCGTCGCGTACACTCAGCAGTATGTTCACAGTCGAGTCATCCACGTCCTCTATAACGCCGGCCACGGTGTCGCCGTCCATGAGGGTATAGCCCTCGAGGTCGTAGAGGAAGATGCCGTCCACCTCCGAGTCGTCGTTTTCGTCTCCGTCGGCCAGTTCGTCGCGCAGGGCGTAGATCTCATGGTTAGCCATGGCGTTCGCCGACTTCTCGTCATCGATACCGTCGATTTTGATTAGCCAGCTCTCGGGGCCGCGCCTGCGGAACGAGCCTATGAAGAATGGCACATAGATGCCGTCGATATCAAGCACGATACACCGCATGTCGTCGGGTTCGAGCCCGTAGTCGAGCGTGGCCGACAGCTCTCCTTTGATGCCGTGGGGCTTGAAAATCGTTCCGACCGATACCAGTGAGTCCTTAGCTATCATTTTTTCTTTTTCTTTTTGCCGGGCACCGGAGCTATTTTGAAGTCGTGGAGGCGCATCACGGTGGGGTCGAGGCGTATGGCGCCGTCGGTCATATCATAGAGGTCCGAGAATATCTTTTCATCGTCCACGCCTTCGGGGTTTACTGCCAGCATGAGTTTTTTCATGTGATTGGCAAGCAGGAATATCAGGGCGTCGCGTTCCTCGCCCGACTCCATCTTGGCGGCCTCGGCCACCATCAGCTCCAGGTGGCAGCCGTACACCCGTCTCAGGGCATGGCCGCTGCCGGGCGCCACAGGTTCGGGATGTGTGTCGAATTCCTCGGGGCGCACCATCTCGAAGGGAAGGTCTACGTCGAGGGTAAATCCGCTCATGATGGCCAGATGGTCCCACAGCTTGCGGCGGTAAACTTTCTGGTCGCCCTGGGCCGGGAACAGAATGCTCATGGCGTCGACTATCGAGCGTGCGCAGCGGGTGCGCTCCTCGCGGTCCTCGATGCTGAGGCACCGGTCCAGCATATTCTGTATGTTGCGGCCATATTCGGGCAGTATCAGCGGTTTCAGGTGTTTATTATAGGTAAGCATTATTTTCGGTTGGATAATTATCCCACAAAGTTACGGTTTTCTTTTAAACTTCGGAAAGAATAACCGCAAAAGGCAATGAAAAATGGTCAAAAATTTGCAATTGATGCCCGTTTGCGCTAAATTTGCACTCGCTTTTGGCGCATAGCCCTCGCGGCCATGTGTCCGACTACCCGACCCGCGCCGCCCCGGCGGCCGGTATTCAGATAACTCAAATGGCTGAAACAGAACAGATAAACGAGATATTAACCTTCAAACCGCTGCTTAAAACCGTTATATGGGGCGGCGGCCGCATAGCCCGCTTCAAAGGCTTGGCGTCGGCCCCGTCGTCGGTAGGCGAGAGTTGGGAGATATCCGCCATGCCCGGCCATGTGTCGGTAGTCGACGGCGGCGCTTATGACGGCATGCCCCTCGACGAACTGTCGCGCCGCCTGGGTCCGTCGCTCCTCGGCTCTGAGGTCGTGGCGCGCACCGGGCTCGACTTCCCTCTGTTGGTCAAGATTATCGACGCCCACCGCAATCTGTCGGTACAGGTGCATCCCGGCGCTGATATGGCCCGCGAATGTCACGGCTGCCGCAACGGCAAGAGCGAGATGTGGTATGTGATAGACGCCGACGCCGATGCCGAGATTATCTGCGGCCTCAGACGCCGCCTCACGCCCGAGTCGTTTGACGAATGTGTGGCCAACGGCACCATCCTCGACGCTGTAAGAATACACAAGGCCCGCAAAGGCCAGTTCTACTATATCCCCGCCGGCACCATCCACTCGGCCGGCGCCGGCAACTTCATCGCCGAGATACAGCAGCCCAGCGACGTCACATACCGTGTTTACGACTATGGCCGTGTCGACAGCGAAGGCCGTCCCCGCGCCCTTCACACCGCCGAGGCCCGCGGCGCGCTTGATTACACATTCCCCTCGGGCGTGGAGCCTATGGGGCGCATCTGCGACGCCTCGGCCGACCGCGTGGTGGAATCGCCATACTTCAACATCGATTACCTTCAGCTCGACGGCACATCGCCGCGGCGCTTCGTCTCTGACGGCTCCGCGTTCACCGTTCTTATGGTGGTCGAAGGCGAGGTCGACGTGGTTTACGACGGAGGCACACGCCGCCTGTGCGCAGGCACTACGGCCCTCGTTCCCGCGTCCCTGCCTGCATTCACGGTCGGCGGCTGTTCCAAAGTGCTGAGAATAACTACCTGAGCCACTAACTGATTAAAATCGATAAACGCCACGGCGCGACCCGAAGTCAAGCGGGCCGCGCCGTGGCGTTTATTACAATATATTTTTTACTCGCGTAAGAGTGCGAAATCCATCACCTCGTCAACAGTCTTTACAAACTTGAAGTCGAGCCCTTCGATATAGCGGGCCGGGATGTCCTCGATGTCGCGGCGGTTTTCCTCGCTCAGCACTATTGTTGTGATTCCCGCGCGCTTGGCGGCCAGGATTTTCTCCTTTATACCGCCTACGGGCAGCACCTTGCCGCGCAGGGTTATCTCGCCGGTCACGGCGATGCGCTCGCGCACCTTGCGGCCGGTGAATGCCGAGGCAATCGCCGTGGCTATGGTGATGCCGGCCGACGGGCCGTCCTTGGGGATGGCGCCTTCAGGAAAGTGGATGTGCAGATTATTGCTTTCAAACATGGCGTGGTCGATACCCAGCGTTGCCGAGTGGGCCTTGACCCACTGCAGGGCTATGGTGGCCGACTCCTTCATCACATCGCCGAGGTTGCCGGTGATGGACAGGCGGTCGCCCTTGCCGGGCGACAGGGCCGCCTCGGCCATAAGTATCTCGCCGCCTACGCTGGTCCAGGCCAGACCTGTCACCACACCCGTAAAGTCGTTGCCCTCATACTTGTCTTTGTTATACTTTGGCAGGCCCAGCAGCTGTTGCAGATTCTCGGGCCGCAGAGGGGTGGGGAAGTCCTCGCCGCTCACATGGGCCAGAACACGCTTGCGCAGCAGCGATTTTATAACCTTTTCAAGCTGACGCACGCCGCTCTCGGCGGTGTAGTTGTCAATCAGGGCCGTGAGCACCTCGTCTGAAAGCTCGAGGCCGAGAGTGTCGTCAAGGCCGGTCTCCTTTATGGCCTTGGGCAGCAGGTGACGGCGGGCAATCTCGATTTTTTCCTCGAGCAGATAGCCGCTCAGTTCTATCACCTCCATACGGTCGAGCAGGGGCGCGTCGATGGTGGCAAGCGAGTTGGCCGTAGCTATGAACAGCACGTTCGACAGGTCATAGTCGAGGTCGATATAATTGTCGTGGAAGGTTTTGTTCTGTTCCGGATCGAGCACCTCGAGCAGCGCCGATGCGGGGTCGCCGCGGTGGTCGCGTCCCAGCTTGTCCACTTCGTCGAGCAGCAGCACGGGGTTGGTGCATCCGGCGTCTTTCATTGCCTTGATGATGCGTCCGGGCATGGCGCCTATGTATGTGCGGCGGTGGCCTCGTATCTCGGCCTCGTCGTGCACGCCGCCCAGCGACACGCGTTCATACTTTCGTCCCAGCGCGTCGGCTATCGAGCGTCCCAGCGAAGTCTTGCCCACTCCCGGAGGGCCTGCGAGGCATATAATGGGAGCCTTGGCCTTGTGGTTGTTGAGCAGCAGCACGGCCACCTGTTCCAGAATACGTTTCTTCACGTTTTCCAGGCCGTAGTGGCGGCTTTCCAGGGTCTCGCGTGCGTGAGCTATGTCCGTATCGGCCGGGGCGGCTTTCCAGGGCAGCGATGTGAGGGTGTCCAGATAGGCGTATTCCACCGAGTAGTCGGGTGTCGAGGGGTTGAGCCGCTTCATCTTGGCCAGCTGCTTGTCAAATGCCTTGCGGGCATATTCGGGCATGCCGGCGTTGTCGGCGCGTTCGGTGAGGGCCGCCGCGTCGTCGTCTTCCGAGGCGTCGCCGTACAGCTCCTCCCTGATGGCATCGAGCTGATTCTGCAGGAACGCGCTGCGCTGGGCGTCGGTCATGCGGCTCTTGGTGCGGTTCATGATGTCCTCGTATATCTCCATCTTCGACTCGGCCTCGTTGAGGGCGCGCAGCAGCAACAGGGCACGGGCGGCGTGGCTGCCGCGTGTCAGCATCTCTATCTTGTCGGCCGTGTCTACCGGGAAGTTGGTGGCTATGAAGTTGAGCCTCTCGCCGCGGTCGGCGATGTGGTTGATGGCGTCGGCAAACATCTTTTCACCGTTGGAACTCTTGGTCGACAGTTCGGCGGCGAGAGATGTCACTTTATCCATGACGGTATTGAACTCGAAATCCTCGGCGGGGGTGTCGGTGAGCTGCTTTACCCGTGCCGACAGCACGCCGGGTATGGCCTTGCCGGCGCCACGGCCCAGGATGCGCATGCGTTCGCGGGCGCGTACGATGGCGGTCTTGGAGCCGTCGGGAAGGTCTACCACCTGGAATATGTCGGCCACGACGCCGTAGCGGTAGAGCCCGGTGGTGACGGCGGGGTCGTCGTCCTCGGGATTCAGCTGGCACACTATGCCCACGGGCAGATGCCGTGCCGAGGCTTCCTCGGCAAGTCTGATCGATTTCTCGCGGGTAAGCGCCACAGGTATGTTCACGCCGGGAAACAACACGAGGTTGCGTGTAGCCAGTATCGGCAGGTCACCGGGTTCCACCGGTGTGTTGAAGCTGTCGGGGTTGATTTCTATATGACCTATCTGCATCACCTGATTTTCGTCGTTCTGTTTCATCTCGGAGAAAGGTTCTCTGTAAAATGGAATGCAAAGTTAGCAAATATTTTCGTCATGGCCAAAAATGAAGCTACCCGCGGCCTCGGAGGGTCGCGGGTAGCTTATATGGAGGGGTTTACGGCCCGTGGGCCGGGATTACTTCACGATTACTTTCTCGGCCTTGCCGCCGCTTACGCGGATGTACATGCCGGGAGTCATGTTGTCGGCGTCGGCCTCGATGCCGTTGAGGTTGAAGAAGCGTACACGGCTGTCACCGCTGATCTCGATGTCCTCTACGCCGCTGGTGAGCATACCCGTGTTAGTGAGCAGCATGCGCTTTATGGGGCTTTCAAGGGCCTTTACAGCGGTATTCTTCACCGACTTTGTGTCGAAGTAGATATAGTCATTGTCTGTGAGGTCGTAGTCGGCGATGTTGATGTTGAGGGGTTCGGTGGTGACGTTCCATGTAGTCTCCTCGGCTGCGAGAGCTACGGCTGTCTTGGGCTTACGCCTGTATTCCTTGATGGGCGAGTAGTGGAGCTCGGCATTGGCGCTCGCGGTGATGGTGTGCATTGACCCGCTGAATTCCACAGTGGGCACTACCGGCATCGTCACCACGGTGAGGGTGGTGTGGCCGTGGGCGTAGGTCTCGGCATAGAGCATGTGATACTCGATGGTGCGGTCGCCGGTTATCTGAATGGCCGAACCGTCGTGCGCGGTAAAGTCGGCGTCGCCCTCCTGTTTGATCATCAACTCGAGGGTCGAGGGCAGTTCGCCGAAGTCGATTGTGCCGCCTTCGGCGGGAAGAACCACGAAGTCGTTGGTCATCTCCTGGGCTTCGGGAGCGTTAACGGTGACTTTGGGGAACACGTTGAGGCGAAGGATTGCCACGCCGCGGAGATATTTGTCGCTTGCGCCACTGTTGACGCGGAAGGTGTATACGCCCGGGGTGAGGACGGTTACATCGAGCTTGCCGTCGGCCTCATTGTCGCGGCCCACGAAGTAGTCGTTACCGTCAAGGTTGTCAATCGAGTACTTGATTTCAGAGTAGGGAATACCGCCCTCGATACCGATATTGGGGCTGGTTACAGCGTTGATTTCAGTTTTCTCACCCACATAAGTGTTATATACACGGGTGTTGAACGAGAGGTTGGCTATAATGCGGTCTGTCTCTGCTTTCTTGACTACGACTGTCGAGGTTTCGATTTCCGCATTTGATGTGCCTTTCAATTTGAGGCTTACACTTGTGTAGTTGCCATTGGAATTGTCAATCCATTCTGCGGTGCCTGAATTTCTGTCGTTGGTGTATTCTCCTATTGTTGATTCAAACATGAGGCTTTTACCATTGAGCTGTATCTTTTCGATAGAATATCCTTCGGGGACAGAATATGTAATTGTGGCATTTTCATACACACGCATGTGGATTGATTTTGTTCCTTTCCACAGGCGATATCCTGCATCGGAATTTTCAGGATTGGTAAATGTAAGGGTTACAACTCCTTCGGTTATGGCAGTTACCGGCGCGTTTGTTTCAGCGTCAGGTCTTGTCGTCTCATATTTAGTGCTTGAAGAGAAAAGATAAAATCCGTAATTGTGATTTACATTATCTGTAAATATGAATTGGGCGTTACCGGCGGGAGCTGTGGGCCCGAAATCGGGCTGCTCGATAACCACTGTATAAGATGCAGATGCCGACTTATAGACGTCTGTTTCAGCTATTGTGGCTGTTATTGTGGCTGTGCCTACGGCGTGCACATCGGCGGGAGTAATCATGCCCGTGCGCTCGCTTACAGTGACAATTTCGGGATTGCTCGAGGTGTAGGTGATTTTGCCGTCGCTCTTGTGATATGCGGCCTGGGCTGCTACACCTACATTAATCTTGCCTGTGATAGTGGCGTGGCGGAATGAAAGCTCGGGATCGAGAAGGGGGTTGCGGACAGCTACACTGAGGGTGGCGTAGCTTCCTATCCATTCGTCGGAATCTTCCCACTTGGCTGTAATTGATGTGGTGCCTGCCGAGATAGCTGTGACAAGACCATCAGCTGTTACTGTGGCTACACCGGGATTGTTAGAGGTGAAATTAACAGCGGGATGTTTGTCGCCGGGGACAATAATCTGATGTGTGTCGCCTGTGAACAGGACGGGAATTGCAGCAAATTCGGGTTCGTATGTGGCAGGGCC
>CAYNXG010000003.1:24708-42381 GCA_964401095.1 uncultured Bacteroides sp.
ATAGTTGTGGCATTTTTGGAAGACACCGATACTTCCGTACCCTTTTCAACTTCGTATGATTCATAATTCTCAGCAGTTATTCCATTGAAAGTTACGACAGGCAGTTCGGGGACTGTAGTTACTTCCCCTGAACCTGAACCATCGTCATAAAACACAGTTACAGAGGCGATAAATACACGTGCATAGCCGTATAACTTCAATTCGGTTAATTCACTGCCGTCAAGGGGATATTCGTAATCAGAATAACCTGCTGTAGATATCTTAGTTCCGTTAGTACTTGAGGCAGTTGAAGTCAGACTCAATCTTGAAGTTTCTTTGTTACCTTTTGCATTAACAATAATTTTTGTTGCTTTTACTTTGCCGGCAGTAGTAAGATTAAAAATTACATTGCCTGCGCCACTTGCAGATCCGACACGTATTCCTTCGGCAGTAGTAGGGAACGAATTGTTGGCACTTTTTACCGATGCAAGATAGTCGGCTCCCTCAGTTACTGAAGATGCAATGTCTGTTGATGAATTAAACTGATTGCTTGTATTACTGCCGGTTTTGAAAACTATTCGATAGCTTGTCTCAACCGCATACATGTTAAATCCGGCCAAAACCGCAAATAACAGAAGTAATAATTTCTTCATAAGCGAAATGATTTGGTTTGTTGATTATATGAGTAGATTAGTTGTTTTCTTGATGTATGAATGTCGATCTGTTATATGTATGAGCTCTGATGAGCGGAGAAAGCGGTTGGAGGAAATAGAAACTTCGGCGGGGGCGCCGGCTGTCCGCTGAATGACAGCGGATGACATACTGTCGGTTTGATTAATATACACACAGTCTTTATGTGATATTAGTTGAATTATAATTGTGCTGCAAAGGTATAAAATATTTTTATAGTTTAAAAGCGATTATAAAAGATTTTTAAGATTTTCATTTCGTCATGTTTTTACGTGGCTTGGCGAATCCGCCCGGTAGGTAATCGCCGGGCAAAAACATGCGAATCGCCTTCGGGATTTGGCCGTTTTTAAGAAATTTTGTAACTTTGCGGCCAGTTTCTAAGGTATTTTAAGATTATCACATTCACAACATGAGTATTACAGGAGCATTAAACCTGCGCCCCAAGCTGTGGGGCTCGCTGCGCCATTACTCCAAAGACCGCCTGCGCGATGACATCATCGCCGGCATCGTCGTGGGCATCGTGGCCCTGCCTCTGGCCATCGCATTCGGTATCGCCAGCGGCGTAAGTCCTACAATCGGCCTTATCACTGCCATCATCGGCGGTTTCATGGTATCGTTTTTCGGCGGCTGTTCGGTGCAGATCGGCGGCCCCACCGGCGCTTTTATCATTATTGTATATAACATCATAGCCCAGTTTGGCCTCCAGGGCCTTGCTGTGGCGACGGCCATGGCCGGTGTGATTCTTATAATGATGGGCCTCTTCAGGCTCGGCACGGTCATCAAGTTTATCCCTTATCCCATCGTGGTGGGCTTCACGGCCGGTATTGCCCTCACCATTTTTTCCACCCAGGTAAATGACTTCTTGGGCCTGGGCCTGCGCGACGTGCCCGGCCAGTTCATACCCAAGTGGGGCATGCTGCTGAGCAATCTCGACCTCATCGACCCCGTGACACTCGCCACGGGCCTTGTGGCGCTCCTCATCATCGTGGGCGCACCTTATATATCCAAGAAGCTCCCCGGAGCCCTCATCGCCATCATCGTGGTGACCCTGGGCTCGTGGCTGCTGGGAACATATACCGACTGGTACCACATCGAGACTATCGGCGACCGCTTCGGCGATATGCCCACCGACATACCCATGCCGCACGGCTTCACGCTCAACATGGCCACGATAAACATGCTGCTGCCCTCGGCGTTCACAATCGCCGTGCTGGGCGCCATTGAATCGCTGCTCTCTGCCACCGTGGCCGACGGCGTCACCGGCTCGCACACCAACTCTAACACCGAGCTGATAGGACAGGGCCTTGCCAACCTTACCGTGCCCTTCTTCGGCGGCATACCCGTCACCGGTGCCATTGCCCGCACCATGACAAATATCACCAACGGCGGACGCACCCCCGTGGCCGGTATCGTGCATGCCCTGGTGCTGCTGCTCATATTCATGTTCCTCATGCCGCTTATCAACTATGTGCCCATGACCTGCCTGGCCGCGGTGCTGATTGTCGTGGCCTACAACATGAGCGGCTGGCGCACCATCATCGGCATCTTCCACGCTCCCAAGAGCGATATATGGGTACTGGCCGTAACATTCTTCCTCACGGTGATCTTCGACCTCACCATTGCCATCGAGATAGGCCTGCTGCTGGCCGTAGTGCTCTTCCTGCGCCGCGTCATGGAGAATACCGAGATACGCGCCTATTCGGGCCAGCTCGATGTGGACGAGGGCACAGACAGTCCCAACCACGAGGTGCTCGACATCGACAAGGGTGTCAGCGTATATGAGATCGACGGCCCGTTCTTCTTCGGCGTAGCCACCAAGTTCGACGAAATGATGCGCAATACACTTAGCGACAAGCCCTGCGTGCGTATCATCCGCATGCGCAAAGTGGCCTTTATCGACGCCACGGGCCTCCACAACCTCGAGCTGCTGATCAAGTCGTCGCAGAAAGAAGGCATCCAGGTGGTGCTCTCAGGCGTGAAGCCCAATGTGCGCGAATCGCTCGAGCATGCCGGCATCGACAGACTTATCGGCTCCGAGAATATATGCGACCATATCACCAAAGCGGTCAAAGAGGCCAACATATTGGCCTATTCGGCGCGTCACCCCGAAAAAAATAGTTGAGTATAAATTATTGACAATCAGCGATAAACAAATATGGTTTAATCGAAGGTCAAAAAAAATCACGATTTTTATTTCGTAAGTCAAAATTTTAGCTTAACTTTGCATCGTTTTTGAAGCACTAAACAATTGTTTAACTATTTAATCAAAAAGAAAATGAAAAAGTTAGTTCTCTTACTCGCTGTTGTATTCAGCGTATCGCTCTTCTCTTGCGGCGGTAACGACAAGAAGGCTGAGGCCGATACTGTAGCAGTTGACACTGTTGCTGTTGTCGAAGAAACCGTAGTTGAAGAAGTTGTTGTTGACAGCGCCGCTTGCGACAGCGCCGCTTGCTGCGACAGCACCAAGGCTGAATAATTGGCACTACGTAAGCAACAATCGCATAAGTCGACCTTCGGGCCGACTTTTTTTATGCCCGTACATAGCGCCGGCATGTGTCAGTGAACCACCGGGCCGCCTGTATGTTATATAGTAACAAGACATTTCAACTATCGCTTAACCAAATGAATACATACTATGTACGGCAAATATACAGTCATCTGCACCCTCGCGGCCGCTGCCGCAGCCACGGTCGTATCATGTGACCGCAGCCGTCTCATGGCACGCGATGTAGAGGGATGCTGGGAGGTGACGCCTATGGAGCTGACCCTCACCCCCGACACTACAGGCGCCCCGCGATATCTGAACGTGGTGCCGTCAATAACATTTGTGCGCGAGCCCGACGATATCGGCGGACACTTTATAATGGAGACGGATATGGGCGGCTCGCCGCTGCCACGTTTCCGCGCCGTGGCACGCGGTTCGTGGACCATCGTGGACGACGACTGCATCCTGCTCGCATTCGACCCCGGGGAGGTGGAAAGCGACGGCGGCATACATGCCGACGCCCTGGCACGCGAGGCCGTGATGAACATGGACCGTATAAACAGTGTCAGCATTACATACGACAACATGACGGGGCGTATAGCCGGCAAGGACATCGTCCTCACACGCCGCTGAGGCTCACAGCACAGTGTCAAGAATCATCATGAGCAGGAATCCGGCTGCGAATCCTATAGTGCCGAGGTCAGAGTGAAATCCTTCCTGGGTCTGCGGTATCAGCTCCTCCACCACAACATATATCATGGCGCCCGCCGCTAACGACAGCAGGTAGGGCAGGGCGGGCAAGACGGCCGAGGCCACCAGGATGGTTATGATTGCCGCCACAGGCTGCACGAGCCCCGTAAGCGCTCCGATAGTGAAGGCGCGTGTGCGGCTCTTGCCCTCGTTGTGCAGCGGAATCGACACCACCGCACCCTCCGGAAAGTTTTGTATCGCTATGCCCACGCAGAGCGCCAGCGCCCCGGCCATGGGGAATATGGCACTCTCCTCGAGTGCCGCGGCCAGCGTGACGCCCATGGCCATGCCCTCGGGGATGTGATGGAGCGTGACGGCAAGCACCAGCTTGGACGTGCGCGACAGCCGGCTGCGCGGCCCCTCGCCCGTGTCGCCGTGGATGTGGGGCGTGACATGATCGAGCAGAAGCAGAAACGCCACTCCGAGCGCAAAGCCCGCCGAGGCCGCCACGATGCCGCCGCCGGCCTCGCCCTCGAGCGACGGCAACAGCAGCGACCATATTGCCGCCGCCGTCATGACTCCTGCGGCGAAGCCCAGCAGACACTTGTGAACACGCGCCGGGATGCCGCCGCGGATAAGATACACGCAGGCCGAGCCGGCCACAAGGCCGACAACCGGTATAAGCAGTCCTGTAATCAATCCTTCCATACAAAGACAACATGCGAGCCGCCACGATGGTTTGCCGCCATGGCGAATCCCGAAAAACATGAAAAAAAATACATCCTGCAAATTTTTTACGGAACAGTGGAATATCTCTGAGATTTTTTTTGTTACTTTGCATGTAAATGAAAAAAATACTGATAATCCTGACAGCCATATTGTCATCAGTGTGCCTGCCCGCGCAAATCAATACCGACCAGGCGCTGAGAGTAGGGCAGAATGCCCTGTACTTTGAGGACTACATGCTGTCGATACAATATTTCAACCGCGTAATTCAGGCCAAGCCATATCTGGCCCAGCCTTATTTTTTCCGTGCAATAGCCAAGCTGAACCTCGAGGACTATGCCGGCGCCGACGAGGACGCGTCACGCGCCATCGACCTCAACCCGTATCTTACCGACGCCTGGGAGGTGCGCGGTGTGGCGCGTCAGAATCTCGGCCGCGACGCCGATGCCATATCCGACTATGACCATGCTCTGGAACTGCTGCCTCGCAACCGTCAGCTCCTGTTCAACAAGGCCCTGGCACAGCACGACACAGGTAATCTGGAAGGCGCCGACTCCACCTTCGCGTCCTTGCTCGAATATTATCCCGGCTTCGACGACGCCTACCTGGGCCGCGCCCGTCTGAGCCTCGAACGCGCCGACACCGTGGCTGCCATTGCCGACCTCGACAAGGCTCTGTCGATAAACAAGAACTCGGTGAACGCATATATCATGCGTGCCGACATAGCCATAAACCGCGACAGCGATTTTGCCTCGGCGGCCGCCGATATGGACGAGGCCATACGCCTGCAGCCGCGCATCGCAGGCCTGTATGTCAACCGCGCTTACCTGCGCTATCGCCTCGATGACTTTTTCGGCGCCATGGCCGACTTTGACTATGCCATCGAGCTCGACCCTCTCAACGAGGCCGCCATATTCAACCGCGCGCTGCTGGAGATGGAGACTTCGGCCAACGACCGCGCCCTCGCCGACCTCGACCGCCTGCTCAAGCTCAACCCCACGAATACACGCGCCTACTATAACCGCTCGATTGTAAACCACCTGAAGGGACGCAACCGCGAGGCCGTGGCCGATATCTGCAAAGTCATAGAAGAAGTGCCCGATCTGCCCGACCCCTACTTCATGCGCAGCGAGTATCTCTATGCCATGCGCGATATGGCGCGGGCCGAGCGCGACTATAACCGCGGTGTGGCCCTGTCGCGCAAGGCACAGTCCGCAGGAACCGACGATTTCAATCCCGGCACCATAGCGCCGTCGGCCGATACGTCCGCAGACAAGAAAGCCGATAAAGACAGCGAACGTCGCCACCACAAGAGCGGCGAAGAAGCGGCCCGACGCTTCGAGACACTGCTCACCGTGGCCAATAACGCCGAATTCCACCGTGAATACAACAACACCGCCATCCGCGGCAAGGTGCAGGACCGCGACATACACATCGAGCCTGCGAGCTGGATGGAACTGGCCTACTATACGGCCGCCAATGACCTGCGCCCCAATACATATTACATAAAGGAAGTCGACGACCTCAACGCCACCCGCATGTTGCGGTTCACGCTGCGCGTGACGCCCGAGGTGCCGACGCTCGACGAAAGCCTCAGTGCCCGTCACTTCGAGTCAATCGAATATTACAACTCCTACCTTGCCACCCACAAGCCCAGGGCCATAGACTACATAGGCCGTGCCATGGATTTCATTACAATCCACGACTACAACTCGGCCATCCGCGACATAGACCGCGCCCTCGCGCTTACGCCCGACGTGGCCGTGGCCTATCTGATGCGCGCCCAGGCCGGATATCACAACTGGGAGCTTGACGGAAGCCTGCCCGCAGCCGGAGGCACGGATGGAGGTGCCCTCGCCCGCGACGCCATGCGTCGCAAGGCCATCGACGACGTGCTCGCCGACCTCGACATAGCCCTGTCGCTGTCGCCCGCCATGGCCGAGGCCTGGTATAACAAGGCTGTGGCACATATAAAGGCCGGCGACTATACATCGGCCCTCGCCGCCCTCAACAGAGCCATAGAGCTGAAGCCCGAAATGGGAGAGGCGTGGTACAACCGCGGCTTCGTATATCTGCGCCTCGGCAATGAGCGCCTGGGCATCGCCGACCTGTCGCAGGCCGGACAGCTGGGCATCCTGCCGGCATACAACCTCATAAAACGCATATCAAGATAAGACCTAAAAACACGAATACCAACATACATAACCATCCTGAAAATGTTTACTGAAAAAGATTTACAACAGCTTGCGGCGCATGGCGTCAGCGAGGAAGCCGCCAAGGCACAGCTGGAACGATTTGCAACGGGTTTCCCATACCTTCGTCTTGCAGGCAGTGCGGCCGCCGGCCGCGGCATACAGTCGCTTGATCCCGAGCAGGAAGAGGCCGCCATGGCCCGCTGGTCACAGTATCTTGCCGACGGCGGCGAGGTAGCCAAGTTTGTCCCCGCGTCCGGCGCTGCGTCGCGCATGTTCAAGGCTCTGTTCGCATTTGTCAACGGCGATGACGACAAGGCCGCCGAAGGTTCGCCCGTTGCCGCCCTCCTGGGCCGTCTCGGCGATCTGCCTTTCAAGAAAGAACTCGACGAAACCACCGTACGCCTCTACGGCATGCCCTCCGACGCGCTTCTCGCCGCCGGACGTCAGAAAGAAATCATAAGTGCCATTATCTCTGAAGATGGCATGAATTACGGCAACCTGCCAAAGGCATTGCTTACATTCCACGCATATTCCGACGGCACGACCCGCACGCCCCTGGAGGAACACCTCGCTGAGGGCGCACAGACAGCGGCCACCGACGGCCGGGTAAATCTCCACTTTACCGTGTCGGCCAATCATCGCGAACTGTTCGAGAAGAAAATCCGCGAGGCCGTGAAGCCTATGGAAGACCGTTTCGGCGTGAAATACGATATATCTGTTTCCGAGCAGAAGCCTTCGACCGATACCCTGGCAGCAAACAAGGACAATACACCCTTCCGCGATGCCGACGGTCGCCTCGTGTTCCGTCCCGGCGGCCACGGCGCCCTCATCGCCAACCTCGGCGACATGGATTCGGCCGTGGTGTTCATCAAGAATATCGACAATGTGGTGCCCGATTCGCTGCGCGAGTCAACCGTTCGCTATAAGAAAGTGCTCGCAGGCACCCTTATCCTCGTCCACGACAGAATCAACGAGTATCTGCGTGTCCTGCGCGACGGCCTCTACAGCCCCGAGACTCTCGATGAAATAGTCGATTTCATGCGCGGCACACTGTGCACCGACTCTCCGCTGTTTGATTCTCTGCCCGAGTCCGAGCTGGCCGACCTGCTCATGGCCAAGCTTGACCGCCCCGTGCGCGTGTGCGGCATGGTGCGCAACGACGGCGAGCCCGGCGGCGGCCCGTTCCTGGCATTCAACAACGATGGCTCCGTATCTCCCCAGATTCTCGAATCCACACAGATCGATCCGGCCAATCCCGAATACATGGCAATGATGAAGAGCGCCACACACTTCAATCCCGTGGATCTCGTATGCTACATCAAAGACGTGGACGGCGAGCGCTTCGACCTCAAGGAATATGTTGATCCGCACACCGGCTTCATCTCCGAGAAATCGCTTGGCGGCCGCGAGCTGCGCGCTCTCGAACTCCCCGGCCTGTGGAACGGCGCCATGAGCGACTGGAACACGGTATTTGTTGAAGTGCCCCTGAGCACATTCAATCCCGTAAAGACCGTCAACGATCTGCTGCGCCCCGCCCACCAGGGCTGATAGCTATATATAAATCCAATACCGGCCTGCTCCGCATTCAACGGGGCAGGCCGGTATTGAATTTTCAGGATAAATCACTACATTTTTTGTCCGTGCACCTTGATGGCCTGTGTCTCGGCTTCTTCAACCTCCGCTTCGGTTGGTTGGAAACCGGGAGCCCATTTGGACACCTGGTTGGGACGGCGTCCCTCAATCTGCCAGTCGAAGGGATAGAAATGTGCGTCGGGATTGCGCCACGACGGCTTTCGCAGGGCATAGACCGTAAGAGGAATGGCCACAAAGACGGCCACGCCGATGACGATAATGCCTACATATACAACAGGCGAGCCGGTAGTAATCTGTGCCGGCGGCAGGAAACTGAGCACCAGCGCCAACAGAGCGCCAAGGATGCCGACGGTGCATACGATTATCTCGCCTGCCTTGCCGCCGGGTACCTTGAAGCCGCGTTTGCGGCCCGGGGCGGTGCGGCGCAGACGGATAAATGCGCCGTAGATGAGCAGAACCATTATGAGGTAGATGATGGTGGCCATCTGCGACATTATCTGATAGGCCGATTCAACCGTGGGCAGAACTATCAGCACCAGGCACAGAAGGGTGACGAAGGCGCCTTCGACATAGAGGATAGACTTGTTGACGCCTTTTTCATTCACCTTCTGCAGCGAGCGGGGCAGGTAGCCCGACTGTGCCACAGCCATGAGGCCGGTGGCAGGGCCGGTTACCAGTGCGCTGATCTGTCCCACGACGCCAAACATTATGAACAGCGCCATGACGTTGCCGAGCCAGCTGAGACCGAACGAAGCCCACAGGCCCTTATAGGCCACAAGCAGCGATTGCAGCAGGTTGATATCCTTTGCAGGGATTACAAGACCTATGACAAGCGTGCCCAGGGCATAGACGGCCACAATGACTATGACCGCGAGGAACACAGATTTCGGAAAGTCTTTGGCCGGATTCTTCATGTCGTTGATATGCACGGCCTGAATCTCCATGCCCGCGTAGAAAAGGAATATCGACGCGGCCAGCACTATGGTGCCTGCATTTGTGAAGTCGGGAAAGAACGGTACGTGAGCCAGGAAGTCATGCTTGCCCAGGCATACGTAGATGATGCCGAGGACAATGAGAATCACGCCCGGAATGATAGTGCCTACGAGTCCGCCGTAGGTGCTGAGCACGTTGGCCGACCGCTGTCCGCGGAAGGCGTTGAATGTGGCAAGCCAATACATGATCAGAGCCACAGCCAGGGTGTATATCTTATTGGATGCCAGAGCCTGGTCAAAACTCTCGGGCCAGAATATATAGGCGAGCGACGCCGCGCCGAACATCAGCACGGTGGGGAACCATATCACTATCGTCTGCCATTCGAGATACATCGCCGTCCAGCCCCAGCGGGGACCGAAGGCCTCGGATACCCAGCGATAAAGGCCGCCGCTCTTGGTATAGGTCGAGGCAAGCTCGGCGCATACCATCGAGAAGGGCAGCAGAAACACAATGGCCGCGAACAGATAATAGAAAATAGACTGAATTCCATACTTGGCCTCCGAGGGCAGGCCGCGCATGCTCAGAATCGACGTTATGATGAGAATGGCCATTGCGGCCATGGTGATCGTGCCGCCGGCTGTTGAAACGATTTTTTTACGCCCTGATGCCGTCACCTGCGGCTCCGGGACGTTTTTTGCCGTATTACTCATAAACAGGACACGTTTAGATTGATAATAAAAACAGGCGGAGATTCCTGTCGTGTAGGAAAATCCGCCTGTAGCTGTTTATATTTCTCATTCACCTACAGGATAGGCCTCTGCAATCTTCGTACCTACCTTATAGTGTACACCGGGCTGGGCGGTGATGCTTACGTTGGAATCACGCTCGAATACTACCACGATGTCCGAGCCGCCAAACTGGAAGTAGCTGATTTCTTCGCCCTTGCGGAGGGTTGTGCCTTCCTCGGCAGTGACGATAATCGATGATACCTGTGCCATGCCCATCGGGAGAATGGCAACCTTGCCTATCTTGGACTGGATGACGATAAGGCCACGGGTCTGAATGAACTGATATCCGGCTTCGTCGAGGGCTGTGAGCTTACGGCGTACGATGTGGTTTCTGCCCTTTTCGTCGCCTTCGATAGGCTCTGTGGTGACGCCGAGCCATGTGGCGCCCTGGATTACACGGGCTTCAAGCACCTTGCCGCCTACCGATGCGTGCTGACGGTGATAGTCGGTGGTGTTGAGGAACTGGTGGATCCAAATGCCGCCCTTGAAGTCGTCCTTGTATTTCGAGCCTTCCAGCAATTCTTCAATGCTCCATTCCAGGCCCTTGATGTTTACCTGCGAGTCGGCGTTGACTTCCCACTGTCCGTCGTTGGTTGAATCGGCGGGCGAGGTGATGATATGGTCGTCGTTGATTGCTGCTACAGGACGGTAGCCGGGTTTCACGCTGCGTGCGAAGAACTGGTTGAAGGTCTTCCAGCCGCCTTTAGGCATTTCATAGTCGCCCATGTTGTAGCGGGGTGCGTCATAGTATGACTTGACAGCTTCGTCGGTGAGGGATTCCGGGGTATCCATCCACATGCCCAGCGAGATGACAAAGCGGCGCATCCACTCGCTCAGGGGGCTGAGGGGAGGCATCACATTGTCTTTAAGTTTTGAAGGTATGATAGGGGTCTGCAACTCTTTAACCGGGCTCTGATCGAGAAGGAAGTAGAACATTGTCACGTGCTGGTATACGATATCGCCTTCGGGGTCTTCCTTAGGCACCCAGTGGAGGTTAGACTCGCACCAGTCATAATAGTCCTCAAGTGTCTTGATGTTCTCGTATTCCACAGTGTTGTAAGAGCGGGCATTTTCAAGAGCCTTCTCGAATTTGTCCTGCCAGCCGTTCTGAGCGATCATGTCGATAAGCTCTTGCACGATTGGCGAATAAGTTTTAGTTGCCATAGTAGTTGAATGTAGTGTGTTAGTTAATGTGTTTTATGCAGTATTAAATCCATGAGGTTTAATATTGTATTCAGTATTAGAACACTGCAATATGGAATTTGTTTATTCAAAATAAAAATTATGTTATAAAAAACTGCCGCGCGCCGTTCCGGGAGATTATGGAACGGCGCGCGGCACGAAATGTCTGCGGATCTTGTCAGGAGCCTGTACCGGTATTGAGGACAGGCTGGGCGGGCTCGTCGGCACACAGCACTACGAGCATATTGCTCACCATGGCTGCCTTGCGGTCGTCGTCAAGTTTTACCACGTCTTCGTCGACAAGCTGGTCAAGGGCCATTTTCACCATTGAAACGGCCCCTTCCACAATCTTCTCGCGGGCGGCGATGATGGCGCTGGCCTGCTGACGGCGAAGCATTACGGCCGCAATCTCGGGCGCATAGGCCAGATAGTTGAGTCGGGCCTCCACAACGCTGATGCCGGCCATGGCAAGGCGTTCGTTTATCTTACGCTCCAGCAGGTCGTTGATTTCCTCGCCGCCGCTGCGCAATGTCACGCCGTCGTGCGTTCCGTCGATATTGTCATAGGCATATTGGCCCGTCACCTCGCGCAGCGCGGCGTCGCTCTGTATGCGCACGAAGGCACTCAGGGCCGCTTCATGTCCGCTCTGCTGCAGTGTCGGAGCGGCAGACGCCTGGGCGCTTGTGGTGTCGATATCAAAAACCGAGCGGTAGGTGTTGTCGACATTCCATACCAGCACCATGCCTATCATGACGGGATTGCCCATGCGGTCGTTGACTTTGATAGGCTCGATATCCATGTTGCGCAGTCGCAGCGACACCTTGCGGGCGGTCATGAAGGGATTGACCCAAAAGAAACCGGTCATGCGCATTGTACCGCGATATTTGCCGAAGAAAATCATGACTCGGGCCTGATTGGGCTGCTGGATGAAAAAGCCGCATGCGAGTATGATCCAAAGTATTGCAAGCGGTATTATACATGCAAACATAAGGCCGGGGTTGTTGCACATAGTTATTGCGGAGGCAACTATGAGCGCGGGAACGACGATTAGCTCGACGGCAAGCATGACGAAGCCGTTGTAAATTGCGCCTTTATATGGCTGCTCCAGGTCTTTATTCAATTCCATGATATGTTTGATAAGTGTTGTTACAGATTTGATACTTCTGATGACAAAATTACAGAAATTTTCGTAATAGCGGATTATTTTTGCAAATTATTGCTGCGATTTTTTAAAGAAATGTCTGCCGCAGGGTATGTTTTTCGTATCTTTGCCATATAATGTCTTTTGAATGAAGCTTAGAGCTTGTTTGATATTGAATAATCACGGTATGAAATATATATATCTGTTATTGCTCACATTATGCCCGATAACTGTGTCGGCCGCTCCTGTTACCCCGGAGGCTGCATTGAACAGGATACACGGTCAGGGACTTTCACGGATTAGTGAACCGGTTCAGGCACCCCGGTACAGGGTTTCTGAAATACTTATTGACAGTTGCGGCAACAATACCGTATATCTTTTTGATTCCGAAGCCGGATTTGTCGTTTCTCCTGCCGATGACGTCCTCCCTGCCGTGCTGGGCTATGGCGATGGCCCAATGTATGATTCAGCCGGGAATTTGCCAACAGGCTTCCGCGAGTGGCTGCAATATATGAGCCGAAGGGTTTCGGAGGTAGCCGCGCGTGGAAATGACGTGAAAGCAGGCACATCGGTTGGCGAGGCTATAGCACCTCTCTGCACGACGTCATGGGGGCAGGGTGAACCTTTCAATCTGGAGTGCCCCGAATTCAAAGGAGAAAAGTGCCTCTCGGGATGCGTGGCTACTGCAATGGCGCAAGTGATGAAATATCACAATTGGCCACCGCAAGGTAAAGGCGAGCTCGAATACCGCGCAGTAAAGATAGGAGCCGATATTTATACAGACTTTTCTCAATATACGCTTGATTGGGAGAATATGCTGGATGACTATTCCTCAGCCTCTGCCGGCGAGCGGCAGAGACAGGCTGTGGCCCGCCTGTTGCGCGGCGTGGGAGGAAGTGTGCGCATGAATTATTTTCCGACAGCCTCAGGCGCCGATGTCAACGATGCCACTCAGGCTTTGCTTAAATATTGGGATTATAGCGACGATATAAGATATATGCGCCGTAGCTGGTTCACCCTCCGTGACTGGTCTCGATTGCTCTATGACGCATTGAAGAATTATGGTCCGATATTGTACGGCGGTTTTTCCATGTCATCAGCCCATGCGTTTGTATGCGACGGCTATGACGGTGAAGGTCTGTTTCATTTCAACTGGGGCTGGGATGGCAGGGCCGACGGATGTTTCGCCATCGACTTTCTCGACCCTGTTGTAGAGGATGAGCCGCGGAAAACCGGCTATAACGGCAGTCAGAGCGCCTTGTTGAATATTCATCCCCGTTCGTCTGAAAATCCCGGAACGCGCACTTATACTGTATGGCTCGACTCATATTATATTTCTCCCGCTACAGGATTCGGTGACGCGGCTGCACATATGCTTCATCCGGGCGACAGTTTCAAAATGAAGGGTGAATGCGAAAACTACGGGCCTTTTGTAATTCCCGCGGGATCTAAATTTGCAACAGTGTTTACTTCCTTTTACGACGGAACTTCTGTTCAGTCCAACATAGTAGACCTACCATCCGATTTTGGAATTTACAACAGATACGACAATAATATGAAAATTGTTCCCGAAGGATTGTCCGACGGCCTTTATTCTCTCGAAAATGATTTTTACATCAGTCCTTCCGGTTGGGGACATGTTATCCCGATGCCTGATGCTGTACGATACTGTGCATTAGTGGAAAACAACGGCTCAGATATACGGTTTATCGAGTCAATATGTACCCCCGAAATAGAACGTGCTGATATTCCGGATAATCTTGACCTCAACTCTCCGATAACCTTTAATGCGACTTTAAGCAATTGCATCTCTCGTACTGTTGATCGCCCGGTGCGCGTGGAGCTCGTGCAGGATGGAATAGTGAAAGCTTGGTCTCAATGGATTAATGCGGCTCTTGAGCCTGAAGGAACTATTGACTTAGTGCTAACGGTCGACAAGTGGACACTGAAAGATGAGAATATCTCTCCGACGGGTGATTGCTTTATGTGTCTGAGTATGCGCAACTCATACGGAGATATTTGGATTCCGATGGGACACGGCAAGAAAGTCAAGGTCTCGGATTCAGCCGCAATAGATGCGGTAAGAATTGGTGACAATTCCCGGGATGCGGTATATGACCTGCAAGGTCGGAAAGTCACGGATAATGTTAACGCTCTATCTCCGGGAATATATATCAGGCGTCATAACGATACGGTATCCAAAATAATTCACCCCGTCAGATAGATTTTACGCCCTCGGATATTTTGCCAATTGCATAGTAATAACCAAGCTATACATTTCTGATACAAATGGAAAATCTCATAATAATATCATTCATCCTCGGACTACTGGTCATGTTTTTTTGGATGACTGCATGGCTGTTTCTCCGAAAGGGCGGCAGGCTGTCTGTCATAGTAGCGTCCTTAATGATGCTCTTGGGATTACAGAGTCTTGTATCATTATGGTTTGTCCTTGAAGACGTTTATCTTAATCCTGATTATTGGCCCGTAATTACGAGTATCGACATTCTCGCGGTGCCGTTTTACGCTCTTATCCTCAGGGAACTTGTGCGGCCGGGGAGTGTGACGCTAAAAGTGGTGACTGTCAATATTATACCATTTGCGACAATTGCAGTCGCATACATTATTACAGGTGTAAAGTTTTTCAACTGGCTTATGATATCGGGTGCGGGAATATATGGCATCGCGTATCTGATATGGACTCATATTAATATCAAGAAATATAACAGGGCGCTTAAGGAACAATTCTCTTATACAGAAAATATCAATCTCAACTGGCTACATAAAATTCTGTGGATTTTTGTCGCTTTGTTAGCGGCATGGACAGTAGATACACTGGCAATTCATGCCAATATAGATTGTGTGTACCTTCTTGCCTCGATGGTGATGTGGATGATAATAGATTATTCCATTTACAGACATGGGGCTGTGATGGATAGCCTCTGCCCGGAAAATACTGATACGGAGGAGGCGGACGATGATAAGGCTCCGTTGTCAGAACTTGAGACACGTATTGAACGTCTTTTTTCAGAGGATATGATATTTCTGAATCCCAATCTTAAGATATCAGATATTGCAGTTGCAGTGGGTTCTAACCGCACGTATGTGAGTTCGTTCTTCAATCATGAAGCATCCGCCACTTTTTATGATTATGTCAACGGGATGAGGATTGAATATGCATGCAAGCTATTGAAAGAGACTGACCGGAGTGTAAAAATAATAGCAGGAGAATCGGGATATAATTCACCTCAAGCTTTCATAAGGGTGTTTACGAAGGTGAAGGGCATCTCGCCGTCCGACTACAGACGAAATTTATAACAGTCTGATATCCAAACTTTTTGTTGTGTGGTTAATCATTTTGTCAGATTATCAATACAGATTTTGTTGTATTGTTCATTGGTTTTTACGCAAAGAATTGCGCCTGAACGGCGCGATATCTAAATTTGCGCAGTTCATCATTATAATAAAACCAACGATTAAAAATGAAGCACATCAACAAACTCTCGGCAGTAGCGGCAGTAGCGCTTGCCGCAATGTCACTCATCTCATGCGGAAGTAGCTCCGGCTCCTCCGCCGATTCCAATTTCTTTGGCAACGTTCCCGGGATTTTTGCCAATATGATTGAGAAAAAAGATGCCCTGAAAGAAAAGTACATGACATGCTCATCTGAAGACGAAGCTCGGAAAATCCAGGCTGAAGCGGCATCAGCCGAAAAGGAATTCTCAGCTAAACTTGAAGAAGCAGCCAAAGCTTTGGACAGTAGAACAATCGAAATTCAGTCCACTCCTGAGATTACGGTAAACTCACCGGTCGCCCTTACATTCGACGGCTTTTCGTCTAAACTCGATCTGACACCCCGATTTAAACTTACCGGAGATGTCGTGGCCGCGCAGAATTATCAAAGCAAGGATTGCAAAGGACTTTCCTCGGCAGGCGGTGACCTTACTAAATACACGGGCCTGAGCGAGCACGTATATCTGATTGGTCTTGACGAGTCAGGCAATCAGCTGTTCGCTTCAAAAGTGGCATATTTCCCCATCGGTTTGATCAGTGATACCGAGCTGGGGGTAAAAGCCGGTACTCCGCTCGTGTTTGAGACATTCACTATATCCAAGAAGAATGTTGAAGGATGTATCAAAGCCAAATCTCTGAGACTATCATTCCAGAGCGATAAATAACACTTAAAGTCGTCATTACTGATAGCATCAATACCGGCATGCTCCATAATTTTGCGAATTAAACAAAAATTATGGAGCATGTAGTTTATGCGAAAAATGTAGTTATTCCACACAGTCATATTCGACATAGACTGTAGCTCCAAAGGGCAACGTCTCCCAGTCGGATTGGCTCGCGTAACGATATCTTGTCAGACCTGTGAGCGGCTTGGTTCTCATGATAAAATATTCATTAAAGAAGTTTTCAAGAAATTCAAGCTCTACATAATATTCGCCTTTGTCCAACATTATCTCATCAGGGAATTTATATGAAAACTGCCCGTTGGCAAGTTGAGATATATCATAATTAAAATATGTCGGCTTGATATTCAGCAAAGAGTATTCATCGCCATATTTTTGATATATGTTCACTCTGAACTTCATACGGGACAGCGGTCGGTTATCCGTAACGATAGTAAAGCCTATTTCTTTCAGCCACGCACGTTTTCTTACCTCTAATGGTATAGCCAGTCCCTGACCGGCCGCTTTATATCCTTCGACGTCAATATAAATAAAACCGCCGCTACCTTTGCGGCCTGCGGTCTTATGTTTGATTTTCTGAGGCTTAACCACTACCTCATTCAGCATTATCATGTCATCGGCCAGCAGAATAGTATCAGGAATGTTATTTATGTCTTTGACTGCAAATGTTTTGGCGACATAGCCGACAGAGGATATCCTCACCGAATCATTTAGATACTCGGCCGGAATGCTTAACGAAAAATTCCCCAATGTGTCCGTGACAGTGCCGAGATTTCTATTAATTATGCCGACACCGGCATAAATGACCGGCTCGCGCGTAGATTCCGACAAAACAGTCCGTGAACCGGCTACAAGCCCACCCGCCAAAACCGACAGACAACAGACAAATGCACGTAATAATTTTTTCATGATTGAGGTATAGAGGTTCAACATTTGCCGATAAAAGTAGCAAAAAGGATAGTAAAGTCGAAAGAAATTAAGCAGTATTATAGATTCTTAAGACATATAAGCACAACAAAAGCGCTGAAAGAATCAATTTATATTCATTGATTTTCAGCGCTTTGATTGCGGAGCG
>CAYNXG010000004.1:0-9470 GCA_964401095.1 uncultured Bacteroides sp.
CCTACACCCGATTCGGCCTTGAGCTCCACTTTCCCCTGATGCTTCAGGCTTCGACCACCATCTATGCCCTGGCATTTGTCGAGGGCGGTAATGCCTGGACGTCGGTGAGCAAGTTCAATCCCTTCGAGATGAAACGCAGTGCCGGTGTCGGCGCCCGCATCTTCCTCCCCATGGTGGGTATGATGGGTATCGACTGGGCATACGGCTTCGATTATGTGGACGGACAGAAGGGTGGCAGTCACTTCCACTTCATTCTCGGACAGGAATTTTAAACTATTTATCCATTTAGGTGTCTTATTATTGTATAACATGATTAAACACTTGAAAAACATGAAGAAGATATTGATATCGCTGCTCGTGCTCGTCGCAGCAACAGTGTCGGCATCGGCCCAGAAATACGCCATGGTGGACATGGACTACATATTGCGTAACGTTCCCGCCTACGAGATGGCTTCGGAGCAGCTCAACCAGCTGTCGCAGCGCTGGCAGCGCGAGGTGGAGGCTGTGGGCAAGGAAGCGGAGACAATGTATCAGAATTTCCTTGCCGACAAGGTTTTCCTTACCGATGAAATGGTGAAGAAACGCGAGGCTGAAATCGTGGCCAAGGAAAAAGAGGCCACCGACCTCCGCTTCAAGTACTTCGGCCCCGAAGGCGAGCTGTATAAGAAGCGCCTGTCGCTGCTCAAGCCTATACAGGACGAAGTGTACGAGGCCATCAAGTCTGTGGCCCAGCAGCGTGGATATCAGACGATATTCGACCGCGCCTCATCGTCAAACATCATCTACTCCTCGCCCTCTATCGATGTGTCGAACGAGGTGCTGACCAAGCTTGGCTACAGCGTAAAATAAATCGTGAATACAAATAATTACTAATCAACTATACTATTATCATGCTCAAAAAATTTGTTTTAGCACTCGCCGTTATCCTCCCCCTGTCGGCCTTTGCCCAGAAATTCGGCACCGTCGACGTTGAGGCCGTCATCACAGCTATGCCCGAAAGCACTGCAGCCTCCGAACAGATTTCTGAAGCTTCAAAGAAATACGAAGCCGAATTCCAGAAACTGCAGGAAGAAGTACAGAAACTCTACACCGACTACCAGACAATACAGAACGACGCCAATACTCCCGAGACCATCAAGGAGCGTCGCATGCAGGAAATCCAGGAACGCGCCACCAAGGTTGAGCAGTTCCGCCAGACCGCTTCCGAGGACCTCCAGCGTCAGCACCAGCAGCTGATGGCCCCCATCCAGCAGAAGTTTGCCGAGGCCGTCAAGGCCGTGGGTCAGGAAGGCTCGTTTACATTCGTATTCCCCAGCGATCCCGGTCTGATGCTCTATCAGGGTACCGACGTCGTTGACGTTACTCCCCTCGTGAAGGCTAAGCTGGGTCTTAAATAATAAGAACACCCCTTTTCCCGTCAAGTACGGGATACAGCATCCGGGCTTTCGGCAGATGTCGGAAGCCCGGATGATGTTTTAGAGCCGGTTCGACAATAAATGTTAACGGCAGGGCGGTCAATCGTTGAGCGATTTTCTTTAGCTTTTGAGGGAGCGATGGGGCTCCATCGTGACCGAAAGAGATGAAGAAAAGCGCCAACGAGTGGCCGAGACAAAGGTAACTTTCGTCCCGTCAAATAAATATTTGGGGCATGATGTTGATTGAACCGAAATTACCGTCGCCTCGCATATTGTGGGCGCTTTTTGGCCTGTTCGTCAGTCGTGTACATCCAGTACACCCCTTCCTTGCAGCCCAAAAATCGCTCCACACTATGCGACCCTGCCGTTAACATTTATTGTCGAACCGGCTCTTAGGCCTGTAAAAAAGTGAGCATCCGACGATTTTCGGTTTCGTCGGACGCTCGTTATAAGGGATAATTCGGATTATACGAATTTGCTGAAGTCGGCGTTGCGCATGTCGCCGGTCTCATTGAATGCGTTGTGGAACGCGAAGGCTGCGAACAACGAGTGAGGCGTCTGGCCGCCCTTGCCGAGCTTGAGATAGTCGAGCAGCAGCGGACGATAGTCGGGGTGTGCGCAGTTGTTGATGATCTCGTAGGCGCGCTGTACGGGGTCGAGGTGGCGCAGGTCGGCGATACCCTGGTCGGTGACGAGGATGTCGACAGAGTGCTCCGAGTGGTCGCAGTGGGCCACCATGGGCACGATATTGGAGATGAGGCCGCCCTTGGTGACAGAGGGGCACGAGAAAATCGACAGGTAGGCATTGCGGGTGAAGTCGCCCGAGCCGCCGATGCCGTTCATCATTCTTGTGCCGAGCACGTGGGTGGAGTTCACGCCGCCGAAGATGTCGGCTTCGAGGGCTGTGTTCATGGCGATGACGCCCAGTCGGCGAATGATCTCGGGGTTGTTTGAAATCTCGGCGGGACGCATCAGAATCTTGTCGTGGAAGAAGTCGAGGTTGCCGAAGAGTTCCTCCTCTACCTTGTCGGAGAAGGTCATGGAGCAGGTGGAGGCGAATGTGCACTTGCCCTTCTTCATGAGCTCGAGCACGGCGTCCTGGATAACCTCGGTGTACATCTGGAAGGTGGGGAGGACGGTGCTTTCGCCCAGATCATATAGCACGGCGTTGGCCACGTTGCCCACACCGCTCTGCAGGGGCAGGAATTCCTTGGGAATGCCTCCGCGGCGATATTCCTCGATGAGGAAGCGGACTACGTTCGAGCCGATGAGCTTCGAGGTGTCGTCGGGTTCGGTGAAGGGCTTCACGCAGTCGTATGAGTCGGTCTTCACGATGCCCACGACCTTCGAGGGATCGATTTTCAGGATGGGCGAGCCGATGCGGTCAGAAGGCTTGTAGATTGCTATCTCGCGGCGGTAGGGGGGATCGAGAGGCAGGTAGATGTCGTGCATGCCGTAGAGCGAGTGGGGCAGCTTGGCGTTGAGCTCCACGAAAATCTTGTCGGCCATCTTGGCATAGGTGGGGATGTTGCCCACGCCGCAGCCGAGAATCACCTCGCCGTCGGGAGTGATGTCGGCGGCCTCGATTATGGCATAGTCGATTTTGCCGTAGAATCCGTATCGGGTCTCCTGGGCCATATCAGACAGATGGCGGTCAAAGTAGTGCACGTCATGCGAGTTGATGCGCTTGCGCAGGTCGGGCACGTTCTGATAGGGGGCACGCATGTTGATGGCATTGGCGCGTGAGAGCACGCCGTCGACATGGTCGGAGGTGGATGCGCCGGTGAAGACGTTAATCTTGAAGGGGCGGCCTTCGGCGTGTTCGCGCTCGGCCTTGGCAGCGATATGCTCGGTGATGAGCTTGGGAGCGCCGGGGGCAGTGAAGCCCGACATGCCTATGGTATCGCCGTCTTTAATCATTTCGGCTGCTTCTTTAGCCGAGATATAATTATAAGCCATTGTTTATTGATAATAATTTGATTTGTATCCGTTAGGGTAGTTCGATTTTTTCATGGTCGGGAACTGCGTGGCGGCTCAGTATTTTTTCTGAAGTATCTCGCCAAGCAGCAGGGTGCGGCGCAGCTGTTTGCGCCGGCTGCGTGCGGCGGTGTCGGAGGTCGACGGCTGCAATGTCGCGGCCATGGGTGGCGTTACATCCACCGAGTGCGTGCCCTCGGCATCGGGCCGAGCGAAGGGCATGTCGGCCGCTTCGGGAGCCTTCGGAGGCCGTGTATTGGCCATGGCCGCTGCCTCGGCCGTGCGGGGCATCGGGACGTGTGCGGCCTGCGGCCGGGCGGTACGCGCGGCCGCCGCGGAGGCTGCGGAGGCTGCCGCACGCGCTTTCACGCGCTTGAGCCTTTTGATCAGATAGGGCAGATACATACCTGCCAGAATCAGCCAAGGCACTATTTCTTCGATTAATTTCCCTGTTCGCACGTTTTTTCGTAATTTTGCACAAAATTAGGTATTAAAGTGCAATAGCACAAATTTTTTGACCAAAATGTCTGAAAATAAAGAAAAAATGGAGGCTGACTCCACGCAATATACACCGCGCCTGTTCATTGAGACATACGGCTGTCAGATGAACGTGGCCGACTCGGAGGTGGTAGCCTCCATCCTCGGAATGGCCGGCTATGAGATGGCCGACGATAACGCCGATGCCGATGCCATCCTGCTCAACACCTGCTCGATACGCGACAACGCCGAGCAGAAGATTTTGAGCCGTCTGCAGTATCTGGCCTCGCTGCGCCGCAAGCGCCGAGGGGGCCGCCGGCTGCTGGTGGGAGTCATAGGCTGCATGGCCGAGCGCGTGCGTGACTCGCTGCTCGAGCGCGGCGTCGACATCGTGGCCGGCCCCGACGCCTATCTCGACCTGCCCGCCCTGTTCGCCGCCGCCGAGGCCGGACAGAAGGCCGTGAACGTGGAGCTGAGCACCACCGAGACTTACCGCGACGTCACACCCCGACGTCTCGGCTCCAACCGTGTCAGCGGTTTTGTCAGCATCATGCGCGGATGCAACAATTTCTGCTCGTACTGCATCGTTCCCTATACCAGGGGACGCGAACGCTCGCGCGAGCTGTCGAGCATTCTGCGCGAGGTCGAGGACCTGCATTCGCGCGGCTTCAAGGAGGTGACCCTGCTGGGACAGAATGTCAATTCCTACCGCTACGAGGACGAGGCCGGCCATGTCACCGACTTCGCCCGGCTGCTGGGCGCCGTCGCCGATGCCGTGCCCGACATGCGCGTGCGCTTCACCACCTCGCATCCCAAAGACCTCTCCGACGAGGTCATCGCCGTCATAGCCTCGCGTCCCAACCTGTGCAAGCATATCCACCTGCCCGTTCAGAGCGGCTCGGACAAGGTGCTCGCGGCCATGAACCGCAAATACACCCGCGAGTGGTATCTGGGCCGCGTGGCCGCCATACGCCGCGCCATGCCAGGCTGCACCATCACCACCGACATGTTCACCGGGTTCCACGACGAGAGCGAGGAGGATTTCGCCGAGACGCTGTCGCTGATGCGCGAGGTAGGCTTCGACGCCGCATTCATGTTCAAGTACTCCGAACGCCCCGGCACGCTGGCTTCCCGCACGATGCCCGACAATGTGCCCGAGGAGGTGAAGATCGACCGTCTCAACCGCATGATCGCCGTTCAGAACGAGCTGTCGCTCGAATCCAACCGCCGCGACATAGGCCGCGAGTTCGACGTGCTCATAGAGGGCTTCTCGAAGCGCTCCGACGAGCAGCTGGTGGGCCGTACCGAGGGCAACAAGACCTGCGTGGTGCCCCGCGGCCACTGTGGCATAGGCAGCACGGTGAGAGTTCGTGTGAAGGATGCCACATCCGCCACGCTCATCTGCGAGCTCGCATGACGCCGCAGGTATAAAAGCCGGTATTTATGATTGTTTTATAGTTTTGTTTCCAAATATTTCCATTACGGCCGCCGCTGCCGGCAAGCGCGTTACGGCCGTCTAAAAAAGATTACTATGGCTACCAATATGTTCAAATCAAAGATTGGCCTTGTCGCCGCGACCGTGGGTTCAGCGGTAGGCCTCGGCAACATCTGGCGATTCCCTGCCGAGGCCCAGGCTAACGGAGGTGCGGCTTTTCTGCTGCTCTATGTCGTGTGTGTGCTCGTGCTTGGCATACCTGTGATGCTTGCCGAGTTCTCGCTGGGGCGTACGGCCCGCAGCGACTCGTTCGGCACATTCCGCAAACTCGCCCCGGGCCGTCCCTGGTGGGTGATAGGCGCGCTGGCGTTGCTGGCGTCTTATCTTATAGGCTGTTTTTACATGGTCGTGGAGGGCTGGACGTTTGAATACCTGTGGCAATCGATCACCGGACACCTTTATGACGGCTCGGCCGCAGTGGCCGCCGGCGGCGATTTCGGCGCGGCCGACACATTCTTCAAGGGCCGCATGCACGAGTATATCAGCACGCCCCTGCCGCCTATAATATTCACCTGCGTTGTCATTGTCATAAACCTTGTGGTGCTGCTCGGAGGCGTTCAGAAGGGCATCGAGCGGCTGTCCAACGTGATGCTGCCGCTGTTGTTTGTCCTGCTTATCGTGCTGTGCGCCGTCACGCTGACACTTCCCGGCGCTTCGGAGGGCCTGAAATGGTTCCTTACGCCCGATTTCTCGAAAATCACGCCCGAGACGGTTATTAATGCCATGGGACAGACATTCTTCTCGCTGAGCCTCGGCATGGGCATATTGATAACCTATGCCTCGTATTTCCCCGACAATACACGCCTGACGCGCACCTCGGCCATCGTGTCGGCCATGAGCCTGCTGGTGGCCCTGCTCACGGGCTTCATCATCTTCCCCGCCGTGGCCAGCTTCGGCCTGGCCGACCATTCGCTCGTAGGCGCCACGCTGGTGTTCCAGACCCTTCCCGAGGTCTTTAGCTGCCTGCCCGCCACGCGTCTGTGGTCGATACTGTTCTTCCTGCTGCTTTTCGTGGCGGCCCTGACGTCCACGGTGTCGATAATGGAGGTGACGGTGGCATTCATGCGCGAGCGTTTCGGTCTGAGCCGTGTCAAGTCTGTGTTCATTGTCATGACTCCGCTGCTGGTGCTCAGCTCGCTGTGCTCGCTGTCGTTCAGCACCATGAGCGATATCAAGGTGTTCGGAATGACCGTATTTGACTTCCTCGACCATTTCTCCACAAACATCCTGCTGCCCGTCGGCTCGATACTGCTGTGCATCTATGTGGGCTGGTTCGCTCCCCGCGGCATGCTGCGCCGACAGCTCACCAACGACGGCACCATCCGCAACCGCCTCGTAGGCGCCATAACGTTCATCATACGTTACATAGGCCCCGTGATGATTGCCGCCATCCTGGTGTCGCGCCTGGTGTGACGCGGACAAGCATATACGTATTGCGGGCCGACCGTCTTGATTGACCGGTCGGCCCGCGTAATTATATGCCGATTTTATTCTTTATTCCTTTACGTAAGGCATGATGATGTCGCGCCAGGTGAGATAGCCGGGGGCCAGCAGGTGCAGCCCGTCGTTGGTGAAGTCGGCGCGGAGATTGCCTTCGCTGTCGCAGAATGCCGGATGAAGGTTGACCCATGTGAGGCCGCGGCGGCGCACCTCGGGCTCGAGGGCGGCGTTGATGTCGCGGATGGTCTGCTCTTTTCCCTTCATGAGGCGGTAGCGGCCAAACGAGTTGTTGATGGGCAGCATCGACTGCACATAGAGCTTTGTCGAGGGCGTGGCCTCGCGGATATAGTCTATGAGCGCGGTGACGGCTGTCACAATCGAGTCGGCGGTAAGGTCGTGGCTTACGTCGTTGGCGCCCACCATGAGGAATATCTTGGCGGGATGTCCGTTCACCACCGAGCCGATGCGTTCGCGGATGCCCTCCACGATGTCGCCGTTGATGCCGCGGTTCACCACGTTGGGCATGTCGAGCAGCTCGTGCCACTCGCAGCCGTGGGTGAGACTGTTGCCGAGAAACACTATCTTGGTGGAATCCACCCCGAGGGCGTCGAACAGCGAGGCCCGCTGATAGTACAGCTCGGTGTACTTAGGCTTTGCGGGAGCCTGCTGGGCGGCAGCCGAGACAGCCGCCGCCAGGGCCATTGCGGGCAGAATTGTCTTGCGCAGGTTCATCGTGCTTGTCGGATTATTTCTCGCCGCTGCGATAAGCGTCGACGGCCGATTTAACCGATCCGTGGAACAGGAGCAGACGCTTGGCCTCGTCGTAGGACAGGCCGAGCTCTTCCATCACCATGCGTGTGCCGCGGTCTACGAGCTTGGCGTTGGTGAGCTGCATGTTCACCATCTTGTTGCCTTTCACGCGTCCCATCTGAATCATCACGGCGGTGGAGATCATGTTGCATATCATCTTCTGGCCTGTGCCCGACTTCATTCTCGACGAGCCGGTGACATATTCCGGGCCCACTACCATCTCGATGGCGATGTCGGCAGCCTCGCTGACGGGGGCGTCGGGGTTTGAGGTGATGGCGGCGGTGAGGATGCCGTGCTCGCGGCAGTCGTTGAGGGCGCCTATCACGTAGGGTGTGGTGCCCGATGCGGCGATGCCTATGACGGTGTCTTTCTCGTTGATTCCGAATTTCTCGAGGTCTTTCCAGCCCTGGTGGGTGTCGTCCTCGGCGTTTTCAACGGCGTTGCGCAGGGCGGTGTCGCCGCCGGCAATGAGGCCGATGACCCACGAGGGATCCATGCCGAATGTGGGAGGAATCTCCGATGCGTCGAGCACGCCGAGGCGGCCCGATGTGCCGGCACCCATGTAGAAGATGCGGCCGCCGCGCTTCATGCGCGACACGATTTCGGTGACGAGTTTTTCAATCTGCGGCAGGGCTTTTTCAACTGCCAGCGCCACTTTCTTGTCTTCTGTGTTTATGTCGTGGAGTATCTCGCCCACCGACTTCTTTTCAAGGTCGTTGTAGAGCGATGACTGTTCGCTGATTTTTACGAATGCCATAGTATTTATATAGAATGTGATTTTATGCAGTGTGGAATCTGATGAGGCCTTCCATGGGCGACTTGATGATGGAGCCGATGCGGCAGCCGCATGCAGCGGCCGCTTCCTCGAGCACCTCGCGGTAGTAGTAGGCGATGGAGCCGATGAAGTTCACGGCCAGGTCGGCATAGCCGGGATACTGGGCTATGTTGCGTGTGAAGAAGGCCTTGAAGGCGTTGAGCACCAGCGCGTGTATCTCCGGACGGTCGATGTTCTCGATGAGGAAGGGGGTTACGGAGGCCATGAAGCGGTTGGGCTGCGGTTCCTTGTACACGCGGCGTATGATCGACAGGCGGTCGAGGTCATACTGCGACAGGAATTTCTCGCAGAGGTCGGCGGGGAGCTGATTCTTGAGCACGTCGCCCAGGAGGATCTTGCCCAGCACGGCGCCCGAGCCTTCGTCGCCGAGGATGAAGCCCAGGGGCGATACATTGTCTACGATGCGTGTGCCGTCGTAGTAGCACGAGTTGGAGCCGGTGCCGAGGATACATGCTATGCCGCGGTCGTGTCCGCAGAGGGCGCGGGCGGCGGCGAGCAGGTCGGTGTGCACCTCCACTGTCTCGGCCGAGGGCAGGTTGGCGCGGATGGCGCGGGCCACGTTGGAGCATACCTCCTCGGATATGCAGCCGGCGCCGTAGAAGTATACGCTTGCCACGGGATATCCGGCCAGCTCGGGGGCGAGCTCGTCGGCGAGGCGCTGGCGCATCTCCTCTTCGGTGAGCATAACGGCGTTCATGCCGAGGGTAAACACTTGTTTTACGACTTTGCCGTCGTTGAGCAGGCACCAGTCAATCTTAGTGCTGCCGCAGTCTGCTACGAGTATCATATCTTGATGTAAATTTTCTTTTTGTAAAGTATGAGGCCGATGAGCCAGTTGATTAAGACGAAAGTTATGGCGAACAGCAGCGACGCCAGGGTGGCGTCATTGCCGCAGAGAGGCATGAACAGGCCGCGGTAGGCATAGCCGGAGATGGATATCATGCCCGACTCGGCTCCGCTCCAGGGTATGCGCACGGCTCCGAAGATTATGGAGAGGATGGCGCCGAGGCAGTACATGAAC
>CAYNXG010000004.1:9480-41083 GCA_964401095.1 uncultured Bacteroides sp.
CAGAACGCCATCGTAGATCCAGCCTTTTATGCTGATCATGCCCGATTCGTTGCAGGAATAAGGTACCTTCACCGTTCCGATCACAATGCTCAGGATGGCGCCGAGGCAGTACATGAACAGCGGGTTGATGCCGAAGGCCTCGAAGAACCGGCACCATTTCTTATAACCCTTGATGTCGATAATCCATATCAGCAGGCCCAGGAACGATGAAGCCAGGCCGCAGGTGGTGAGCACGAATGTGGGCGACCATATCTTCTTGTTGATGGGAAGGCCGTAGCTGAGCAGGAAGCCGGCAAAGGTGAGGATGGTGCCGACGATGAACAGGCGGTTGATGCGCAGCGAATTGTCTGTCGTGGAGGTGATGAGTCCGCCGCAGATGAAGCCTATGAGCATGTGGGCTATAGACGGCAGGGTGCTCAGCAGGCCCTCGGGGTCGAATTTCAGCGTCACACCGTCGATGGTGTCGGCATACATGTGCGAGGGGCCCAGCACTTTATGGTCTACGACAGAGATGATGTTGCGGTCGGAAAACTCGAAGCCGTTGCCGAATATCAGCATCACCGAGTAGATGACCAGCAGGCCGGCGACAAACCACGGCAACGCGCGCTGCTTGATGAGCAGGGCGCACAGCGAGCCTATGCCGTAGCACAGCGCCAGTCGGGGCATTACGCCCAGGATGCGTATGTGGTCGAAGTTGAACACCGCGTCGGCGAATGTCTTGTCGGACAGCACTCCGCGCAGGAAGAGCCCGAACCATGCTATGAACATGCCTATCAGGAAGATAACCACCGTGCGGCGCACGATTTTCCACATGGTGCGGCCTGTGAGGGTGAAGTTGTATCCGCGCAGCGAGAAATAGGTGGATATACCCATTATGAACATGAAGAACGGAAACACAAGGTCGGTGGGCGTCAGGCCGTTCCACGAGGCATGGGCGAGAGGCGGGTAGATGTGGGCCCATGAGCCCGGGTTGTTTACGAGTATCATGCCCGCGATAGTGATACCCCTCAGGATGTCGAGTGCCAGCAGGCGTTTTGGCTTGGGTTTTGCTTGGTGTTGTGTCATGGTAGATAATTGAGTGTGTATCGGGCTTTATTTTCGGGGCTTGGTGCAGGCATCCACCAGGTAGGCGATGGATTTGTAGGACACGCCGCTATTGTAGGTGAGGCCTATCTCGCACGTGCGCGAGTTGGAGTATCCGGCCGTGACGCCGGCGGCGCTGAGGGCGGGCCGCAGCTTGCGCAGGGCCCAGCGGTTGAGCTCGGGCACGTTGAAGCCCTTGTCGCCAGCGAATCCGCAGCATCCCACCTCGGCGGGAACTACAACATTGGTGGAGCAGCGCCTTGCCAGGTCGATTATCACTGACGACAGGCCCATCAGGCGGCTCGAGCAGGTGACGTGGACGGCCACCGTATCATTTACGGGAGTGAACTCGAGATTGGGGGCGAGGAAGGTGGATATGAACTCGGCGGGCTCGTAGAGTTTCATTGATTTTATATGGCCGCGCATGCGGTGGAGACAGGGGCTCTGGTCGCACATCACTGGATAGCGGCCGTTTTCCGATGCCTTCAGCAGGGCGAGTTCCAGCTGTGCGGTCTTTTCGTCGGCAATGTCGGGCATACCCTTGCTCTCCCATATCATGCCGCAGCACAGGCCGTCGATATTCTCGGGGAATATGACGTCGTAGCCGGCCTTCTCGCAGAGGTTTATCATTGTGTCGACCAGCGGCGCTATCTCCTTGCCTTTTTCGCGTGTGATGCCCATCGTGCGGTTGATGCATGAGGGGAAGTACACCACTTTGGGCCTGTCGGAAGTGTTTTTCGCCGTTGCGCGGGCTATGGCCTTGTCGGGCGAGTAGGGCAGGGGCAGGGCCGATGTCCACAGGGGCAGGCCCAGCTTGTGCATGCCCCGGCCAAGGCTGTTCACGGCCTTGTCGCCGAGGATGCGGTGGGCCAGGTCGGCCGCGCCTAGTCCCAGGCGCAGCGCGCCGGAGATGCCGCCGAGATGGCGGGCGGCGCTCTCGCCTATGCGGTAGCCGGCCGAGCCTTCGGGCAGGAAGTGCTCGCGTATGACGTGAACCAGTTCGCCGGTGTTTATCTTCATGGGGCACGATGTGCTGCACAGCCCGTCGCCGGCGCATGTGGCCTCGCCGAGATATCTGAACGATTTCTCGAGCCGTTCGGCGCGTCGGAGGTCTTCGGCGACGCCCGTCTTGCGCAGGCGGGCTATCTCGCGCACCACTACGGTGCGCTGGCGTGCCGAGAGGGTGAGGCCGCAGCTCACGCAGTTCACCTCGCAGAAGCCACATTCTATGCACTTGTCCACGATGCCGTGGGCCAGGGGCAGGGGCTTCATGTTTTTCACATAGCACTCATCGTCGTCGTTGAACACCACGCCGCGGTTGAGGATATAGCCGGGGTCGAATGCTTCCTTGATGCGGCGCATGTAGGTATAGGCCTTGTCGCCCCATTCCTTGCGCACGAAGGGAGCCATGTTGCGGCCCACGCCGTGCTCGGCCTTGAGCGAGCCGTCGTAGCGGTCGACAACCAGGTGCTCGATTTCCTCCATGAGGTGGCGGTAGCGCTCCACTTCCGCGGGAGTGTCGAAGCTCTGCGCTATGATGAAGTGGTAGTTGCCTTCGAGGGCATGGCCGTAGATGCATGCGTCCTTGTAGCCGCAGTCCTGCAGCAGCTGAGCCAGCTCCACGGTGGCCTTGGGCAGGTCGTCGATATGGAAGGCGATGTCCTCGATAAGGGCAGTGGTGCCGGGTGTGCGTGTGCCGCCCACTGCGGGGAATATGCCCGAGCGGAGACCCCACCACACCGACGTTACGGCCGGGTCGGTGGAGAAGTGAGGAGGTTGCACGGTCTTGAAGCGGGCTATCACGGCCTCTATCTCGGCAATCTGCTTGTTGAGCTGTTCGGCGGAATCAGCCTTAGTGTCGAGTAGCAGGGCGGTGAGGCCGTGGCCTGTGGGGTCGTGCACGGCTTCGAGCGACTTGCTGTCGAGCATCTCGCAGGAATGCACGGGTGCGTTCTTTTTCAGCTCCACCACGCAGCGGCAGGCTTCGGCCATGCTGTCAAAGTAGGTCATGGCTGAGGCGCAGCAGGGATAGAGGTGCGATGTCATCACGGTGGCCTCGGACAGGAAGGCGAGGGTGCCCTCGCTGCCCACGATGGCGTGGGCTATGATCTCGAACGGGTCGTCGTATGTGACGAAGGGCAGCAGGTTCAGGCCCGTAACGTTCTTGATGGAATATTTGTGGTGGATGCGGCGCAACAGCTCCTCGTCGGCGCGGATGGCGTCGCGGATGGCCTCGATTTCCTCAATCAGCGCGCTGTGGGTCTTGCGGAATTTCCGGCGCGATTCTTCGTCGGCCGTGTCGAGGATTGTGCCGTCGGCGAGGATGATGCGTGCCGACAGCAGTATGCGGTCGCTGTTGGCATGCGTGCCGCAGTTCATGCCAGAGGCATTGTTGATGATTATGCCGCCCACCATGGCGCTCTTTTTGGACGCGGGGTCGGGCGCGAACATGCGGCCGTAGGGGGCGAGAATCTCGTTGAGGCGTGCGCCGATGATGCCGGGCTGCACGGTCACTGTAGACCGGTCGTCAGACACGGAATACTTTTCCCAGCCCTTCCCGGCCACTACGAGCACTGAGTCGGTGATGGACTGGCCCGACAGGCTCGTGCCTGCGGCGCGGAATGTCACCGGTACTTCGTTGCGGTGGGCGATGCGTACGATATCGGATACCTCTTTTTCGTCGGAAGCTATGATAACGACCTTGGGTATGAGCCTGTAGAAGCTGGCATCGGTACCCCAGGCCAGCGTGCGCAATTCATCGGTGAATACGCGTTTGCGGGGTATCAGATTGTTGATTCCCTGTAGGAATGAGGTATATCGTGAGGAGTTGTGGGGCATTGATGGATGTGACGTGACGAATGATCGGTTTTACAATGAGAAATGATATATGCAAATTTAGCAAAAATATCTAAAAGGGCAAAAGCGCGGCCCGATAAAAATTCAGCGGGCCGTAGCCTCGGCATGGTGCCTTATTCGTAGAGACGATACGGGGCCGACGCAGCCTTGAAGCTGTCGTTGTCCTTGTTCCAGTAGTCCACGATGTCGGCCGTGCGGTGGCGGCGCGAGAAACGCTCGCGTATCTGCGGGCTGCCGCATACCTTGTCGAACATGCTGAAGCGTCCCTTGTCGGCGTGGTCAAACACGCGGTGGTCGGGGTACATGTCGGCCAGCTCTTCCATTACGTAGAATTGTGTGAGCGAGAGCGGGGCGGCCTCCACGTCGGTGACGTACACTTCCACGCCCTGTATGTTCTCGCCCTTGTTGGTGGAGTAGAAGGGCTTGATGTGTATGGGGCGGAACATGAGGCCGGGGAGATTGCGGGCGTTGAGGCGCGCGGCCAGCTGCTCGGCGTCGATCCACGGCGCGCAGAAGAGCTTGAACGGCTCGGTGTAGCCCACGCCTATCGACATGTAGTAAAGCTCGCCGAGGATGCCTGACACGGGATAATATATCACCGATTCGGGGGTGGGCATGTGGGGCGAGGGGAGTACCCAGGGCATGCCGGTGGCGCGGAAGTCCATGTCGCGCTTCCATCCTTTCATGGGAATAACAGACAGCTTCACCTTTGAGCCGTCCTTGGTGGCGAGGCCTTCGCCGTTGAGGTAAGACGCCAGCTCGCCGGGGGTGAGGCCGTAGAGATAGGGAATGGGGAACTGGCTTACGAACGATATGCAGGAGTCTTCCACGAGGTTGCCTTCGACCTTGTTGCCGCCCAGAGGATTGGGGCGGTCGAGCACCATGAATTCCTTGCCCTGCTCGGCGCAGGCCTCCATGGCGAGGCCCATGGTGGAGATGAATGTGAACGAGCGGCATCCGTTGTCCTGGATGTCATATACCAGCACGTCCACGTCCTTGAGCATCTCGGGTGTGGGCTTGCGGGTGCTGCCGTAAATCGAGTAGACGGGCACGCCGGTGGCGGGGTCTACGGCATTGTCTACATGGTCGCCGGCATGTACGTCGCCGCGCACGCCGTGTTCGGGGCCGAAAAGGGCGGTGAGATTCACGCCCTCGGCCTCGTGCAGGATGTCGACGGTGCTTTTGAGGCGGTTGTCAACGCCGGTGGGATTGGTAATCAGGCCCACGCGCTTGCCCTTGAGGGGCTCGAAATCCATGTCGCGGAGCACTTCGATGCCGGGTTTCACGGCCTGGGCGGCCGCGCCCACAGCGAGGGCGGCGGCCGCGGCCAGCATTATGTTGCGGAGATTCATGCGGTCATTTTTTTTCTTCGGTCTTTCGTCCGAAATTGGGATCGATTTTGAGGAAGGCGCAGATGCCTACGGTGGCTATGCAGCATATCATGGTCCAGATGAAGAAGTGGCGGTAGCCGATGGTGTCCGGGAGCCAGCCGGCGGCCATGCCGGGCAGCATCATGCCCAGGGCCATGAAGCCCGTGCAGATGGCATAGTGGGCGGTCTTGTACTTGCCTTCAGAGAAGTAGATGAGATAGAGCATATATGCCGTGAAGCCGAATCCGTAGCCGAATTGCTCGATGAACACGCAGATATTCACGGTGAGCAGCGAGGGGGCGTCGGCATAGCTGAGGTAGACGAACGTGAGACAGGTGAGCGACATGCTCCATGCCATGGGCCACAGCCATTTTTTGAGGCCGCCGCGTGCGGCCGCTATGCCGCCCACGATGCCGCCTATGGTGAGACCGATGATACCGATGGTGCCGTAGACGATGCCCACCTGGCCGGTGGTGAGGCTGAGGCCGCCGATGTCGGCGGGGTCAAGCAGGAAGGGATTGATGAGTTTTACGAGCTGGGCTTCGGGCAGGCGGTAGAGCAGCATGAAGGCGATGGCAATCCACACCTGGTCTTTTTTGAAGAACGAGCGGAAAGTCTCGATAAATTCGCTGAAAATCGACCGGGCCGAGCGGTGCTCGTTGTGTGTGCCGTCTGATGCGGGGCGGGGGAGGGCCCAGCTGTGGTAGGCGGCCACTGTGAAGAAGAAGGCCGACAGCACGGTGAACACGATGAGCCATGCGAAGGGGATGTTGCCCGACGCACCCTCGAATGTGGCCGTGGCGGGGCTTGTCAGCTTGTGGTCTACCTCAAAGAGCATGTAGGCGGGCTTGTCCCAGTTGTCTTCGTTGAACTCGAAGCGTGTCGACAGCTTGTTCTGCTCGAGATGTATGCTCTGGTCGCCGTCCTTGAAGGTGACGTTGAGCACGACGGTCTCGCCGGGCTCGGGGGCGCGGTTGAGGCGCACGGCCGCGAGGGCTATGTTGTTGGCGCGGTCGTCGGCGGGGGCTTCACGCTTCTCGCCAAATACGTCGCGAACCCATGCCGTGAAGGCGCCTTCGGTCTTGACGGCCTCAGTGCCCGTTGCGGCTGCCGCGATGCCTGTCGCGCGCAGGGGAGCGTCGACATGGCCGTTGGCCACATTGAGATTGTGGATAGAGTCGGTCATGGCGGCGGCGAGGGCCTTGAACTCCTTGATATCGCCTGCGGGAGCCACGGCCACGCGCATCTCAGCGGCGGCTGTCTCGAATCTCAGCTCGTCGGTCGGGGCTGCCTGCGGGTCGGAGGCGAAGACGGGAATAGCCATCTCGGTGCCGGTGACGGCCGGGTCGCCGGTGACGGTGAGCCGCACCGGTTCGAGGCCCGTGCCGGTCTCGATGAGTCCGGCGATTATGACAAGGAGGCCCTGGCCGGCAACCGTGGCCACGCGATAAAATGTGGAACGGATGCCTACGTAGAGCGATTGTTCGTGCTCGTTTAGGGCCAGCATGTAGAAGCCGTCGGCGGCTATGTCATGTGTGGCCGAGGTGAAGCCCACCAGCCAGAACACCGCCAGCGTGAGCTGGAAGAAGAACGGCGCCGGAATGAAGAACGCTATGCCGGCCATGGCTATGGCTATGATCCACTGCATGGCCAGAGTCCACCAGCGCTTGGTCTTGATGATATCGACAAACGGGCTCCAGAAGGGCTTGATGACCCAGGGCAGATAGAGCCAGCCGGTGTAGAGGGCTATGTCGGTGTTGGATATGCCGAGGCGTTTGTACATGATGACCGAGATGGTCATCACGGCCACGTAAGGCAGGCCCTGTGCGAAGTATAGGGTCGGAATCCATGCCCAGGGATTCCGTTTTGTCGCTGATTTCATGATATGGAGTTTTGGATGGTTTTATCGGTTTTTAATACAGGGTGGTCAGCTGCGACGAGGGGTAGTAGTGCGAGAGGATGGCATCGTAGCCATAGCCTTTCGAGCCCATGACGGCGGCGCCGATCTGGCACAGTCCCACGCCATGTCCCCAGCCGGCGCCGTGGAGACGGAAGCCGTCGGCGGTTTTCTCTACCGTGAACGCCGAGCTGTACAGGTGGCTGGTAGACAGGGTGCGGCGGATTTCAAGCTCCTTGCCTATAATGAGAGTCTTGAGTGTGCCGACGATGCGCAGGCGCACGAGACGGCCCGATGTGCCGCGTTCGACGGGCTGCAGGTCGATGATTTCGCCGAAGTCGATGCCCGAACGCTCGCGAACGAGGCGTGACAGTTCTTCGCGGGTGTATTCGACGGTCCAGCGGTAGAAGTCGCGGGTTTCCTGGTCGTAGTTGTTGAGCACCTGCGACAGAATGGCGGGGTCGGAGGTGTTGCAGAATGCCTCGGGACGCGAGTGTATCCATTGCGCGGCCTCGGCCTCGACGCGCAGGTCGGGGAAGTCGGCGGGATTCACGGAGTCGCGGCGAGCCACGAGATAGTTGTAGTGGACGGGTTCCCAGCAGTTCTCGAATTCCTCGAACACGCCGCCGCAGCATTTAGAGAAGCGGGCGTCGCACAGTTCGCCGTCGTAGGTGAGCACCTGGCCGCGGGTGGCTTTCACGGCCTCGTCGACCTTGGGCGTAGTCTGTCGGGTAATGCCCTGATAGCGCTGGCAGTGGTCGTCGGCGCATACATGATAGCGGACGTGGTCTTCTCGGTCATACCACTTGACGAGCTCGCCCTCGGTGTGCAGGCAGGCCGAATACTTCTGGCCGGATGCGTCGATGCGGTCGTGCTTCTCGATCTGCGCGAGCAGCCAGCTGCGCGATATCACGGCGTGGGCTTTGAGCAGTTCCAAGGATGCCGTGGCGCTCATCTCCGATGAAATGACGCTTGCGAGATAGTCTTCAACGGGCACGATGTCGACGGCTGTGAGGCCGTTCTCGTAGAGGAAGGTGAGGTCGCCGGTAAAACGCTGGTTCTCCTTGCGTTCCCAGTGGAAGTTGACGCCTATCACCACGTCTTTGAGCTCGAATGTGCAGTCGGGGGATGTGGCCTTGAACTCGAGTGTGTCGTATTGGCGGCCGTTCCACAGCACGGTGTTGTTTTCTCCGAGCGTGGCCGTGTGGCTGCCGGTGACGGGGGCGCCGTCGACCGTGTATTCGCCGAAGAGCACGAAATTGATTGTGTCCGCTTTGAGGATGCCGACCCTCACGACGGGTTCCGCAGCTGTTTTTTCAGTCATTTTATATTGGATGCGATTTCGTTGATTTCAGATTTAGACAGGCATAATTCGTCGAATATGCGCATGACGGTGTCGGCGTCGATGGCATCGAAGTCTTTCTTGAGAGGGGTGATGAACACGCCGCCCATATCGACCGATGCGGGCGACAGCAGCATGGTGCCCTCGCCCTCGGTGCCGTAGAACGACGGGCGATGGCGCTTGCGCGGAATCACCACCACGCGCGTGCCGGCGGGGGTGGGATAGCAGAGAATGTTCATCATGGGTTCTTTCTCGCCGTCGGGCACGGGGATGGCGTCGTAGAGGCGGGTGAACAGGCGCTGTCCACATTCGGCTCCCTCGGCGGTGGCCGGGGCGTCGATTACAAACATGTTGAGGGGCAGGGTGTCCACGAGGGCCAGGGTGGCATCGCCGTCGGTGGCCACGGTCTTCAGCTCGGCGTCCTCGATGGCGGGGGCGATGGTGAGAAAGTCGGAGTTGCCGGCCTGAAAGTGCATGTGGTCGGGGGCCGATGCTCCGCAGCGGGGGCCGTTGTAGAATACGGTGTAGTCCTCAAGCTCCGAGGCCAGGCGCATCATGTCGGCGATGCGGCCGGTGATGAGCTGGTCGGTGTGGGTGTTGTCGGGAATCGTGAGGTGGCGCGGGAAGATGGGGAAGGGATTGACCAGGATGGTATAGCGTCCGCCCCATTCTATGCCTTCCTGCACGGCGGGCCTGTTGGCGGCGCAAAGAAAACATTTGCGCTCCTTGAGCGACGCGGCATCTACCTTGGCGGCCGACGACACGATGCGGGCGGGGTTGAACTGTACTTTTATTGTCCATCCCGGCAGTTCTATTTCCTTGACCTCCACCCCGGCGAGCGCCGCGAAATTGCCGGCGGCCTGGGGCCACGCGGCAATCTGGGCGTCGATAAAACGGGCTATTTCTGACGAACTGACTGTCATGGCGTTCAGTCTTTGTTCATGGCGCAGCGTGCCTGGAGTTCCCAGGTGCGGATGCGGTCTTTGTATAGATTGTTGTTGTTTGTCTTCACGATGTCGAGGGCGTGGTCCGAGTTGTCCTCCCAGCGGCGGCAGAGATATACCACATCGTAGATGCGGCCTATCTGATTGTGGCGCGAGAAAGCCAGGCCGAGGGCGTAGTCCTCGCCGTATGAGGTGTTGGGCACGTGAATCTCGCGCAGCATGGGCGTGTAGAACGCGCGGGGAGCGCCGAGGCCGTTGATGCGCAGGGCGTTGTTGCGGCCGTTCTCGGGAGTCCATTCGCGGTGGTCGATTACGCCCGGCGGAATCATGTTCATGTCAATGTCGGTGAGCATGTAGGTGCCTACCACCATGCCGCAGTTCTGGTCGTAGAAGGCCTGAACCATCTTGGCCAGGGTGTTCTCGTCGGCGTAAACGTCGTCAGAGTCGAGCTGCACGGCGAATTTGCCGCACTTGGGATGCTGCACGCCGAGATTCCAGCAGCCGCCTATGCCGAGGTCGTCGCGTTCGGGCACAATGTGAATCACGCGGGGATCGTCGGCAAATTCCTCGATGGCCTCGGTGGTGCCGTCGGTGGAGAGGTTGTCGATGATGATGAGATTGAAGGGGAAGGCTGTCTTCTGGCTCAGTACGCTGCGGATGGCGTCGCGGATGGTGCGCACGCGGTTGCGGACGGGGATGATTACCGATGCCTCGTATTCAAAATCGCCTTTGTCAAACTCGATTTTGTCGAAAACGGGTTCGAGATAGCCGCCGATGGCTTTGAGGTGGTCGGTGCAGGCCTGTTCCATCTCGATCTGTACGCCGCGGTTCTTGGGGTCGACGTAGCTGAAGATGGCTTCGCCGCTCTCGGTCTTCGGGGCGGCAATCTCGGTGTAGAGATATTCGTTGATGTGCATCACGGGGGCGATGCGGCTGATGCGCAGGCGCAGGTCGTAGAGGCCGGCGGCCTTGTAGTCGGCGCTGATGCCGGCGGCGGCCTTCTTGAAGTCCACTGTGTTGAACACGAGCAGCGGGCCGAAGTTGAAGTCGTCGCGGAGCGAACCGAACTGATAGTCGATTACGGGGAGAGCGGATTTCTTGCCGTCCACCACGGTATATGAGTCGGCGTAAAGCATGCCGGCCTTGGAGTCGCGGGCGATGCGCACAAAGCGGTCGAGGGCGAAATAGCCGGGCACGAGGGTGTCATATTTTGTGTAGAGGAGGATATAGTCGCAGTCGGCTGCTTCGGCAATTTTTTTCATTGTGGCCGATGAGTTCAGGGCGTCGATGCGTATGATGTCGCAGCCGGGAAGCGCCTTGGTCTCCGAGTCGGTGGCCAGGAGATAGATTTTGGTCACGAGCTCGCTCGAGCGGAGAGCGTCGACCGTGGCTTTTACGTTGTCGGCGCCGGAGTACGGCACGAAGCAGTTGATAGTTGTCTTCATTTGCGTTTAATATAAGGTTATAGGGTAGGGGGCTTTATTTTTTATTGAAGAAAGAGAGAATCTGACTCATCAGGGAGTCGCGTGCGGCTTCCGAGGTGATGGTCTCGAAGGGGAAGCCGATCACCACGGCTTTGCGGCCCGAGGGGAATGCGTTGGCCGTGCCGGCTACGAGATTGTTCTCGCCGTAGCGGAGCAGTGTGCAGCCGGTGCTGCTGTCGGGGGCGAAGAACGAGTCGGGCGACTCGATGGCGTAGCAGTCGGGGTTCAGGCTGTTGTAGAAGCTGAGCCTGAGGTCGCCGTCAAATTCCTTGAAACGGCAGGGCACCTCGTATGCTTCGCCGGTCACGCTGGCCTGTCCTACGCGCCATTTGTAGCCGAGAATCGATGTGGCGAAGGCGGCATCTGCCTCGGCGACTTCGGCCGACGAGTAGGGATTGTCCCAAAGGTCTGTGGCCACGAAGGCGCCGCTGACAAAGAAGTCGGTGCCGGCCTCGGCGTCGGCGCTCATGCGTTGCTGGAGGGCCGAGGGGAATGTCTTGAAGCGGGTGCCGTAGGCTCCGCCGCCGCGTTTCACCTCTTTCTGCTTGCCGAGGATGAGGTCTGTCACCTCGGCGCGTGGCACGAGGCCTTCCTGATATGCGGCCACGGATGCCGAGCAGAACGAGCGGTTTGCGGCCGCGATGGCGCGTCCGTGGGTGTAGACATAGTCGAATGTGTTGCCGGCGATTACCTTGTCCTCATAGTTCGACCGCGATGCGCCGAAGCCGGCGGCATCGTCGTCCATCCAGGGGATGTCGCGGCGGAATTCAAACTGCGAGCCTATGTATGATATGTCGTAGAGATAGGGCACGCCGTGGTCGCGGGCGTCATAGAATCCGGCGATTTCTTCCGAAGCCTCGAACGAGTCGGGAGCGCTGACACGGGTGAAGCCGTTGACTACGAGCACGGGGGCCGTGCCGTTGTTGAGGTCGCACAGCGCCAGCACCTCGGAGGGGAAGCTGACACCGCCCTTGTTGGCCGCGATGATGCGGTAGGAATGTATGTCGGTGTCGGTGATGTCTACGGTGTATTCAGGCTTCTCGGTCTTGGCGAGATATTCAAAGCCGAGACCGTCGGCGCGGCGGTGTTCCACGATATAATAGTCGGGCATGGCGGTCGATTCGAGCGAGTCGGGCGTGGCCTGCCATGTGAGGCGGTATTGGCGGTTTCCGGCGGGCGATATCGCGAAGGCGCGTACCGGCAGGGGCTGCACCACGTACTTGCGGCCGTCGCGGTGGGCGATGAATTCGAGGATACCTTTATATATGGCGCGCGAAACGGTGAAGCGGAAGGCGGGATCGAGGCCATACTGCATGTCGTAGAAGTTCTGATGGCTCAGCAACTCCAGCAACATGGCGGGCACCTGAGGCGAGCGTGCCTCGAAGTATGACTTGTCCCACATGCCGCGGCGTGTCCACCGGGGCTCGAACGAGGTGCGCACGTCATTGGCGATATTTGTGAGCACCAGGTCGGTGAGGTCGCGCGACGCGAGACGGCTCGAGCCGTTGCCCAGGGTGTCGCCGGCCGACGAGTAGATGCCCAGCGAGCCCACGATGGTGTCGGTCCTGAACGTGCCGGCATCGGAATGGAGCGCGAAGGAGAGGTCGACGGGTATTCCGAGGCCCTCGCGAGCGGGCAGCTGCGACGAGCCGCCGGCGAGCCAGTTGACCCAAAGTCCGCGGCTCTTGTAGTCGTCGGAATAGTCGGCTGCATAGTCTGACGGGGTGAACACGCTGTCGGGAGCTCCGGACCACTGCAGGAAGTATCGGGCCGCTTCGGTGAATTTAGGATATCCGCTCTGCACGTAACGGTATTGGGCCGAGTCATCCGGTTCTTTCACGATGCGGGCCACCACGCCTTTGCCGCCGCCTATCTTGACGGCGTCGGCGCTGACAGTGGCTCCGGGTGTGCGGCTGTAATTTGACAATTCCACCACGCGGCGGTTCTTGCCGGCCTTGAGAGGGAAATGTCCGAGATAGATCCATGTGCCCCCGCCCATGGACTGGTTTACCTTAAAATTCCGGGGGCCGTTAGTAGTATAGATTGTGTATTGGGCGTCAGTTGCGCTGGCGGGTGTTGTGATATAGCTTACATATACTGCATAGTTGTCGTCGCGGGGTATGTCGGCACTCCACACGGCGGTGGAGGGCTCGGTGCGCGAATCGCGGCGGACGGTGCGCGCTATGCGGGCCGAGCCGTCGCGGAAGGGGTTCTGACCGTTGATTACGGCCTCGCCGTCCCAGCCGAAACCGGGTACGTCGGCCTTGGTCCATTCCTCCATGCCCACGGTCTCGGAGTAGCCCGGAGTAGCCGCGTTGTCGGCATCGACGATTATCTCGGTGAGGTTGATGTCGCGTTCGCGCGGGCTCATCACATAGGCGCCGGCGTTTTCGAGCATCGGCATTAGGAAGGGCATCACGTAGCTCTGCGTATAGAGGTCTTCGACGGTCTGGAACAGGCGTGCGCGCTGCCATTCCCAGCGGTTGAGCTTCGGCTCGAAGTACCAGCCGTGGCTCTGCCACAGGGCTATGTTGGCACCGTCGAGGCCCAGGGGGGCGGGAGCGGCCTGCAGGTCGGTGACGAAGGGCTCTTTTTCTGAAGGACCGCGAAGGTCTTTCGGTGCGAAAAGAACCAGCTCGTCGAGACTGCGCCCGTCGGCGTTGACGGTTACTTTGTATTTTGAATACTGCTTGCCGAGCGCCCGGCGTATCGCGTCTTTCGCGTGCTCGAGCCTTTCGGCGGTAAACGGCAGATATGACGCGTTCTCGTCACAATCCACTGTTATGGTGTGTTTTTTATGGTCGATTGAAACTTTCTCGACCTTGACTTCGCCGAAGCCGGTTGAACCGGGCCGGTACTTTGCCATTACTTCGCGGGCGGTGTCCTCGGGAGTGGCGGCCGATGCGGCTGCGGAACCTCCGGCGACTGCGAAGCCCGTCAGAAGCAATGAAATTGCTAAAGAAGATAAGTTCATGTTGTGGTAAAGATTCAAAGCCTGTGCTCCACAAAGGTAGAAACAATTTGCGAGCCGCCAAAGCGTATTAACAAATATTAATAGTTGAATACAAATTTTTGTGTATTATGCCCGCTATGCGGGTAACATCACAGCACGCGTCCGCAGCTGTGCAGATGCGTGTTCCAGTAGGGTTCGTCGAGGTCTGATACGGTTACGCCGCCCGAGGTGGTGGCGTGCAGGATGCGGTTGTCGCCAAGATAGATGGCCACATGGTTTATGTCGTTGCCGCCCTTTGTGCGGGAGAAGAATATAAGGTCGGCCGGACGGAGGTCGCCTCGCCTTATGCGGCGGCTGTAGTCGGCCTGTTCGCGGCTGCTGCGGGGCAGCTTGATTCCAGCGCCGCGCTCATAGGCCATGCACGTGAGGCCCGAGCAGTCGGTGCCCTGCGGCGAGTTGCCTCCGTAGCGATAGGGCGCGCCGAGCCATGAGCTTGCCGCGTCAATGACATCGCGGGCGGTGCCGGTGGCGTTGACGCGCGGCATCTTGTCGCCGCGGTCGCCGCGCACGGTGTGGCCTTTTTTGTCTTTCTTGCGTTTCTTCTTCACCGGGGCGTAGATGGAGTCGTCGCCTCCGCTGCTCCAGTCGTATGACCCGCGCGGCGCATGACACGACGCGAGGCCCGCGAGCAATGCGGCCGCCACAAGTGAGGATAGAAATTTGCAATGTTTCATTTTAGCAAAGGTATGCCGATTTTTTGTGTTTTGCAAACCTTTGTTAATATTTTTGCCCGCAAAATATGGGTGTATTTTTCTGACATGTCAGCCGGCCGCGTCGGGGGCCGGGAGATGGAAGACGAATCTGAGGCCTCCGCCGTCGGCGTTTTCCACAGTTATGTCGCCGCCCATGGCGGTGATGATTCTGTGTACGAGGGGAAGGCCGAGTCCCGAACCGCCGTTTTTACGCGAACGGCCCGAATCCACGCGGTAGAAGAGGTCGAACAACCGCCCCAGGTGCTCGGGGTCGACGCCCTTGCCGTTGTCTTCAAACACAAAGCCGAGGCGCGAGTCCACGGCGCCCGTGAACCGCAGGGTCATACGCGAGCCGCCCGAATGTTTTGCGGCGTTGTAGACCAGATTCAGCAGGGCGTTGATCAGCAGCGATTCGTGGGCCTTTACACGGCAGTCTTCGGGAATGTCGAATACAAATTCCATGTTGTCGGCTATGTGTCCCCTCTCGATGTCCTCGGCGAGCGAGACGGCCACGTCGTGGATATTGACGGTTACGCAGTCGACGGTAGTGCCGTCTTCCTGGAGCCGCATCACCATGCTTAGGTCGTTGACCAGGCCGGCCAGGCGGTCGATGTTCTGCTGGGCGCGGGTGAGGAATCTGCGCTTGAGCTCGGCGGGCATGTCGTCGTCGGAAAGCACCGTGTCGAGGTAGCCCTTGATTATGCCCACGGGAGTATTCAGCTCGTGGCTTACGTTGATTCCTATCTGTCGCTCGTGGTGCATCTTCTCCTGCTCGGCGTGGATTTTGTCGCGGTAGAGGGTCACGAGATCGCGCGACACGTCGCCGAGCTCGTCATTGGAGAAATGCCGCAGGTCGGCATCGTCGGGCAGGCGGTCGGAGGCGATGGCGCGGGCAAAGTCGCGCAGGGCGTAGACATTGCGGCAAATGGCGCTCGCGCTGAAAAACGCCATCACCGACGACAGCAGGCCCAGGATGATGACGATGGTCCACACCATGGGGTCGGTGCTGAGGAATGCGCGCACCTCGCCCTTGTATGGCAGCCCGGCGAACGAACGTATGCGGCCGTCGGGGGCGCCGCGCGAGCTCACCATATATTTGTTGCCGTTGATTACCATGTCGCACACCGTGGGCTGCGTGCCGCTGTTCCACAGGCTGCCCACCTCGGGTATGGGCCGGCCGTTGTCGTCGAAGAGCGAGCGTCCCGCCTCGCGGTTGAGGGCTATCAGCCTGTGCGAGTTGTCGTACACCGCTATGCGCAGCGGGTCGAGGGTAGTGCTGTCGGTGAACAGCTTTATGAAATCGACGGTTTTGGGAATGTCGGCGCCGTTGGAGTATGCATCTATGACGGTGTTGTTGACGTTGAGCAGGCGGTTTTCGAGATTTTCCTTCTGCCTCTGTTTTTCGTGGATTACGAAATATGTGATTGTGATGCCAATAATGAGCCACAGCAACCCCACGAGCGGGAAAAACAATCTGCGGTGGAGTCGTGTTATCTTCGGAATTTTCATAATAATGCAGAGGCCGGCAGGACAGATTTTTGCTACTGGTTCTAAATTCTAAACAAGCGGCCGGCTATGAAGGTTTATGAGGCCGCATCGGGCGCCAAAAAAGCGCACTTTGGAAAAATAACAATCTTTTTGATTGTTTATTAGAAGTTTTTACTCCGAAATTCGTAACTTTGTGGGAGAATATCATACTAATACGTAACAGACATGAAAATCACAACTCTCGGCCTCGTGCTGGGGCTGGCCGCCACCTCGGCGGCTGCGGCACAGACACGGGCGCAGGCTCCTTCAGAAGATGAAGTAATCCTCCACGCATGGTCGTGGAGCCTCGACACAATCGCCGCGAACATGAAGACAATAGCCGATGCGGGCTATAAGTATGTGCAGACATCGCCCGTGCAGACCTGCTATGTGGGCGACGGCGGCGGCATGGCCCTTTTCAGCGAAGAGGGCGACTCAGTGCAGGGCAAGTGGTACTATTACTATCAGCCCACCGACTGGCAGATAGGCAACTATATGCTGGGCACCCGCGATGATTTCCGCAACATGTGCGACAGCGCCCGCCACTACGGCGTAAAGGTTATCGTGGACGTTCTGCCCAATCACACCGCCATTGACCACACGGCCGTGCTTCCCTCTCTTGACAATGCCGTGGGCGGACATGAGAATCTCTACCACGCCAACGGCTTCACCCCCATCACCGACTACAGCGACCGTATGCAGTGCACCACGGGCGAGATGGGCAGTCTTCCCGACGTGAATACGGAGAATCCCGATTTCCAGTATTACTATCTGCAATATGTGAATGACCTTATCAACCTCGGCGCCCGCGGCTTCCGCTACGACACTGCCAAGCACATCGGCGTTCACTCGGATCCCCTCGACCCCAAGGCCGAGCGCAACAATTTCTGGGACGTAGCCACCGGCCGCGAGGGTGTAAAGGGCCTGACACTGCTCATGCCTGACAGCCTCTATATCTATGGCGAGGTGCTTCAGGACCGCAACGTGCCCGAGGCTGAGTATGGCGAATACATGGACATGACCGCCAGCTCCTACGGCCACGTGCTTCGCGAGGCCCTGCGCGCCGGCAAGATGCCCGACTCGATGTTTACCGACTGGAATCATTCGCTTACCCCCGACCGCCTCGTGACATGGGTCGAGAGCCATGACACCTATTGCAACGCCCACGAATCGGCCGACATGCCCGACGAGCAGATGCGCCTGGGCTGGGTGTTCCTCACCGCACGCCAGCATGGCCGTCCTCTGTTCTACAGCCGTCCCGCCGGAAGCACCCGCGAGAACTACTGGGGCAACAACCGTATCGGCGCCCGCGGCAATGACGAGTTCTTCCATCCCGAAGTGGTTGCCGCCAACCGTTTCCGCAGCGCCATGAGCGGACAGCCCGAGAGCATTTTCTCGGCCAAGGAAGGCGCAGTAGTTGAAATCTGCCGCGGCGACCGCGGCGCGGCTCTGCTTAACCTCTCCACCGACGATCAGAAGGTGAAGCTCGCCACCACGCTGCCCGACGGCAAATACACCGACGCCGTGAGCGGCAAGGAGTTCAAGGTGGCCAAGGGAAATCTTGAAGGACGCCTCTCGCCCCGCACCTCATACATTCTGTATGCCGAATAACGCTGACAATCTGTAAGCATATACATGTTTAAGCGCCCGACAGCCGCCCGGCTGTCGGGCGCTTTACTTTCATTTATAAAGTAACAAGGCTCATTTTATGGTTTAAAATAATGTTTTATAACATATTGTCAGCGGATGAGCCGTAATTAAAATTATTTAACAAACTTGTAAATTGTAAGCAATATTGTTTTCAGACTTCAATCTTTAAGAATTGTTGCGATAATTTTAATAAAAAGATGGCATAAATGGCGATATTTTGCTAAAAAACAGCTTTTATACGTCGCCGTCGGCGCTTGCGGCCATTTGCATGGTTAAAAAATAACACGTACCTTTGCACCGGAAATGAAACGACAACCTATGCTTTTTCATAGAAAATACTAACACACATATCATAGTGGAAATTAATTAAAGATCTGGAATAGACATATTAATCTAACATTAAGTACACAGTATGTTTAAAAATAAGGATGGTTCGTGAGAATCGTCCTTTTTTTGTATGACGTATAAAAAGCGGGCGCGAGGACCGGAGGTCTCACGCCCGTATGGTACAGGTTGGTCTATGTCAGTCGGCTTTGGATTTCAGGTAGGTCAGCAGGTCGGCCACGACGAATGTGGAGCCGCCGACAAATACCGTGGCGTCCGGCGAGGCCGAGCGCAGCGCTTCCTCGTATGCCTCGGCGACGGAGGGATGGCTGCTGCCTTCGAGGCCGTGTCCGGCGGCTTCGTCGCGGAGATCGTCGGCACTGCGGCCGCGCTTTACCGACGGCGTGGCGAAGTAGTAGCGGGCATCGGCCGGCATCATGGAGAGTATCGTAGCCACGTCCTTGTCGTTGACAAATCCGAGCACCATGTGCAGCTCGCTGCGAGCGGCGATTTTGGCCAGCCGCGGAGCCAGGTGCTCCCAACCGCCGGCGTTGTGGCCCGTGTCACAGATTACGCGGGGCTGCTCGGCCAGGGTGGTCCAGCGTCCCATGAGGCCGGTGTTTGCCATTACATTCGCGAATCCGCGTACCACGGCCTCGCTGTCGTGGAAGTGGAGCACGTCGAGCGCCGACAGGGCCGTGTTTGCGTTTTCGGGCTGGCAATCGCCTGTCAGGGGGCACGAGAGATTACCCCACGGCGTGTTTTTATATAATATATGGTCGTCGTGGCGCACGTATTCGGAGAATTGCGGCCACAGCGGGGCGTAGACAAGGCGCGATGGCCCGGCTTTGGCTTTGTTTTGGAATACCTCGAGGACATCGTCGTCGGCATAGCCTATCACCGCCGGCACGCCCGGCTTGATGATGCCCGCTTTCTCGCCGGCAATCTCCACGGGAGTGTTTCCCAGCAGGGCCGTGTGGTCGAGTGATATGTTGGTGATTATGGATATCTGCGGGGTTATGATGTTGGTGGAATCGAGGCGGCCGCCCAGGCCCACCTCTATGACGGCTATGTCAACGCCTTTGCGGGCAAACCAGTCGAAGGCCATGACAGTGGTAAGCTCGAAGAACGAGGGCTCCATGCCGAGGTTCATGGCGCGGTAGCGGTCGATGAAATTCACCACGTCCTCCTTGGGAATCATGCGCCCGTCGATGCGGATGCGCTCGCGGAAGTCGATGAGATGGGGCGAGGTGAACAGGCCGGTGCGTCGTCCGCTCTCGGTGAGCACCGAGGCCAGCAGGCTCGATGTGGAGCCCTTGCCGTTGGTGCCGCCGACATGTATCGTGCGGAATTTTTCGTGAGGCATGCCGAAGGCCTCGGCCAGGCGGGTGACGCCCTCGAGGCCGGGCTTGTAGGCGCCGGCGCCTACGTTCTGAAACATCGGCACCTGGTTGAAGAGCCAGTCTATGGTTTCGTTATATCTGTCGTTTGCCATTTGATGCGTTGATTGGATGCGGATTCGGTAAGTATCATCTGAGGGCGCGGCGGCTGTTGCGCAGTTGCCACCAGCCTATCAGGCCGCCCAGCACTATATATAAGATAGGATTAGACAGCCACGGGATTTTTGACCAAATCATGGCGGCCACCACGACGGGTATCCATGCCGTTTTCCAGCCTATATGCGCGGCCTTGGCCGATGTGATGACGGGGGCCACGATAAGCGCCACCACGGCGGGGCGTATGCCCTTGAATATCGCCGAGATGGTGGGATTCTGCGTAATCATTTCCGGCGTGAGGAAAATGGCGATGGTAAGGATTATGGTAAAGCAGGGCAAAATTGTGCCGAGGGCGGCCACGATGCTGCCGCGCATGCCGCGCAGCTTGTCGCCCACGGCCACGGAGATGTTCACGGCGAGAACACCCGGCAGCGACTGTGTGACGGCGAGCAGGTCGAGGAATTCTTCTTTTTCAATCCACTTGTACTTGTCCACCACCTCGCGCTGGATTATCGATATCATGGCCCAGCCGCCCCCGAATGTGAACGCGCCTATCTTCACGAACGTGATGAACAGACGCCACAGCAGCCTGTCATGGCCGGATGCCGGCCGATTGAGCTTTTCGTTTTCCATTTCAGAAGAATATGTAGCCCGCCAGGCCGGCGGCACAGATGATAATGATAGGATGCAGTTTTGTGAAAAGATTGACGGCCAGGGCTGCCGCGGCGATTATGACGCTGACCGTGATGTCGCGCGGGACGTAGCCGAAGTTTTCGCCGTTCATAAGTATGAGGGCCGCCGAGGCTATGAGGCCGATCACCACCGGACGCAGGCCGCGGAATATGCCTTCGATAACCTCGCTGTCGCGGTGGCGGCGCACAAAGTGGCCCGCATACACCACCAGCAGGAACGACGGAATGACCACCACCAGGGTGCATATCACCGAGCCGAGAACGCCCCACAGCGGCGATGCGCCGGGCATGGCCTTCAGTGGCGCGGAATATCCGATATATGTGGCCGAGTTGATGCCGATGGGGCCAGGGGTCATCTGCGAGATGGCCACTATGTCGGTAAACATTTTCTCGGTAATCCAGCCGGGCGACACTATCTCGTTTTCGATGAGGGCCAGCATGGCATAGCCTCCGCCGAAACCGAAAAGTCCTATTTTAAGATAGCTCCATATAAGTTTCAGATATATTGCCATAATTCATGAAAACTTTGGAAGTATGTTCTACATCTCTACGACGGTGATGCCTGCGCCGCCAAACCTCACGTCCTCGTCGGCATATCTCTTTACGCCGGGCACCGTGGCGAGATACTGGCGGATATACTGGCGCAGGATGCCGTTGCCGGTGCCGTGCAGGATGCGCACGCGCGACGCGTTGAACTGCAGGGCGTCGTCTATGAAATATGTCACGGCCTGAATGGCTTCGTCTACACGCATGCCGCGCACGTCGATTTCCTGCTTGAACCGCAGCTGTCGCTCGCGGCTCTCGTCGGAGGTCGACACGCTCATGTAGGAGGCGGCCTTTACGCCCGATGACGGTTTGCGCATTGTGGGTTTCAGGCGCGAGAGCTTCACGGTGGTGAGCAGCTGGCCGAAGACCACCACGGCCTCCTTGCCGCGGATTTCCTGTACGGTGCCAACAGTGCCGGCGCCGTCGAGCAGCACGTTGTCGCCCGGGGCGATGGCTTTTTTCTCCTCGCGCGGAGCCTCTGCGGGCGTCTTGCCGCCCTTGCGGCGGGGTGCACGCGACAGCAACGGATGGTCGCCGTCGGCATCGCCGCGCGCGAGCTCGGATTTCTCCTGCTGCAGGCGTCGGCGGGCCTCGAGAGTCTGTTCGCGCTCGGCCTGGGCCAGGCGTATGTCATGTATGGTGCGCTCGATGGCCGCGTTGGAGCCGTCGAGAATCTTTCGCGCCTCCTCGCGTGCGTCGGCGATGATTTCGCGCCGGCGGGCGCGCAGGTTGGCCGCGTCGCCTTCGTAGCGCTCGAGCACTTCTTCTATTTTCTTTTCCTTAAGCCTTATCTGCTGGCGCTTGTTTTCCCAGTAGCGGCGGTCGCGAGCTATGTCGAGCAGGTATTTGTCGAGGTTTACATAGTCGCTGCCAACGATTTCCGAGGCTGAGGCTATGATGTCTTCGGAGAGGCCGGTCTTGCGGGCGATTTCTATGGCGAACGAGCTGCCCGGATGGCCTATCGACAGGGCGAAGAGCGGGCGCATCTCGCGGCGGTCGTAGAGCATGGAGCCGTTGACGAGGCCGGGAGTCTCGTCGGCAAATTTTTTGAGATTCTGGAAGTGGGTGGTCACCACGCCCCACATGCCCATGGCATTGAACCGTGCCAGCAGGGCCTGGGCTATGGCGCCGCCTATCTGCGGCTCTGTGCCCGCGCCGAATTCGTCGATGAGCGCCAGCGTGGCGCCGCCTCCACGGGTGAGGAAGAACTTCATGTTGCGCAGGTGCGACGAATATGTAGACAGGTCGTCCTCGATTGACTGGTCGTCGCCTATGTCGATGAATATGCTGTCGAATATGCCCATGTGCGAGTTTTCATACAGCGGGGGCAGCAGGCCGCACTGCATCATGTACTGCACGATAGCCACTGTCTTAAGCGTGACGGACTTGCCGCCGGCGTTGGGGCCCGACACCACAAGGATGCGGCGCTCGGGGGTGAGGGTGATGTCGAGCGGCACCACGGTCTTGCCCTGCTTCATGAGGCTTTCGCGCAGGACGGGATGCACGGCATGATACCATTCCATCTCGGGGCCGGCCGACAGATGCGGCATGGTGGCGTCTGTCTCGACGGCCCACTCGGCCTTGGCGTGTATGAAGTCGAAGCGGCCCAGCAGGGCAAACGAGCTGAAAAGCTCGTCGAGATGCGGGCGCAGGGCCGATGTGGCCGCCACGAGGATGCGCACCTCTTCGCGGTGCTCCTCGATGTGAAGCTCGCGCAGGCGGTTGTTGACCTCCACCACCTCGGCCGGCTCTATAAACACGGTTTTTCCCGATGCCGATTCGTCGTGAACGATGCCCGGGATGCGCCGCTTGTTCATAGGCGCCACGGGCACCACGAGGCGGCCGTCGCGCATCGATGCCGAGGTGTCGGCGTCGAGATAGCCGTCGCGCACGGCGTTTGCGATGACTCGGCGCATCACCGAATTCACCGTGCCGGCCATCTGCGACAGGCGCCGGCGTATGTCGGCCAGCTCGGGCGACGCCGAGTCCTTGACATTGCCCCAGCGGTCTACGATGCGGTCGATCGACGAGGCCAGCAGCGGGAATACCTGCATATCGCCGGCCAGCTCGTCGAGCAGCGGATAGGGCGATGTGCCCTCGGGTGTGCGGCGGGTGCGGAAGAATGCCTCTACGGCAGTCATGGTGGCAAGCGAGACTCCGAGGTCAACCAGCTCGGCGGCCGTGAGATAGGTGCCTTCGGGGCGTATGGCTTTGAGGCGTTCGGTGATGTCGCGTATGCCGCCTGCGGGGAAGTCGTTGTCGCCCGTTATTATGGTGCGGAACTCGGCCACCTCGCCGAGGCGGCGGCTCACGGTGTCGTAATCGTCGGAAAACGACATTTCCTCCACCAGCGCCTCGCCCAGGGGCGACGTGCACTTGGCCATGACCATGCGGCGCACGGCATCAAAACCTATTTTATGTTCGATATTTTCAGGATATGTCATACAGGCTGCAAAATTACAAAAATATCCTGAGATAACGGTCGCCGCCCTCAGAGCATTTTCAGGAACTCTTCCTCGCTGATAATGGGGATATTGAGCGAGCGGGCCTTTTCGAGCTTGGCGGGGCCCATGTTTTCGCCCGCGAGCACGTAGTCGGTCTTTTTTGAAATCGAGCCTGAATTGCGGCCGCCGTTTTTCTCGATCATCTCCTTGTATTCGTCGCGGCTGTGAAGGGCGAACACGCCGCTAATGACGAATGTCTTGCCGGCGAGGACGTCGGAGTGTGAGGCCGTGGAATCTTCGTCGAGGGCAAGACGCACGCCCGCTTCGCGTAGACGCTCTATGGCGCGGAGGTTGCGCGGGTCGGCAAAGTACTCGGTGATGGCGCGGGCTATGCGCGGCCCCACGTCCTCGATGGCTTCGAGCTGTTCGGGCGGCATGGCCATGATAGCGTCGAGCGAACCGGCCGAACGCGCTATCTTCTTGGCCGTTGTCTCGCCCACAAAGGGGATTGACAGGGCATACAGCACGCGCTCGAAGGGCACCTGCTTGCTGGCCTCGATGCCCGAGAGGATATTGTCGACACTTTTTTGCTTGAATCCGCGCAGTTTCAGCAGCTCGGGCGCCGAGAGGCTGTACAGGTCGCTGAAGTCGGTGACGAGGCCTTCGTTGTAGAGCAGTGCGGCCGTCTCCTCGCCTATGCTGTCGATATTCATCATGCGGCGGCCTACAAAGTGCTCGATGCGGCCGATTATCTGTGGCGGGCAACCGTACTTGTCGGGGCATACCCAGGCTGCTTCGCCTTCGACGCGCATAAGCCGGGCGCCGCAGGCCGGGCAATGGCTTACAAACTTCACGGGCTGTGCTCCCGGGATGCGGGCGTCGGTGTCCACGCCGGTGATTTTCGGGATAATCTCGCCGCCTTTTTCCACGTAGAGCATGTCGCCCTCGTGGATGCCGAGGGTGGTCATGATATCCTCGTTGTGGAGCGAGGCGCGTTTCACGATGGTGCCCGACAGCAGCACGGGCTCGAGATTGGCTACGGGGGTTATGATGCCCATGCGGCCCACGTCGAACGATACGGAGCGCAGGCGCGTGAGGGCGCGCTCGGCGGCGAATTTATAGGCTACGGCCCAGCGCGGCGATTTGGCCGTGAAGCCGAGGTTGAGCTGCTGTTGCAGCGAGTCTACCTTGAACACGAGGCCGTCGGTGGCCACGGGCAGCTCGCGGCGCTCCTTGTCCCACTTGGAGATATAGGCGTCGACCTCCTCGATGGAGTGCAGGCGCGTCATGGCGTCGGACACCTTGAAGCCCCACGAGCGGGCGGCCATCATGTTGTCATAATGGTTGTCGAAAGGCAGATTCTCGCCCAGCAGATAGTAGAAATACGCGTCAAGGCCGCGTCGGCTCACCTCGGCAGGGTTGAGCAGCTTGAGTGTTCCCGCGCAGGCGTTGCGCGGATTGGCCAGCAGCGGCTCCTCGTTGAACTCGCGCTCGGCGTTCAGACGGTCAAATGACGCCCAGGGCATCACTACCTCGCCGCGTATCTCGAACTGTTCGGGCCAGCCCGAGCCGGTAAGCTCGAGCGGCACGGAAGGGATGGTCTTGATGTTTTCCGTGACGACATCGCCCTGTGTGCCGTCGCCGCGGGTCACGGCGCGCACCAGCCGGCCATGCTCGTAGATGAGCGATATGCCCGAACCGTCGAATTTCATCTCGCCCACTATGGTGACGACGCTGCCGGGAAGGGCCGAGCGCACCCTGTCGGTCCATTCGTCCACCTCCTGCACCGAGTATGTGTTGCTTAGCGAGAGCATGGGATAGATGTGGCGGGCCTTCTCGAATTCGGATATGAGATCGGAGCCCACGCGCCTGGTGGGCGAGAGAGGGTCGTCGTATTCGGGATATTGCTTCTCGAGGCTTTCGAGTTCCTTGAGGAGCATGTCGAAATCGTAGTCGGAAATCGACGGGTTGTTTTCCACATAGTATCGGCGGTTGTGCTCGTTGATGAGGCTGCGCAGTTCCTTGATGCGCTCGGCGGGTGTGAGAGTCATTATATTATGAAGCGTTTGCGGTTCGATTATAATACAAAGATAGCGACTTTATGGTTCAGTTGAAAAAGTTGCCGCGGATTACGATGTCAGACATGCGGCGCGCGGTGTCGGTGTCGTCGTGGCGCGAGGGGTCGCGCAGCAGGCTCGTGCCGGTGCCTCGGTAGCCGAATTTCTTGCCGTCGGGTATGTAGCGGTCTACGCCCAGCATGTCGAGGAGGGTGGGAAAGATGTCGATCTGTTCAACGGTGTTGTCAATGCGGGCGCCCGTGCCCGAGTTGATTATGAGAAGCGGCACACAATCTGAGTTTAGCATGTCGGTCAGGCAGGTTTTAGATGCTTCGTGATCGCCGGTTACGGCAATGATGGTATTGTCGTAAAGGCCGCGCTTTTTAAGCCCGGCGACAAAGCGGTTCAAGGCGTCGTCAAACTGGGCCGCCGACAGCAGATAGTTGCGGTCGCGCGGGTCCATGTCGCGCAGACAGCCGGCGGCAAGGCCGCGGCGGTCGGGGTCGGAAGGCGAGTCGTAGGGGTCGTGCATGCTTATGGTTGTAATCTGCATGTAGAACGGCTGCGGCAGCCGGGCGGCTATCCTCAGCGCGCTGTCCATTATGACGCTGTCTTGCAGAGGGGCGGGTTTTAAAGTGGCTAAATCATGGGATGCGATGTCATCGTAGAGGCGGTCGAAGCCGAAGCTGACTGTCGTGAGCGAGTGATTCCACACCTGGTTGCGACCCTCGCCTATCACCTCGGCCGACGTATATCCTTTCAGGGCGCGCGGGAGCGACGGCAGACGCTGCCCTGCATAATCCAGGGAGAATATGCCTTCCTTTACCGGCAGCAGCCCCGTGTTAAGAATCAGCTGGCCGTCTGACGAACGTCCCGCGCCGGCGTTGCTCAGCACTCGCGGAGCGAATAACGTGGCCGAGTCGGCCGCGAGCCGCGACATGAACGGCACAATCGAGCGGGCGCTGTCGAGCTCGAGCACGGTGGAGTTAAGCGACTCCACAATAATCAGTATGAGATTGTCAGGCTGGCTGCTGTCGCCGCGGGGGACGGGCATCTGGGACAGCGGCGGCTGTTCGCGGTCGAAATACCCGACTATCTCGCGTGCGGCGCGGTCGTCGATGCGGATATTATACTTGTTTTTGGCGCGCATGCTGTAGTAGAGATATCCGACGAAGCTGAAATTGCGGAAACGTGTCTCCGTATTGTCCCAATGCCAGCGGGTCTGTATGATGTTTGTCAGAGATCTTTCTCTGAACGAAGGAAACTTAGCCCTTGAATTGTGGAAAAACAGGCTCGTGGCCGTAATTCCCGTCACGATGAACAGAGCGGTAGCCGCAATCTTGAAGCGGATGCCTATGCGGTCGCGGTTGATGGATTTAATCAGCCTTATATTCAGGAATATCGCCAGCGCTATGCCCAGGGCTATGAAGATATCAGAGAATCTGACGGCCCTTAAAGCGCCGGCAAGGACAAAGATGTTGATGCTCGACGGACACATCATGGTGCCTGTAATCATGCCGTGGGTGTATCTGTAAAACAGAATGTTGGGATACACAATCGTCAGCAGGCCGATTATGAATATCCATTGTACGCGGCGTATGCGCGGCGGCAACAGCAGATAAGGCATCATTAATATACCCGCCTCGGTAATGGAGTAGGCTATACCCTGCACCACATAATTGTCGCCCATGATATTGACAGTGTACCGCAGGCACAGCATGAGAAGCGACAGCAGAACCACGGCCACAATATAGAATATTTCGGCTCCGTTGATTTTCCTTATAATATCGGGTATATGCATTACACGCGTTTTTCCGGCTGCAAAGTTAGCTAAAATTATGAAGCCGGAGAGCATGAATATATTGGTTAAAACAATAAACTTTTGTAAATTTGCCCCAAATTCAACAGCATGATAAATCCCAACCATCTGTCAGCGCTGCTCGAGTCCGGGCTGGCCGACATAAAATATCCTGCGGCTCCGGCCGGTCTGTACAATCCCGTGGAATATACCCTTCGTTCGGGCGGCAAGCGCCTGCGCCCGCTGCTCTGTCTCGCGGCCTGCGAGGCTGTCTGCGGCGACGGCGGCGAGGCCCTCAACCAGGCTGTGGCCGTCGAGATGTTCCATAATTTCACGCTGATACACGACGATGTAATGGACCGCTCGGAGCGCCGGCGCGGCCGCCAAACGGTCTATGCCAAGTGGGGCGACGTTCAGGCAATCCTCTCTGGCGACGCATTGCTCACCATGGCCACGCAGAAGGCGGCCATGGCGCCTCAGGCCGTGGTGTCGCAGGTATTGGAATTGTTCAACAAGACAGCCATGGAGGTCTATGAAGGCCAGCAGTACGACATGGACTTCGAGGAACGCGACGACGTGACGGTAGACGAGTACGTAGACATGATAAGGCTCAAGACATCTGTATTGCTGGGATGTGCCTGTGCCATGGGCGCCCTGGTGGCCGGCGCCGACCCTGCCACTATCGAGGCCCTGTATGCCTATGGCGAGAACATGGGCATAGCCTTCCAGCTGCGCGACGACTGGCTCGATACGTTCGGCGACCCCGAGGTGTTCGGCAAGCAGATAGGCGGCGATATCGTCAACCGCAAGAAGACCTGGCTGTTCATCACGGCAATGTCCGAGGCTCCGGGAGCCATGGCGAAGGCCCTGTCGGACAACCCCGGCCGCGAGAATCTGGTGGCCGCCGTCACGGAGATCTACCGTTCGCTTGACCTTGCCGCGCGCTGTGACGCCGAGGTGGCCGCGCACTGCCGCGTGGCTGTCGACATGCTTGAGAAGGCCAACATAAGCGACAGCGACCGCCGCTGGTTTGCCGACCTGGCGCGCTCGCTTTCAGACAGAGAGAAATGATAGACACACATACGCATCTTTATCTACCCGAATTCGACAGTGACGGCGGCGGGGCAGCCGCCGTGCGCCGCGCCCTCGCCGCGGGCGTGGGGCAGATGGTGTTTCCCAATGTCGACGCCACCACCGTGGAGCCCATGCTGGCCCTGGCATCGGAGTTCCCGGGCCATGTGTCATGCGCCATGGGTCTGCATCCCACCGAGGTGGGAGAAGACCGTGACGAGGCCCTCGGACACATACTCGACATCCTCGGCGACGGGACGGGATACGTGGCCGTGGGCGAGATCGGCATGGACCTTTACTGGGACGCCACATTCCGCGACGCTCAGATGCAGGTGTTCGACATACAGGTGCGCAAGGCCGTGGAATACGGCCTGCCCGTGATCATACATTGCCGCGACGGACTCGACGAGACACTCGAGGTGCTGTCGGGCATCAGCGGCGTGCGCGGCGTGTTCCATTCGTTCGGCGGCACCGAGGCCGATGTGGAGCGTGTGCGCCGTGTCGGCGACTTCTATTTCGGCATCAACGGCATCGTCACGTTCAAGAATTCCCGACTGCGCGAGGTGTTGCCCGCGATAGGCCTCGACCGCATATTGCTCGAGACCGACTCGCCCTACCTGGCGCCCGTACCCCGTCGCGGCAAGCGCAACGAGAGCGCTTTCCTTCCCTTCGTGGCGGCCCACGTGGCCGACAGCCTCGGCGTCAGTGTAGCCGAGGTCGACGCCGCCACCACGGCGGGCGCCGTCGACCTGTTCGGCCTAATGAGCTGACAATACCTTGTTAAAGAGCTGACAATACCTCGGCTATGCGCGGAAGCACGGACTCGATGGTGCTACGCGGGCATGCGAGATTCATTCTCAGAAATTCACGTCCACCGGGGCCGTACATGGAGCCGGCATTGAGCCTTACGTGCGCTTTTTCCTCGAGAAGCGCCTCTACCTCGTCGCCTGTCATGCCCGATGCGCGGCAGTTGATCCATGCCAGGTAGGTGCCTTCGAGAGGCGTGACGGGATAGGCCGGCAACTCGCGGGCAAAGTATTCCGCGACAAGGCTGTAATTGCCGTATAAATATTCGCGCAGGCTGTCGAGCCATTCCTCGCCCTCGTTGTAGGCGGCTATAGTGGCCGCCACGCCGAAGGGGTTGACGTCGCACACCTCGTTGTCGTTGATGGCGCGGTCTATGGCGGCGCGCACCACGGGGTCGGCGGCCACTATGTTGGCTATCTGCAGACCCGCGATGTTGAAGGCCTTGGACGGCGACACGCACACGGCGCTGCGGAGCGCGACAGCCTCTCCGAGCGTGCCCAGCGGGGTGTAGTCGTGGCCGGGGTAGGTGAGCTCGCAATGAATTTCGTCGGAAATTATGAACACACCGTGCCGCAGACATATCTCGGCCACGCGCACGAGCTCGGCGCGCGTCCACACGCGTCCCGACGGGTTATGGGGATTGCACAGCAGCAACACCTTGGCCGACGGGTCGGCGGCAAGCTCTTCGAGGCCGTCGAAGTTGATGCTGTAGCCGTCGGGCGAGTAGATGAGATTGTTGGCCGCCGTGATGCAGCCGTTGTTGCGTATCGACGAGAAGAAGCAGTTGTAGGCCGGGGTCATGGTTATCACCTTGTCGCCGGGGCGGGTCATGGCCTTGATGATGGCGGATATGGCGGGTACGACGCCCGATGTGTAGATGATGTGCGACGGGTCGATGGTCCAGCCGTGGCGGCGCGAGAACCAGCGGCACGTGGCGTCGAAGTATTCGTCGGGCACGCGCGTGTAGCCGAATATGCCGTGTTCGACGCGTCGGCGCAGGGCTTCGATTATGCACGGGGCCGTGCGGAAGTCCATGTCGGCCACCCACATGGGCACGACGCCCTCGGCTGTCGAGTCCCATTTGTACGAGCACGAGCCGCGACGGTCTACATGCTCGTCGAACAGTTCGTGTTTCATGATTTGACGGTTATGCGGCAGTCGGCCGGGGCCTTGATGTTCTCGTCCAGAATTATCTCGCCAATCGAGTCGGCGCATATCGAGCCCGAGGTGGGATTCTTGACGCTCGTTATGTTGCCCTTGACTGTAGCGCTGAGGGTGGATTCCTCGAAGGCGAGGTCGCAGTCGGGGGCCATGGTGCAGTCTTCCATCACCAGGTCGTGGCAGTAGCACAGAGGCTGTGTGCCCGATATGTGGCAGCGCACCAGCCGCAGCCTGTGCGAGTGCCAGCCGAGATACTCGCCCGTGAGGCGGCAGTCGACGAGTGTGACGTTCTCGGTGTTCCAGAAGGCGTCCTTGGAATCTATCACGGCATTGCGTATCACGACGTTGCGGCAGTACTGGAACGAATAGTTGCCCTGCTGCCTGTACCGGTCTATGTCAATGTCGGACGAATGCATGAACAGATAGTCGGCGTTGGCCACCTCGACATCGCGCAGCTCCACGTGGTCGACGTGCCACATGGTTTCCTGCGCGTCGGGAATCCGGACGTTCTCGAGGCGCAGATGCGACATCTCGCGGAACATCTTCGGGGCTTCGACGCGGGTGTTGCGCATCACGAGATTTTTGGAATACCACAGGGCGGCGCGGGCGCCGGGCGTGAACAGGCAGTCCTCGATTTCAAACCGGTCGACGTGCCAGAATGGATATTTGCCCTCGAAGCGGCAGTTTATGGCCGTTATGTCGGAACATTCCTTCAGGGCTGATTCACCGGCATGTACGGTGACGTTCTCGAGTCTCAGCCCGTGCGAGGCGAAAAGCGGGCGCTCGCCTCCGAATTCAGCATCTTTTATAGTCTTCATACCTTATTGGTCAACAATGTGTTATAGTTGCAGAAAAGCATCCCCGCCGCGCGGGGATGCCATCTGCAAAATTGATAATGATAATGGAATTGTCTGATAATCAGTCGTCGTTGCCATGTTTTTCGGCGTACTCCTTGAGGAGTTTTTCCTGAACATCGCCGGGCACGAGCTCGTAGGAAGCGAACTTCATGGTGAACGATGAGCGGCCGCCGGTAATGGAGCTGAGCGAGGTGGAGTAGCTGGCCATTTCCTTCAGGGGCACCTTGGCCGAGATCTTCTCGAAGCCGTTTTCGCTGTTCATGCCCATGATGATGGCGCGACGTCCCTGGAGGTCGCTCATGACGTCGCCCATAACGTCGGCGGGTACGAATACCTCCACGTCATAGATGGGTTCGAGGACTTTGGGGTTGGCGTTGCGGAAGGCTTCGGAGAATGCGTTGCGGCCTGCCAGACGGAATGAGATTTCGTTGGAGTCGACCGGGTGCATCTTGCCGTCGTAGATGCAGACGCGCACGTCGCGGGCATACGAGC
>CAYNXG010000005.1:0-39304 GCA_964401095.1 uncultured Bacteroides sp.
GCACTTGTCCTGCAGGTCGATGCCGGGATAGCCGAACATGCGGCTCACCGTTATCAGTTCTTCATCATTTATCTTGAGGATATTGCAGCGCTTCATGGAGTTGCAGAGGATATCCTTGTTATAGAAACCCTGACGCAGGTTCACGTCAAACACCACGAGAGAGTCATTGTCCTGCGGCATGGCGTCGAGAAAACGGTTGATGGTGTTGCGCGACACCACATTGCGCTGTGCCAGCGAGCCGAAGCATACCGCACGCGTGCGCTGTGCCAGATTCTCGAGCTTCACGGTGTAGGGGATATTGTCCCACGCCACGTTTTCCTTGATTTCATACTGGGGCACGCCGGCCTGGTCGATTTCCACCTGCACGGTGCCGGTGGGATAAGGAACGGTTTCGATAAGGTGGCGCACATTTTTCTGTGCGAAGTTCTCGAGGAGCTCCAGGCCCAGCTGGTCGTCGCCTATCGCGCTCACGGCGCAGCTGTCGAGGCCGAATTGCGATACGTGATACGCGAAGTTGGCGGGCGCGCCGCCGATTTTCTTTCCTTCAGGAAGGACGTCCCACAGGGCCTCGCCCATTCCTACGACAATGTCATTCATGGTTTATACGGGTATTATTGTTTTTTGATTTTCAGAGTGTAGTAGAGCAGATAGGCCACGCCCACAGTCATGACTGCCACAGCGGCATCCTGCGCGCCGGTGGCGTCGGCGGCCAGGCCCATGGCCAGCGGGAAGATAGTGCCGCCGAAGAGGCCCATGATCATGAGGCCGGACACCTCGTTCTTTTCATCGGGCGAGCTGTTGAGCGCCTGGGCGAAGATAATCGAGAACACGTTGGAGTTGCCGAAGCCTATCATGCCGATGCCCACATACAGGGCCATGAGCGAGTGGCAGGTAAGCAGAATCACCATGGCGGCGAGCATCAGCACCACGCTGAAGCCGAAGAACAGGCGGGGCGATATGACACGCAGGATGAAGGCGCCGAGGAAACAGCCGGCCGTGCGGAATATGAAATATATGCCGGTGGCGAATCCGGCCTCCTCGAGCGGCAGGCCCAGGCGCTCCATGATGATTTTCGGGGCGGTGGTGTTGGTGCCCACGTCGATGCCCACGTGGCACATTATGCCGAGGAAGCAGAGCAGGATGAACGGACGGCCCAGCAGCTTGAGGCATTCGCCTACGCCCGAGGCGCGGTCGGGGCGTTCCTCGCGGATGGGCGTGGCAGCCAGCACGGCCACCGACAGCACGCTCACTACGGCATAGATTACGAACAGGGCGCGCCAGCCCAGGCCGAAGGTCGACATGGCGGTTGTGGCGCCCCAAGCGGCGATGACCGGAGCCAGGAACGAGGCGATGGCCTTGACAAACTGGCCGAAGGTAAGGGTAGAGGCCAGCTTGTCACCGCTGATAAGATTGGTTACAAGGGGGTTGAGCGAAGTCTGCATTATGGCGTTGCCGATTCCCAGCAGCGAGAAGGCGGCAAGCATCGTGAAATAGCCCTCGCCGGTGACGGGGATGATGAGCGACACGGCGGTGATGACAAGACTGATAAGTACTGTGGACTTGCGGCCGATGCGGTTCATCAGCATGCCCGTGGGCACCGAGAAGATGAGGAACCAGAAGAATACGAGCGAGGGGAACAGATTGGCCTGCGAGTCTGTGAGGCCGAGGTCTTTCTGTACATAGTTGGAGGCGGTGCCTACCAGGTCGACGAAGCCCATAGCGAAGAAGCAGAGCATCACGGGGATGAATTGCAACAGCGATGTCTTGCGGTCGGCGGTCATTGTCTGTGTAGTGTTCATGTTTCAGGTATTGGAAATAAGACTCCTTTATTTTGCGAGGGAATAGATGTTGAGATTGGAGATACGGGCCTTGCCGCCTACAGATTTCACGGTCATGGCGGTGTAGGGCTCGGTGGGGAATACGAGGTTGGTCATAACGAAGCGGCCGTCTTTCTCGAACAGCTCCACGCTGGAGCGGTCGACAAATATGCGGAGCGACAGTTTGTCGCCGCCGTTGTATGTCGGGGCCACCGTCACGGCGGGGAAGTCGCTGCTGAAATCGTCCACGCCGGCGTCGCGGCGGTCAAACGACATAGTGGCCTTCGAGGCGTCGTAGATCATCTCCACCTTCTCGCCCGCGGCGTTCTCGAGGGTAATCACCACCTCTGAGTTGTCCGAAGGGTCTATGTCGAGTGTTATCTCGCACACACCATCGCCGGCGGCGGGGAGGGCCAGGCGGCGGGCCTTGCTGCCGGCGGTGAAGCGTGCGTTCTTCACCGTGGCGCGGCCGCGCAGAGCCTCGAGCTCGGGCGAGGGAGCCGACGACATGTATATCTCGCCGTCGGGAGCCGTGAACAGGGCCACCTCGCGGGGCAGCGTGTTGGCGCTGCGGTATTGTGTGGTGGGCACCTCGGCGGCATACTGCCAGTTGCTCATCCAGCCTATCACGGTGCGGCGGTTGTCGGGGGCGTCGCTCCAGCTTACGGTGGCGTAGTGGTCTTTGCCGTAGTCCATCCATTTCAGGGGCACGTTGCCCGACGCGTCGGTATCGGCGGTGAAGGTCTTGCCGTCAAAGTCGCCCACGAAATACTGTGTGGCGCTGCCGCCCAAGGGGCCGCCGGGGTTGATGTTGCACAGCAGCACCCATTTCTTCTTGTCGGTGCCGTCAACGCTGAGCTCAAACAGGTCGGGACATTCCCACACGCCGTCCTGCGCGCCGAGGCCCTTGCCGAATGCGCTCTGCAGCGTCCAGTTCTTGAGGTCGGGCGAGGTGAATATCAGCATCTCGTGCTCGAGGGCGTGGGCCAGGGTGAGCACCCACTCGCCGGTGGCTTCGTTCCAGAACATGTTGGGGTCGCGGGCCTCGCTGTCGAGGGTGATGACGGGGTTGCCGGGATAGATCTCGAATGTCCGGCCGTTGTCCTTGCTCCACGCCAGGCTCTGAATCTGGCTGGCGGCCGCCGAGGTATAGAGCGCCACCACGGCGTCGCTGCCGAATCCGGCCGTATTGCGAGGGTCGAGCGCCGAGCTGCCGCTGAACACATAACCCAGGCCGTTGGGCTCGATTGCCACGGGCTGATGCTCCCAGTTGACCAGGTCGGTCGACGTGGAATGTCCCCAGCTGAGGTTTTCCCACTTCGAGCCGTAAGGATTATACTGATAATAAAGGTGCCATACGCCGTCCTTATAGAACATGCCGTTGGGATCGTTCATCCAGCCGTAGAGGGGTGTGTGGTGGAAGACCGGACGGTATTTCTCGCGGTTTGAGGTGTCAAACGTGTCGGCCAGGGCTATGTTGGCCCAGCAGGCGTCGTTCTTGGCCTCGCGCACCGACGAGCGGCCCTGCGATGTAACGATATTGAGCACCACGTCGTGGCCCTTGTAGGGAGTGAGGTCGAAGGGCACGGTGTAGTCTACCTTCGACTTGGCCAGGCGCACGCGCAGGGTGCGGTCTATCTTGCCGTTGACGAGCACGTTGATTGTGGCGTCCTCGTTGCTCTCCTGCACGGGTAAGATAAGATAGCGGCTGTCGCCGTTTACTCTTACCAGTGTATTGTTGACTCCGAGGAAATCGACTTCCACGCCTTCGGCGGCGGAGGTCGCCGCGGCTCCGGCAAGGAGCATCATGGCGGGTAATATGCTTTTTCCGAAATTCTTCATTACGGGGGAGGGTAATAATTTAAGGTTTGGGATTCTTGTATTTTTCTACCGCAAAACTAATCCAAATATATTACATGGATTATAAAAAACCGTGCAAACAGTATTAAAAATGACGCATAGGAACGTATTTGCAAGCTTATGCACGGTTTTTAATATTTTTGTCGTATCTTTGCCATACTTATTAGACATTCTACTGATAATCCCTTATAACTTATAATATGAGGCTGCGACAATATATATTATTGTTTGTCCCGGTCATTCTCTCGCTTGTTTTCTTTTGCGGCTGTAATCAGAAGCCCCGCTACCGCATCGGCGTGTCGCAATGCAGCTTCGACGACTGGCGCATGAAAATGAACGACGAAATCAACCGCGAGATGATGCTCCACGACGACGCCGAGGTGGAGATTCGCTCGGCCCAGGACAACAACAGCCGGCAGATTGCCGACATCCGCTATTTCATAGACCAGAAATTCGACATTATCATCGTCGCCCCCAACGAAGCCGAGGCCATAACACCGATAGTCAAGGAGGCATACGACAAGGGCATTCCTGTCATAGTCTTCGACCGCGACATCATCGGCGACAGCTACACCGCCAAGATCGGCGTGGACAACCTGTCCCTGGGACGCGAGGCAGCCGAATACGCCCGCAAGCTCATGCCCTCGCCCGTCAACATCATCGAGCTCCGCGGCCTTGACAAATCAACGCCCGCCGCCGAGCGCCGCAAGGGCTTTGCCGACGAGGCCGCGCGCATGCCCGGCATGAACATCCTGGCATCCACCGACGCCGGATGGTATGAATCCCGGGCCCGCACGGGCGCCGACTCCATGCTGCGCCTGTTCCCGCAGGCCAATCTGATTTACGCCCACAACGACCGCATGGCCATCGGCGCCGCCAAGGCCGCGCACGCCCTGGGCCGCGACTCCATCCGCGTCATAGGCATCGATGCCGCGCCCGAAATCGGCATACGCGCCGTGGCCGACAGCGTTATCGACGCCACATTCTTATATCCCACCGAGGGAGACCTGCTCATCCGCACGGCCATGAATATCCTGAAGGGCGAGCCCTTCGAGCGCGAGACCGTGCTCCCCACCCTCTCGCCCATCGACCGCTCCAACGCCAACATAATGCTCAGCCAGGCCGATCTGCTCAAGAGCGAGACCGACAAGGTGCTGATTCTCAAAGATAAAATCGACGAATATTGGGCCCGCTACTCCTCTCAGACCTTCCTGCTCTATCTCAGCATAGCCTTTGTGGTGGTGCTGATTGTATCGGTAAGCCTTATGCTGCGGCTGTTCTGGCAGAACACCCGTCACCGCCATACACTGGAACAGCAGAACGCCCTCCTCGAGCACGAGCGCGACATGCAGAAGTCGCTCAACGACCAGCTCAAGGAAGCCACACAGTCCAAGCTCATTTTCTTCACCAACGTATCGCACGACCTGCGCACACCCCTCACGCTCATTGCCGAGCCGGTGGAGCAGCTGGCCGCCGCCGACAACCTCACCCCGCGCCAGCACACGCTCGTCCGCATAGCCGACAAGAACATGCGCATACTGCGCCGGCTCATCAATCAGATTCTCGACTTCCGCAGCTACGAAAACGGCAAGATGACCCTCAACCTCGCCGAGATAAACATCGGCGACACCTTCCGCGAATGGGCCGAGGCCTTCAACGCCATAGCGCTCAAACGCGACATAAAGCTTAAGACCGAGATAGACCCCTCGGCCTCGATAACCCTCGCCGTAGACCCCGAGAAGCTCGAGCGCGTGTTCTTCAACCTGATGTCCAACGCCTTCCGCTACACCCCCGACAACGGCAGCATAACCTTCTCGTGCCGCGTGGAAGGTGACTCGCTGGTCTTCGCCGTGGCAGACACGGGCGTGGGCATAAGCAGCGAAGACATTAATTATATATTCGAGCGGTTCTACCAGGTGGACAAGGTGCGCCCCAAAGGCTCGGGCATAGGCCTGGCGCTGGTCAAGGCCTTCGTGGAGCTTCACGGCGGCCGCATAGAGGTAGACAGCCGCCCGGGCGGCGGCACACGCTTCACCGTCACCCTGCCCGTGCGCCACACCGACGCCGCCCCCGACGAGACCCGTCAGCAGCTCTACAGCGCGTCGGACGTCTCGGCCGAGCTGGGCGACATTGACCGCGCGGAGCCCGCGGCGCCCGACAACGACACCGACAAGCCGCTGATGCTGGTGGTGGACGACAACGACGACATACGCCGCATGGTGCGCGAGCTGATGAGCGACGAATACGCCGTGATAGAGGCCCGCAACGGCCTCGAGGGCGTGCGCATGGCCGCCCGGTACATCCCCGACCTGGTGGTGTGCGACGTCATGATGCCAGTGATGGACGGCCTGGAATGCTGCCGCCGCATAAAAAGCGAGATAAGCACCTCGCACATCCCCGTGCTGATGCTCACGGCCTGCTCCATGGACGAGCAGCGCGCCGAGGGCTATGAGAGCGGCGCCGACGGCTACCTGGCCAAGCCCTTCAGCTCGGCCGTGATGCGCGCCCGATGCCACAGCCTCATAGAAAACCGCCGTCGCATCAAGGACCTGTGGAACACGGCCCGCGACACGAAGCCCGACACAGCCGCCGCATCAAAGACAGCCGCAACCCCGCCCGCGGGCAACACGGCCGCGCCGGCCGGCCCGCTGTCCGACGCGGTGGAGAACGAATTCTACGCCCGCCTCATCGACACGGCCATGCGCGAGATGGGAAATCCCGACCTCAACATCGACCAGCTCGCCGCCCGGATGAGCCTGGGCCGCTCGCAGCTCTACCGCAAGATAAAGGCGCTCACCAACTATTCGCCGGTGGAGATTCTGCGCCGCCTGCGCCTTAACAAGGCCCGCGAGATGCTCACCACCACATCAAAGTCGATATCCGAGATAGCCTATGAGGTGGGCTTCTCCACGCCGGCCTACTTCACCAAGTGCTATCGCGAATCCTTCGGGCAGACACCCTCGGAACTGCGCGAGCAACTCGGCATCAAAAACTGACCGCCGCCGCGCCACAGCCCCCACGCCGCAACACCAACACCCTCTCCCGCCGCAAGGCCCGAGAGGGTGCTTTTTGATGCAAAAAACAGTGCATAAGCTATAAAAAACCGTGCCATGCAACAAATATTATAGCCTTTGCAGGCAAATTTATACTCCTTTAACACAGCCATAGTTAATTTTGCCTCACCGAAAATTCTAATCCCCAAAATAACCAAATCTAAAATCCCAAATGAAAACAACCCTTCTCAGCGCGATTCTGCTGTTCGTATCGGCGATAATGGCGCAGGCACAGAATATCACTGTGCACGGATCGGTCTGGGGTCTTGCCGACGACGAGCCGCTTATCGGCGCGTCGGTAACATCGGCAGACAATCCCGGAAACGGAGTGGTAACCGACATTGACGGCAACTTTGTCATCTCGGTGCCCCAAGGTTCTAACATCACAGTATCCTATGTAGGCTACATCAAGCAGACACTTCCCGCCACCGACGGCATGCACGTCGTGCTCAAAGAAGACGCCCAGACCCTCGACGAGCTTGTCGTCGTAGGCTATCAGACTGTGAAAAAAGCAGATCTAACCGGCGCCGTATCTGTTATATCAACGAAATCATTAGAAACGTCTTCTGATACCGACCCTATGCGTGCCCTTCAAGGCAAGATCCCGGGAATGACAGTTACCGGGAACGGCTCACCGAGTGGCGTAGGTTCCGTGCGCATCCGTGGTATTGGGTCTTTCAATGCTTCCCAGGATCCACTATTTGTCATTGACGGTGTTCCTACTACAGCGACTTTGAACTCTCTTAACATGAATGATATAGAGAGTATGCAAGTACTTAAAGACGCAGCTTCAGCATCCATATATGGTTCGCGTGCTGCCAATGGTGTAATCATCATAACCACAAAAAAAGGCAAAGCTTCTCAAGGCAATAAGATTAATGTGAGTTTCTCCGCAAACCTTACGGCCCAGTTTTATTCATCGCAGGCAACAATGAAACTTCTCGACACTCCTGGATATGCTACAGCAATGGCACAAGCTGCGCTTAACGACGGCATAGACCCAGTCGCATACGCTTCAAGCTATGGTCTGAATCTCAATGCTTCGTCTGGTTATCCGATTAAGGTGTACGATATAGCCAATAACAACTATGTGGACTATACCGTCAATGGCTATTATGACGGTTATATAAATGCCAAGCGTACCATGATGATGTCAAACACTGACTGGCTTGATGAAATCTCGCGCACAGGATTTGCCCAAAGCTACGACGCCTCGGTGTCATCGGCAACGGAGAAATCCACTGTGTTCTTCTCCCTGGGATACAAAAAGAATGACGGCATCCTCAAATACACCAATTTTGAAAATATCGCGGCCCGAATCAACTCTACATTCAATATAAGCCCCGTAGTCTCTGTCGGTGAAAATTTCACCCTCACACACACGAAGCAGGTTGACTGCCATCCTATGGAAAATGCCCTTAAAATGCCGACCATAGTACCTGTGTTTGAAACAGACGGCACTACTTATGCCGGCCCGGTCGGTAGTATGGCAGACCGTCAGAACCCCCTACGCGAACTTGCGTTCAACAAGGACAATTCCCTTAACGTATGGCGACTTTTTGGCAATGCCTTCATTGATTTGAGACCGATAAAAGGCCTGCTGCTCCGCAGCAACTTCGGTCTTGATTATGATGCAGCCTTTATCCACTCATATAATTACACATTCCACAGTGATATTGTCAACAATGACACCAACTCCACGACAATGTCGCAGGCGAATGATTCAAAATGGACATGGTCCAACACCGCGAACTACAATTTCACCCTCGCAAAAGACCATACCTTTACGGTTCTCGCAGGTATGGAACTGTTCCGCCAAAGCAGAATTGACTTTTCAGGATACAACGAGGACTATGACATTGAGACTCCCGACTATATGTATCCCGATGCGTCGGTAGGCGTAGAGAAGTCGACCGGCAACAAGTCTGCTTATTCTTTGGTTTCATTTTTCGGCAAGGTCGATTACAACTGGCGTAATCTGCTGCTCGCTTCATTTACCATTCGCCGAGACGGTTCTTCCCGATTCGGCAGGAACAACCGTTATGGAACCTTTCCGGCAGCGACACTTGGTTATCGCATATCCGAAAACATTAAGAAACAATGGTTGAATGACCTTAAACTTCGCCTTTCATGGGGTAAAACAGGTAATCAGGCAATCTCAAATACCGCACGGTATGCTCTTTATGTCGCTGATTATGGCAATGACCGTGTAACTTCGACTGCCTACGACCTTCTTTTGCAACAAAGTGGTATCTTCCCATCGGGATACATAGCCAGTCAAACGGCAAATGACAATTTGAAATGGGAAACCACCATACAGTATAATGCCGGTGTTGACTATAGTATGTTTAACGACCGTCTTTTCGGAACAGTGGATGCTTACATAAAAGATGTGAAAGACATGCTTATAACTCCCGCATATCTCGGAGCAATGGGTGAAGGAGGCGCATCATGGCTTAATGGGCCGTCACTTCGCAACTGGGGTATGGAGTTCTTAATTGGATGGCGTGACGAACTTAAATGCGGCCTTTGGTACAAGGCATCCTTAAATTTCGATTTCTTCCGCAATCGTGTCACCTATCTTCCTAACACCACCACAGGCTCATATGCTCATACCACAACAGAAAACCTTGTCCAGTCACGTCAGCCCTATGGCTCTATTGTAGGATATGTGTTTGACGGTCTTTTCAAAACTCAGGAAGAGGTTTTGGCTTCGGGACAGGATAACGCCCGCCTCGGTGGCATGAAATATGCCGACCTGACAGGTGATGGACGTATAACCCCCGACGATCAGACTTGGATTTTCAATCCTGTGCCCGATTTGTCGTTCGGTCTGAATGTCGAACTCGGATACAAGGACTTTGACTTTCAGATGTTCTGGCAAGGTGTTTTAGGACAGGATGTCTATAACAATCAGAAATTCCAAAACGATTTTTGGAGCGTTACCGATGCCGGTAGCAACAAGGGCGATCGTGTTCTCGACGCCTGGCTCCCCAACGTCAATACCTCATCGACTATCCCGATGTTAACTACTAACAACAAGGGTGATGAAGGACGAGCTTCCTCTTATTTTGTAGAGAACGGTTCTTACGCCAAGCTCCGCACTCTCCAGTTAGGCTATAACCTTCCTTCTAAGTTACTATCTAAACTGCGAATGAGCAAAGCGAGAGTGTATGTTTCAGGACAGAATCTTCTCACTATCAAAAGCAGCAGCCTGACTTGTTCCGACCCGGAGAACGCAAACTGGGCCTATCCTATACCGACTTCGTTCTCATTCGGATTGCAACTGGATTTCTAACTAAAAAAACCACGAATCATGAAGCCATTAAAAACATATATCTTCATCGCACTTGCATCAGTGCTTTCGGCGTGCAACGATTTTATCGACGTGCCGCCGACGGGAGTCATTGACGGAGAACTCGCATATTCCCAGCCTGATAAAATGGTTAATTCCGCTTATGCCTCTTTGGGCGATTGCTGGTATTCCTATCCTTTCAACCTATGGCCCTACGGCGACCTCGGTTCGGATGACTGTCTGAAGGGTGGAGGAGGAACCACCGATACCGGCTATCATCCTATGGAAATATGGTCAACCCTTACATCCACTCCGGGTGAGCTTGACGAATTATGGTATCGCCTCTATTGCAATATCTCGCGCTGCAATCGTGCACTGACCGCTCTTGAACAGTATGGTGTGGAGAAACTCGGCGAAAAGACGGCGGCACAGCGTGAGGCCGAAGTACATTTTCTGCGCGGACACAGCTATTTCAAGCTTGTGACTATGTTCCGTCAAGTACCTTGGATCGACAAGGCTGTGTTCCAGCAGAGCACTCATGAGCAAGTAAAGAATAACGAATTCACATATCAGGAACTCATGGGCAAGGTCATCGGTGAATTTGAGGCGGCTTACAACGGTCTGCCTATGGAAGTCGAGGACGGCGGAGGGCGTGCCAACAAAGTGGCCGCAGCCGCATATTTGGCCAAGTGCTATCTGACTCTTGCATGGGGCGACGGCTATGAGGCCACGGACGGCGTAGATTTCATCAATGAGGAATACATGAAGAAGGTCGTAGAATACACAGATGTCGTAAAGCAATCGCGCTATGGCTATCTTGAGGATTTTGGCGACATATTCCTGCCTGAATATAAAAACAGCAAGGAATCGATATTTGCTGTCCAGACATCGCAATACACCGAAGACAATACCCGTTACGGTCGCGCAAACTGGTCTAACACTCTTAACGGTTGCTGGGGCATGTGGTCCTGTGGCTGGGATTTCCACAAACCTTCGCAGAATCTTGTCAATGCGTTCAAGACAAAAGACGGTCTGCCAATGTTTGACTCGTTCAACGACACGAATGATTATCCTGTAAATGGTTCACCGACTGCTCAAAAATGGGATCCACGTCTGTTCCATACGGTCGGTATGCCCACTTTCCCTTACAAGTATGAAAGTGAGTACATGATGACTACCGATAATTCCCGCACTCCGAATACCTACGGATACTACACCTCGCTAAAAGAGGTACCGCAACGCAGCGCCGGCGAGACCTTTGAAGGCTCTTGGCAAGCTTTCGCAATGAATGATTATGTGTTCCGCTACACTGATGTAATGCTCATGCGTGCTGAGGCACTCATTGAGCTTGGACAACTGACTGAAGCCCGGGAGATAATAAATGATATCCGTAACCGTGCAGCCAATTCCGTCAACAAACACATAGCATATGCAAAGGATTTTTGCGAGATTTCTCTCTACCCGGCTTCATATTTCGCCGATAAAGCGACAGCCCGTGAATGCCTTCGCTGGGAACGGCGTCTTGAAATGGCTATGGAAAGCAGCCGATATTTCGACCTGCGCCGCTGGGGTGTGGCCTCTAAAGTGCTTAACGCATATTTTGAGTCTGAGAAAAATGCATCTTATGATGGCACAAAGTATGGCCAATACTATCAGGACGCACACTATACTCCCGGCAAGAACGAGTTTTATCCCATACCCTACAACCAGCTTTACTACGTTCCGGGACTTTACGTTCAAAACAAAGGTTATAACTAATAAACGACAATCAAATGAAAACTAAAATACTGTATTTCTTATGGCTCATCGCAGCTATGACGTTATACTCTTGTCAAGATAAGGACTATGATATAGTAGAGCCAATCCTGTCGCCGATTGACGCCAATGAAATAGTAGGTTCACTTGAGGGTAATGACTATGTATGGACATTCCCTTCTGATGAGAATACCAAGGTGAATGTCGCTATATATCAAGGGAAAGCCCTCATTTTGAGTGAAACTGTGGAAGGAAGCACCTTCACCCATCCTCATATCGATACTAATATCGACTATACCTATGTGTTTCGTCGCACTGACGGTACAAATCAATCGGAGGGTGTTGTGAAATATTATACACGCCCCGGCGCATCGAAAATCACAGGGCTGACTATGAGTCAGGTCGAAAAAATGAATGGATATGATGCGAAGGTAACATGGAACAGCCCCCTAGATGCCGAAACAGTATTATTCTTGGCGACAGACGGCACGCAAAATATCGAAAAGGAATTACCTGCAAGTCAGACAGAATATATTATAACAGATGTTGTATATGGTCAGGAATGGTCTGTAACATTGACTGCAAATAATGTCAAAGGTTCTTCATTGCCTGTAAGTTCTGTTCTTAAAATCGGTAAGACCGCCGTCGGTTTCTTGAGCATATATCCGACTCCGGACGAACTGATTTCAAAAGGCGATGATGACGAGGCGTCAGCTTGGCTTTGGCTAAAAACTGAATATCCCAACGCCGCATATCTCTATTTCGGGGACATTGCATCGTCGAAAGTTCTTGAGCCATACCGTGTGATATTTTGGTTGCGCGACCTTGAGGGCGTCACAGAAGATGAGGTTTGGAACATGCCTCAGATTGTCTCAGACGCGACTCCGGCAATCGCTGAATGGTATGCAGCAGGAGGCAACCTCTTGCTTTGGAGTCATGCAATTCCTTTTATCGGTGATCTCGGGCGTCTTGATAAAGAGCTACTCAAAGGCAATGATCATGCTTTTGGTTTTGGGACAGGAAGTATGAATCAGGACACATGGTCAATGGCCGTCCAGCTTAATCCCGGCGGTAATTTTAAGAAAGACGCTTCATCACATCCTATATTCAAAGGTCTTGAAGTTACTGAAACGGACCGCACCAAACTTATCAAATTCAAGGGTCCAGGCTGGACAGAGGATCACAATTGTATTTTCTTCAATATACCCTCCGTTCTCACTGGCGCCGGCAATCAGGATGAAGCCTGCTATACAGCTTCGGTAAACCAGTATGGAATAATACCCCTCGGTACATGGGATTCACAGATTGACTGGGTGTCGCAGCTCAATGTATGGGAAGCTCAACAGGGTAATACCGATTTCAAAGGAACAATACTGTGTATCGGCAATGGCGGCTGTGAGTTCTCTATGCGCAACCCGGACGGAAGCCCCGATATTTCGGCCCATCCGAAGAATAATCCTTTCCAAAACAATATTTTAACTCTTGCCCGCAACTCCATAGAATATCTAAAAACTCGTTGAACCTCAGAATAAATAAAGTAAAAAGATTATGGGCACCGACCGCGACGCCCTCCCCGCAGGCATCTATATCCGCAACGGCAAGAAAATAATCGTAAAATAATCTCATTTCGGCCCGGAAACAGCCGAGAAACGAAAAAGGTAAAACAAGTTAACAGATATTTTAGGTTTGGGAAAGTGGGGTTGCCCTTGTGGCAGCCTCATTTTTTATATTCAACGATTGTGTAATTAAATTTAACTTTTTAACTTTGCGTTTCAAACATATCGGCGCCTGCGGGTGTTCCAGTTATGTTGACCTTAAGAATAATCCATAACGCTGAATATGAAAAAACTTATCCTCGGCTTCGTATTGGGAGCCTTCGCCATATCGACGGCGTCAGCCGCAGAGCCGGCCGGATATTACCGCTCGCTCGAAGGCAAGAAAGAGGGCGACCTGAAAACCGCCATTTACCAGCTGGTGCACAACTTCACACAAGTATCGTCATACCAGGACCTACCCAAATATTTCAGGCAGACCGACGTGAGGCCCGAGACCTACCCGAGCCTGTGGTGGGACATGTACAGCGACATACCTCTGAAGTCGTCGTCGTTCTCCGGTCTAAACCGCGAGCACTCGTTCCCCAAGAGCTGGTGGGGCAGCTCCACGGGCGTTCCGGCCTACGTGGACCTCAACCACCTCTACCCCGCCGAGGCTGCGGCCAACCAGGCCAAGAGCAACTACCCTCTGGGCGTGGTTGACCCGAGCAACAAGGCAAAATTTGACAATGGCATCTCCACCGTGGGCTATCCCGTGACGGGTCAGGGCGGCGGCTGTCAGTGGGTGTTCGAGCCCGACGACGAGTACAAGGGCGACTTCGCGCGCACATATTTCTATATGGTCACATGCTATCAGGACCTCACATGGGCTCCGAAATACTCCTACATGATGAGCCAGAACCTCTACCCCACCCTGCAGGGCTGGGCAGCGAAGATGCTGCTCGAATGGAGCCGTCAGGACCCCGTGAGCGACAAGGAGAAGATGCGCAATGACAAGGTATACACGATACAGAACAACCGCAACCCGTTCATCGACCGTCCCGAACTCGCCGAATATCTGTGGGGCAACAAGGCCGGCGAAATCTACCGCGGCAGCGGCTCGGAGGAGCCCGTCGGCAAGCCCGACCTCATCACGCCCACACAGGGCATGGCCGTGGACTTCGGCCAGGTGGCCCTGGGACGCTCCACAACAGCCGAACTGTTCTTCAGAGGCGAAAACCTCACCGGATCGCTCGACCTGGTAATCTCGGGCGCCGACCGCAAGATGTTCTCCATCCCGTCGAGCTCGCTGAGCACGTCGCTGGTCAACTCGCCCGACGGCACATGGCTCACCATCACCTACACGCCTACAGCCCTCGGCACCCACAACGCCCGCATCATCATCAGCGAGGGCGGCATGCTGGGCGGCTCGCGCGGCGTGGCCCTGAAAGCCGAGTGTCTTGAGGCTCCCGTCCTCACCGCCTGCACCGCCACCGAGGCCACCGACATAACATCGGACTCGTACCGCGCCAACTGGATATCGCCCGCCGACGAAGTGGTGGACTACTGGATAATCAACCGCACCAAGTTTGTCAACGGCACGGCCACTTCCGAGGAAATCCTGGCCGAGGAGCCGGGCCACATCATCGAAGGCTTCGGCGACAGCGATTCGGAATCGTATTCCGTACAGTCGTTCCGTCTGGGCTACCGCTCGCCGGCATCCAACGTGGTATTCGTCGACCACAGCGGCGTCACTGGCATCGAGGCACAGCAAGGCCTTGTGGTACAGGGCTTCGAGGGCTGCCTGCGCTTTATCTGCAGCGCCCCGCAGACAGGAGCCTGCATCTATGACGTATCGGGCAAGATGGTTGCCTTCCTCGCCACGATACACAACAACATGGATGTCGAACTTCCCGCCGGCATATACTTCGTGACTACCGACCAGTGCGGCACGCCTGTCAAAGTCGCAGTAAGATGATAAATCTCACCCCTATAGCAAGGCCATGGTTCGCGCGACAATGCCGCGCCGACCGTGGCCTTGTCGCAGTCGACGACGTGAAGCGGTCGCAGACGGCCACCCTGAAGGGGCTGCTGCACGAGGCCCGCGACACCGAGGCCGGACGGCGCCTGAAATTTGCCGAAATCCGCGACTATGACCGATTCCGGGCCGAGGTGCCCGCGGCGGGCTATCCCGAGATGCGCCGCGACATAGAGCGGATGGTGTCCGGCGAGCCCGACGTGCTGTGGCCCGGCGTGTGCCGGCGATTCGCCCAGTCGAGCGGCACGTCGGACGGCAAGAGCAAATATATCCCCGTCACCGACGCGTCGCTGCGGCGCAACCACTATGCCGGAGGCTCGGCCGCCGTGGCCCGGTATCTCGACCTCTACCCCGAGTCGCGCCTGTTCGGCGGAAAAAGCTTCATCCTCGGGGGCAGCTTCGCCAACGAGGTGAAGGGCCTCCCCGCCGGCGTGCGTGTCGGCGATCTGTCGGCCAATCTCATCGAGGCCATCAACCCCGTCGTCAACCTGTTCCGCGTGCCCGGCAAGGACGTGGCCCTGATGGCCGACTGGAACAGGAAACTGCCGGCGCTGGTGGAGGCATCGCTCCACGAGGACATAACGAACATATCGGGCGTGCCGTCGTGGTTCCTCACCGTCCTGCGCCACGTCATAGAGCGCGCCGGGGCGTCGACCATCCACGATGTGTGGCCCAACCTGGAGGTGTTTTTCCACGGAGGCATCTCGTTCGAGCCTTACCGCGAGCAGTACCGGGCCATCACCGACCCGTCGCGCATGCGGTATCTTGAGACTTACAACGCGTCGGAGGGCTTCTTCGCCGTGCAGGACAGCCTCGACAGCCGCGCCATGCGCCTGCTCATCGACCGCGGGGTGTTCTACGAGTTCATCCCCGCATCGTGCGCCGACACGGACGAGGCGCAGGCTCTCGGAGCATGGGAAGTGGAGCCGGGACGCATCTACGAGCTTGTCATAACCTCGTGCAACGGCCTGTGGCGCTACAGGCTCGGCGACACCGTGAGGATAGAGAGCGTGGAGCCGCTGCGCATCACCATCGCGGGCCGCACCAAGAGCTATATCAACGCTTTCGGCGAGGAGCTGATGGTGCACAACGCCGAGGCGGCCCTGGCACACGCATGCCGCCGGTGCGGAGCCTCGGCCCTTAACTATACCGTGGCGCCCGTATATGCCGATGGCGGACACCGCGGACGCCACCAGTGGCTCATCGAATGGGCCGAGGCTCCGGCCGACGCGGAGGCCTTCGCCGATACGCTCGACCGCTGCCTGCAGGACGAGAATTCCGACTATCAGGCCAAGCGCGCCGGGGGCATATTCCTTGACCGCCTGAGCATCACGGCCGCCGCGCCGGGACTGTTCGACGCGTGGCTGGCCTCGACGGGCAAGCTGGGCGGACAGCGCAAGGTGCCCCGGCTGTGCAACGACCGCCGCATAATGGATACCCTGCTGGAAATGAACTTAAACAATCATAACGCACTATAAAACGACCCGAAAATGTATAATACGATGAAACGCAATCTTCTCTCGGCCGCACTGCTGGCGGCAGCGTTCACGGCCGCGGCCGATAACGCCCCCAAATATATCTTCTACTACATCGGCGACGGCATGGGCCTCAACCCCGTCATGACCGCCCAGGCTTACAACCGCGACGTGCTGCGCAACGACAAGCCCCTGCAGATGCTGCAGTTCCCCGTGGCATCATGGGCCATGACATACTCGGCCAACGCGCCCATCACCGACAGCGCGGCCGCGGGCACGGCGCTGTCAACGGGCCACAAGACCAAGAACGGCATGGTGGGCATGACCCCCGACACCGTGGCCGTGACCTCGATAGCGCGCAGCCTCAAGGACGCAGGCTACGGCGTGGGCATCGTCACCTCGGTGGCCGCCGACGACGCCACCCCGAGCGCTTTCTACGCCCATGTGCCCTACCGCAAGCAATACTACGACATAGACCTGCAGGCGGCCGCCTCGGGATATGAATTCATCGGAGGCGCCGGTCTGGGCGGCCTCAAGGACAAGGACGGAAACGCCACCGACGTGGAGCAGACCATGGCCCGCGAGGGCGTGCAGATGGTCTACGGCCCCGACGGCATAGCCGAAATCAACGCCGACCGTGTGGTGCTCCTCGCCCCGAAGGACATGCCGAGCTGGAACATCGGCTATACCATCGACTCGATAAAGGGCGCGCTGACCCTGCCCGCCATGGCCGAGGCCTGCCTGGGACAGCTCGAGCGCACATCGCCCGAGCGCTTCTTCATGATGGTGGAGGGCGGCAACATCGACCACGCCCTGCATGCCAACGACGGCGGCGCGGCCGTGAAGGAAATCCTCAACTTCGATCAGGCGCTCACCGTGGCCTACAATTTCTATCTCAAGCATCCCGACGAAACCCTTATCGTGGTCACCGCCGACCATGACACGGGCGGCATGAGCCACGTACACTCGCGCATCGGCATGGCCAACCCGCTGGGAGTCTTCGACTATCAGAAGGTGTCGAAGGAGACTTTCAGCTCGTATTGCAAGTCGCTGCTCAACGACCGCCGCATCTACCGCTGGGAGGACATGCAGGAATATCTCGAGGAGAATCTGGGCCTGTTCACCCATATCCCCGTGAGCGACGCCGAGCTCGAAGGCCTTAAGAAAATGTTCACCGAGACATTCGAGATGCGCAACTCGGCCGACCAGAAGACGCTCTACGCCTCGTTCAACGCCTTTGCGGTGGAGGTGTTCCGCCTGGTCAACAACGCGGCCGGCACGCTGTTCACCACCGTGGGCCATTCGGGCAATCCCGTGCCGGTATTCGCCGTGGGCGCCGGCTCCGACGAATTCAGGGGCGTGAACAACAATATCGACCTCCCCGCCATCATGCGCCGCCTCACGGGAGTGGGATGCCCCGAAGTGGATTAACATGTTTTATATGGAGCGCTCTAACCTCCATACGGGTATAATTGTTAGAATTATGGACTCCGGGTCCATAATTCTAACTTTTTTATTCCTATGAATACTACTGTCATCAATCTCGATACCGCCTTGAAATTCCGTCCTGTCACACTGGCCGATATGCCGCTTATAAACGGGCTGTTGCAAACTTCCACATCGAGGACGTGCGACTACAGCGCCGGCGGAATCTTCATGTGGGTGGATTATTTCGGCTATGAATACTGTGTCTACGAGGACACGCTGTTTATCAAGGGCCGCACGGAAAACTGCCGCACGGAGACGTCCTTCATGCTGCCCGTGGGCGCCCTGCCGCTGCCGAGGGCCGTGGAGCTTATTGTCGATTATTGCCGCGCCAAGAATCTCGAGCCGGTGTTCTCGGCCGTGCCAGACGACCGACTCGAAGCCCTGCTCGACACCGTGGGCTCCAATGCCGTGGTGGAGCCGCTCGACGACTGGGCCGACTATCTCTATGACCTGCGCGCGCTGGCTTCCCTGTCGGGCAAGGCCCTCTACCGCAAGCGCAATCTCGTAAACCGATTTTTCGCTGATAATCCGCACTGGAAGTTCGAGCCGCTGACGTGCGACCTGCTGCCCGAGACGCAGCTGTTTTTCGAGGGCAATCAGACCGGCCCGAAGGCCGACGAGGCCATGGCACGCTATGAGCACGAAGAATGTCGCCGCGTGCTCAACTCATACACCTCATACCCGTTTGAAGGCGCGGTGCTCCGCGGCGAGAGCGGCGAAATCGTGGCCTTCACCATCGGCGAGGTCATTGGCGACACGCTGTACACCCATATCGAAAAGATGAATCACGAGGTGACGGGCGCCGGCGCGGCCATCAACAAGCTGTTTGCCGGATATATGTTGAGCCGCCACCCGGCCCTGCGGTATGCCAACCGCGAGGAAGACTGCGGCGATCCCGGCCTGCGCACGGCCAAGGAGCAATACCGCCCCGTGGCCAAGCTGCAAAAGGTCAATGTAAGACTCTAACGAAGTAAGACTCTAACGAAACGCGGCCGTGACGGCTGCGGCAGCCGCCACGAGGAACATCAGCATCGAGGTGGCGCCGAGCAGAGGAGTCAGGGCCGCGCCCTCGCGGCGCCCCATTGCCGAGTAAATTCCTGCCGAAAAGACTACATAAAATATTATAATAGCCTCCGAGACGTAGCCGCCGAGCATATGCATCAGCGGCACCAGGCACAGCCATGCGGCCAGGGCGTTGGTGATGTACAGAATGCGCATGGCCTTGCGGCCGTAGCGGACACACAGGGTGACTTTATTGACCTTGCGGTCGTCTTCCACATCGCGGTAATTGTTGATTATAAGCACATTCGCACCCATAAGCCCCACGGCGAGCGAACCGAGGGCTACGCGCCAGTCCCACTGCAATGACTGCACGTAGTAGGTGAGATTCACCGGTATCACACCGAAAAAGAATATCACGGCCACCTCGCCCAGACCATGTGTCGACAACGGATAAGGCCCGGCGCTGTAGGCAAACACGCCTATGGCGATAAGGGCGCCGGCGGCGATGAGCCACCATCCGCCCCAGGCCACAAGGCTCAGGCCGAGGCAACAGGCCAGCCCGAGGGTGATGTACACGGCCTTTTTCATGGCCTGCGGGGTTATCTCGCCCTCCGTGACGCCTCGGCGCGGGCCCTGGCGTCCGCGGCGGTCGCGTCCGGCGGCATAGTCGAAATATTCGTTGGCAAAGTTAGATGCGATCTGCGCCATGACGGCGAACAGCAGGCAGATGACAGCCGGCTCGAGGCTGAAATTTCCGTAAACCAAATTGTAAGCGACAGCCATGACCACGCCGGCCACAGATACGGGAAGCGTGCGCAGCCTCATGGCTTCAATCCAGTAACCTATTGTTTTCATAGAGCAAATTTACGAATTATAGCTGAATTTAGGATGTGATGCGTGGGTTATTTCAGGAAAATCCGTAAATTTGTAGCTATGGAACAATATATCGTATCGGCCCGGAAATACCGTCCGTCGACGTTTGCGACAGTGGTGGGACAGAGCGCTCTGACCTCCACGCTGAAAAACGCAATAGCTTCCGACCGCCTCGCGCATGCCTATCTGTTCTGCGGCTCGCGTGGTGTGGGAAAAACGTCGTGCGCGCGCATTTTCGCCAAAACAATCAACTGCACCAATCCCACGGCCGACGGCGAGGCCTGCAACGAGTGCGACTCCTGCAAGGCCTTCAACGAGGGCAACTCGCTGAACATCGTGGAGCTCGACGCCGCCTCGCACAACGGCATCGAGGACATGAAGGCACTGATAGAGCAGGTGCAGGTGCCTCCTACCCGCGGACGCTACCGCGTGTTCATCATCGACGAGGTGCACATGCTGTCGACCGCGGCGTTCAATGCATTCCTCAAGACCCTCGAGGAGCCGCCCCACTATGTGATCTTCATCCTCGCCACCACCGAGAAACACAAGATCATACCCACCATCCTGTCGCGCTGTCAGATCTACGACTTCAACCGCATCACCATCAAGGACATGGTGTCGCACCTGGGCAACGTGGCCGGCAAAGAAGGCATCGAGGCCGAGCCGGCGGCGCTCAGCGTCATAGCGCGCCAGGCCGACGGCGCCATGCGCGACGCCCTGTCGATATTCGACCAGGTGGCGGCTTCGACCCGCGGACATGTCACCTACGACGCCACAATAGCCAGCCTCAACGTGCTCGACTCGTCATACTACAGCCGTCTGGTGGAGGCGTTCGAGAAGCAGGACGTGCCCGCCGCCCTGCTCATATTCCATGAGATACGCCGCAAGGGCTTCGACGCGCAGTTTTTCATCAACGGTCTGGGCCAGTATATCCGCGACCTCATGCTGGCGTCCAATCCGTCGACACTGCCCCTGCTCGACGTGCCCGACGACACCCGCGACGCCATGGCCGCGCAGGCCGCCCGGCTAAAGCCCGAGTTCATTTACGAGGCCATGGGGCTGTGCAACGACGCCGACCTCAATTACCGCACCTCCTCGAACAAGCAACTGCTGGTGGAGCTGACCCTCATACGTATCGCCCAACTTCTAAGCCCCTCGCCCATTAAACGTGGTCGGGCCGGGGGGCCAATCAAACCCATCAAGCCGGTGAACCGACAGGCCACGTCGGAGGCACCGGCAAGCGTGGCGGCCTCGCCGGCTTCCACGTATACGCGGTCGGCCGCGGCCGAGCCGCCCAAGCCCGCCGAACAGGCTCCGGCGCGCCCCGCGGCCCCGGCAGCCGTGCGGCCCCACCCCGTGGCACGCCCTGGCACGGGCTCGCCGCAGGCCATGCGCGCGGGCGGCATATCGATGCACCGCCGCGACACAGCGGCAGAGGCGGCCGCAGCCATCGGCGCCACTCACCGCGACACGCCCGTCACCGCCAAGGGCGTCAAGAAGGCATGGCTCGACTTCGGCAATGCCCATTCGGCCGAGCCGGCGCTGTCAAACCTTATCAAAAAGGTGGCGCCGCGACATTCCGAGGGCAACCGCTGGGAGGTGGAGGTCGACAGCCAGGTGACGGCCAATCTGCTCACCGACCATCTCGAGGAGCTTATGCCCTATCTGCGCGACAGACTTGCGAACGACGATTTCACGCTCGGCATCACAGTGTCGTCAGCCGGCCTCGGCCCCGAATTCTGGTCGGACTCGCAGGTATTGCAGCATCTTATGCAAAACAAGACCTTCGCCGATTTTTACAAGAAATTCCACCTTACCCTCCACTAAAACACAAAAATATTTGGCAAAACGGCCAAATTCATGTAACTTTGCAAAACAATCGCGCGCATGTGGCGTAATTGGTAGCCGCGTTAGACTTAGGATCTAATGTCTCAGGACGTATGGGTTCGAGTCCCTTCATGCGCACTTAGAGCCCCTTGTAACCGGCCGGTTATAAGGGGGTTCTTAATTATAATTAATAATGAAGATATGATTTCATCGGGAAGACTTTATCTGCGTCGGTGGCGCGAGGAGGATGCGGAGGCGCTGTTTCGCTATGCCTCGGATGAGCGGGTTAGCCGGTTGGCGCTGTGGCCGCGACATACGTCCGTGGAAATGAGCCGTGAAGTAATCAGGAATTATTTCATGCCTTATCCCTATATATTCGCCATAGTGCTCAAGGACAGCGACGAACCCGTCGGATGCATCGGCCTCGTGCCGCAGGGCGACGAGCATTATCCCGTAGCCCCGGATGAACGCGAGGTAGGTTATTGGATCGGCTTCCCCTACTGGAATCAAGGCCTTACCACCGAGGCCCTCATGGCACTGACAGGATATTGCCGCGAAGCAACGGATATCAACTCGCTGATAATAACCGCCGACGCCCGCAACCGTGCATCGCAGCGCGTGGCCGAGAAATGCGGCTTTGAATTCGCGGGCGATTATGCCGGCGATGAATCATGCGGCAAAGTTTACCGACTTAAAACAGAACGCGGCGAGGTCAGTCGGCTGCGGTAGTGAATGTGATGGTGCCGGTGGCTTCGTCGATGCCGTCGGCCATAAAATCATTGTCCTCCACGCCGAGCAGCTGCAGGGGCGATTGCAGGTCCTGCGTGATGATGTGGCGCAACAGCCTGCCCCGCAGGGTCTTGAGCTTTCCGGCATTGGGCGTGCGCGTAATGCCGCCCGAGACTATCTCGCGGAAGTCGGCCTTCCATATCCTCGCCGAGCCGGCGATGCGCTTCATGTCGATGCAGCGGGCGGCGTCGCCGGGAAGGAGGTTGAGCACGTCGCGACAGCCTGTGTCGGCTATGTCGCTCAGCAGACAGTCGGTGACAGGCCGGCGCCAATATGCGGCGAAGGTCTTGCCGTCGGGGGCGAGCGGCGTGGTGAAGTCGAAACGGTAGGACTTGATGATGTCGGCGGGACGCAGCCAACCGTAGAGCGACGATATGATACGTATGTCCCTGTCGGCGTTCCGACGGTCGGAGGCGCCGAGGCTGCCGTAGTCGAACGCCTTGAACACCACGCCGGTGTATGACTCTATGGCCCTGCCGCCGGTGCTCTTGTTCATGAAATCGTATATCATCTGCTGCAGGCGGCGCACCATGGGCAGACTTATTTTCACGGCCTTGGCGAGGTCGTCGGCACTCATGCCGCCCAACGAAGCCATAATCCCGGCGGCATCGTCGTCGAGCAGCGGCCTGTGCGACTCGTAATCCGCGCGGGTCACCTCGGCGTCACACGGGCCCATTGTCTTTGATTCAGCTATCAGTATCAGCATACTTTTATCAATAGGGGCGCCCCATCGGCGCATATCCTGTGCAAAGATAACAATCTCGGCGCGGTCGTGGCAATTTTGACGCAATTTTTATTAACTTTGCATCACAGGCGCTTCGCGCCGCCGTAATATTCACGCCATTTTTACCGCTATGAGACTTATCACCACCATCCTCGCCCTGTTGCTTCTATGCACAGTATCGGAGGCAATGCCCCGACAGACAATCGTGTACGATATCGCCGGCAGCGACACGCTGCGCCTGGATTTCTACCGAGCCGACAGCGGGCGTCCCACGCCGGTGATGATATTTGCCTTTGGCGGAGGATTCAAGGGCGGACGCCGCGACGATCCGTCGTTCATGCCGATGTTCGAGTACATGACCCGCAACGGCGTGTCGGTGGCATCGGTAGACTACCGCACACTTCTCGACAAGGTCAATCCCGCGGAGATGATGTCGGCCGAGGGCTTCAAGTCGCACCTTATCGCAGCCATAGACACCGCCGTAGCCGACTTCGCGCGCGCCACGGCATATATCGACGCCCATGCCGCGCAATTGAACATCGACGCCAAGCAGATATTTGCCTGCGGCTCGAGCGCGGGAGCCATCACGGTGCTTCAGGCCGAATATAAGCTGTCAGAACGCCCCGGCGCCTTCTCGGCCTACGGCCTCGCGCCGGAATTCAACTATGCCGGCGTGATATCCATGGCCGGCGCCATCTGTTCGGCCGGCGCGCCGCAGTGGCATGCCGCTCCCTGCCCGCTGCTGATGTTTCACGGCGATGCCGACGCTATCGTACCCTTTGAGAAGGCCGAGCTCGACGGCTTCGGGCTATGGGGCTCAAAGACAATCAGCGACGGCCTTGCCGCAGGCAACATCCCTCACCGGTTCCACCGCGTCAACGGCGCCTCACACGAAGTGTCGGGCACGCCCATGCGGCGCTACTGCGGCGAGATCTATGATTTTATCCGTGCCGTGTGCATGTTCGATGCCGGCGACATAGTGTTGACCGTAGAGTCAGTCCCGGGCAAGACTGACTATAAGACAGATTTTACAGTCCTCGACTATATAAAGGCAAATCTGTAATCCGCTTTTCTTCAGTCGAGAATATGAAATCCGTTAATCTTTTATGCCTGGCGGCCGTTTACAAGACAGGCAATAAGGCCCTGTTTGACCAATATGTCGAGTATAGCGGCATAGGCGAGGCACAGGGCGGAATACGCAAATCCGAGATGAACGACCTGTGCACACTGATTGACGATATGGTGAACCACGGCGCCGACAGGAACAACCTTGACAACTACTTCGCAGGTTATTCCATCCCGCAGATCGGCAAAGAATTCGACCTGCTGCGCTTCGACGCCGATACAGTCGTCGACATAGAGACAAAATGCACCTCGACTGTTGAAAAAATCGAAAAACAGCTGCTGCGGAATGCCTATTATCTGTCATTCCTGCCCATGAAGAACAAGTGCCTGTTTTCATACGTATGCGACACAAAGGCCTTATACATGTGGACGGGAAAAGCGGCCAAGCAGGTACCGATGGACAAACTGATAGAGGTACTGGACAATATGGGCCATTATGAGGTGAACGATATCGACGGACTTTTCAACCCGGCCAACTATTTGGTGTCGCCGTTCAACTCAACCGATGCATTTGCCCGAGGCCGGTATTTCCTCACCAAGCAGCAGGAGGAGTTCAGGACCGGGATGCTTAAAACCGTCGAAAAGGGCGGCAAATGCTATCTGGCACTGACCGGAAAACCCGGCACCGGCAAGACGCTCCTTCTGTATGACGTGGCAAGGTCGCTGATGGACAAGGGCCTCAAAGTCCTCGTAATCCACAGTGGCTCGCTAAACGGCGGCCAGCTGAGACTGAATACCGTCTACGGCTGGAACATAATCGCCGCAAAATGTATATGGGAAACCGACCTCACAAGTTATGACGCGATTCTGGTGGATGAAAGCCAGCGTATTTACACGGAGCAACTAAAAACAATCATCAAAAATGTCAACGCGTCGGACATAGCCTGCATCTTTTCGTTCGATGCAGAACAGTGCCTGAGTATGGGGGAAATCCGCCGGAACAATGTCGTTAAGATTACGAGGCTCTGCGGACAACAGTTTTATAAATTGACCGGAAAAATCCGCACAAACCGCGAAGTGGCCGAATTCATAAGCCGCCTTCTTGACAAAAAAAGCGGGGCATCGATCAAGCGTTATCCCAATGTGTCAGTATCGTTCTGTCTGACGGCCAAGGACGCCCGCAAGCACCTGGAAATGCTTAGAGCACAAGGGTGGACAGTAGTCGTATATACACCCGGCCAATACGGCACTTTCGATTATGAGAAATACGGCATCCGCTCGCAGAGCGCGCACGAGGTAATAGGCCAGGAATTTGACCGCGTAGTGGCTGTCATAGACTCCGACTTCACTTATGACGACAATGGGAGACTGGTTGTCAATGCAAATTCCAATGACCGCATATATTCAAGAGCCAAAATGTTTTATCAGATTATCAGCCGCACCCGCCGGCAGCTGCATCTGCTATTAATCAATAATCCGACGGTGTTCGGGTACTGCCTGTCGCTGTTAAAATCAAACTGACTGTAACGGCGCAATCCTGTTTCTCCCGCGTCGTACGATACAAGAGAAACAGGTCACGGGCCGCAAGCGGTCTACAGTCAGAGATTAAGGTAAGTTTTCAGGGCTTCTACATATTCCTCGAAGGCCGTGCGCCCTTCGGGTGTTATGGAGCAGGCCGTGCGGGGACGCTTGCCCGACATTCCTTTTTCTATCGAAATATATCCCGCTGAAGACAGTTTGTCGAGCTGCACGCTGAGATTCCCGGCGGTCGATTCTGTTTTTTCTTTGAGATAGACAAAATCGGCCTCTTCCACAGTCATGAGAATGGACATCACGGCAAGACGGAGCTGCGAGTGTAGAAGCGGATTCAATTCCTTCATTTTCTTTTAGCCGCCTTTATGTTAAGAATATGACCGGGAACTATCATCATAGCCACGAAAGCGAGCATGAACATCGGCATAAACCATGATGCATAGAGCACTACATGTCCGGCGATGCATCCCATTGTAAACAAGCCCGCAAACAGCCCTATGGCGCCGCCCGCTATCATAGATTTTTCTTTGATGATGATACCTTGAGCGATCTCGGCGAAAGGAACGATTATCAACGCGAGTGCAAACATCGTCGCCCACGCGTTAACGCCTGCTATGAACAGAAAAGCGAGGCAAATGACCGTAGAAGCAATCGCGCTTAATCCAACGACCGACCAGATGCGCGATGTGAGTGTGTCGGAATAGTTCCTGACACCTCTTTCACGCTGATGTTTCTTTGCCATTATCGGGGTTGCCGTGCCCCCGATAATCCAGATCAGGAACCAAAGCCAGTTCCATACCGGATTATGCGTAAGCGCGAGGAGAATCCATACGAGCGCGGTTACGGCAACAATGAGGTAGCCCCACATGAGCAGGATACGACCATCGCCTATATAGCGCTGTTTGGTGCCGGCGATCATCGAAGTTATGACTTCGAGACTTTCTTTTTCGGTGAGTTTTCTGTCTTCCATATTGAGGAATTTTTTAGGTTTTTAATTTGGTTTATTTTATAAACCATTTGACTCTGAAAAAAGGCGGTCGCGCGACCCGCCCATTATTCAGGGGACAAAGTTAATATAGTTTATATTATAAACCAAATTTTTTCTTATTATTTTTTCACCGAATGTAAAAATATTCAGAATCTGTTATATGATATCTTTTCGGGGTCCCATTTGTCCTTGGGTGCCACGGCGGCCGCAGGGTAGCCGAACGAAAGGATGTTGAGCGGACGGAGATTGGGCGGAAGATTAAGGATTTCAGACAATCTCGACATCCTGTCTTCCTCGGGATATATTCCACACCATACCCCGCCGAGCCCGAGAGCATGAGCGGCAAGAAGCATGTTTTCCGAAGCGGCCGAGCAGTCCAGGGTCCAGAAGCCGCCATCCTCCCTGTCGCCGTCAAAGAGCTTTGACATATCGCCGCACACCACCACGGCAAAGGCACAGTCGCGCACCATCTTGGTCCATTGGAAAGCATCGGTTATGGAATCCTTTAGCGACTGCTCGTTGATTACGACAAAGTGCCAGGCCTGCTGATTGGCGGCCGTGGGGGCGGCCATACCGGCTTTCAGCACGGCGGTGACGATGCTGTCGCTGACCGGCTCAGGCTTGTATTTACGCACACTGGCGCGCGTCATTATACATTCGAGCACTTCATCGGAACCGTCAGCCGCAGCATCGGGCACCCGGTTGGCTACTATCATAAGCCTCGCCGACACAGCCAATAACGCTATGCACAGCAGTACCAAAATCCATAAGTTTCTCATATACCTTCTTCCCTATGTATTTTTTAACAGTGTCCCCGTGGGGCAGACAAAACGGCAGAACGGACGATTTATGAATACAGACAGGACAACAAACAGCACCCCGACACATATTACCGCCCACGATGCGCTCCTGACAAGGAAGCCCGTGAAAATCTCATAATCGATCCATTGATACCAGAATCCTATAAACAGTAAGGTCAGCAGCGTCACCCACAGCACCGAGCGGAACGTGTCAAGCGCCTTTAATGTCCGCGGGGATATTATGATCTTGCGTTTTTGTATCTTTCCCGCGATTTCCTGCAACGAGCCGAAAGGACATATCCATGCGCAATAATGTCCGGGCTTGTTGAAGACAGGGTACAGCAGGCCCACAATCAGAAGCGCCACCGTGACCGTTCCGGCCAGCGAGAACGTGAATCCGTGGGCAAAGAAATTCAGCATCATCGCATAATCGATAAACACCCCCGCCCAGAATCCGAGTATCGCCACATTGAGAATCTGCTGAATCAGCCTGTAGCGGGGATTCTTATGGACAAACAGCGGCACCAGGGCCCCTGAAAGTATTACCAGCAACGCGGCAAGAAGGCTCACGTTGCCCCATCCGCCGGTCGACCCGCCGGCCTTCGCGCCCATCGCATACTCGGCGGCGGCCCTTATATTGACTATCACGGCATTGGACGAGTAAGTGGCGCCCGAGATTCCGTCAACATCAAGCGTGGCGGCCTCCTCGAGCGTACGGCCGTTCCAGGCCGTCATGAGACCGTCATCATAAAGACGCCGGAACACATCGCCCGTCTCATTGTTGGGAAGTGCCTTGACGGAATCAATCCGCCCGGCCGTCACATATATTTCCAACGGAACGGTGCCGCCGTAGCCGAGTATTTTATCACCCAACGCGGTGGTATTTATGATTTCGCCGTCGGCTGTCTTTGTAACCGGCTCAACCCTATCCTTGTCGGGCGCCTTACCGGGCGTAAAGCCGAAAATCGAGTGCTCGTGCACCATGGCGAGGGCCGCTATAATGCAAAACATCACAACGAACGAACCGATTCCTATCCACCTGCTGCGCTTCGGCGCAGGGCCGGGATGTGTATTGACCTGTGGCATGGGTCCCGACGGTTATCAGTCAACCAGCATTGACGACATGGTCTCGTCGGCCTTCTGCCGGCCCTCCGACGCGCCGATGATGGCTTTGGCAAACTGCAAGGTAGTACCGGGGCCCTCCGACGTTATGACATTCCCGTCGACGACCACTTCCTCTTTGAGATAAGTGCCGCCGCCGTCCCCAATCATGCCGCCAAGGCCGGGATAGCAAGTGGCCTTTTTGCCTTTCAGAATGCCCGTGGGGGCGACAACCACCGCCGGACCGGCACATATCGAAGCAATGCGGCCGCCGCGCTCAAACTGATTCTTTATAATCTCGTTCACCCTCTGCGACGCATGCAGATTATCGGCGCCCGGCTGTCCGCCCGGGATTATAATCCACTCGGCATCCGTAGGGTCAATCTCCGATATCAGAGAATCTGCAACCACGGTCTGGCCCGTGGCGCCCGTCACATTTTTCGTGTCGGAAACAGCCACTTCCACGACCTCCATCCCGGCACGACGCATGGCATCGACTGTGGCCAATGCCTCAATTTCCTCGAAGCCGGGCGCGAGGAAAATATAAGATGTCTGAGACTTCATACTGAACGCAATAATTAATCCGAAAAAAAGCAATAAATGTTTCATAGATTTAATAACACCCCCACCCCGCATAGAGTTTACCCCGCACATACCGTATTACGCACCACCCACCGAGCATTTTATCGATAATTAATAATTTCAATGATGCAGCATTTATATACATTCTATTTCGAGCACAATGTAACCTCTATATACAGCATTGGCCCCGGAAGCGGAGGTCTTTCGGGGCCAATGGGATGGGTGATGGAGCGGGTTAGCGCACAATCTTGGTCACGCGGTTGCCTTGACGCATGATGTAGATGCCGGGGGCAAGTTTGTCGTCGCGGACGCGCATACCGCGCAGGTCGAAGTATTCGGCCTCGGCGGGAATTGCCTCGATATCTTCAATGCCTGACTTACCGATATGGACGATGTTTGATGCCGTGGATTCGCCTCGATCATAAACAGCCGTCACGAAGTAATCGTCGCCTTCAAGTTCGCGGGTCGAGGTGAACGAAGGCTCGGTGACGAGAGTGTCATTGACCTTAACGCCGTTGCGGTAGACATTGTAGCCCTTCAGATCATAGGCCATCGGGGTGCCCTTGGCGGTGTAGGTAATGTTGTCGAGCATCATGTGGTACACATCGTTAGAGGTGCATCGTATAGCGAAGTATTTCGTGCCCTCGGGGAGCGATACGAAGAACTGTGTCCAGTAATCCTCAAGACGGGTTTCATACATTATGATCTTGAAGCTCTCGCGCTTGTTGTCGGTAAGCGAATAATATACCTCGAAGGTTTCGTAGCCGTAGTCGACGGTCATTGAACGTGCAAAGAATTCGATGCACTGACGTCCGCCATAGAGTTCGGGCGATATGATCCAGTCGTCGCAGGTGACGGGATGGCCGTGCTCGTCGTAGGAAACCATCTGTACAAGCGAGGATTGGCCCAACGTAGGCATAAAGTCATACGGGGCTTCCTTGCGAACGGTCCACCAGGCCTGCTGGGTTTCCATGAACGGCAGGTCAATACCGTTATAACCCGCTACATAGCCCTTGTCGCCGTCATACATGGTCCAGCCGTTGAGCTCGGTGCACAATGTAGGATAGCTCTCGAAGTCTTCAAAGCTGGGCTCGGGGGCGGCGGTGCTGAGGTCGGGAGCACTCCAGGTAAGGTTTACGGCGTTGCCCGATTCGGTGGCAGCCAGGTCCTTGACAATGGGGTGGTTGGGGGCGAGGAATGTTATTGCGAAAGGCTGTGTACGGTCGTTGTCGGCATTCGCGTCGCCGTCAGTCTCAACTTCCACGTAGAATGTGGATGTAGCGGGGCTTACAGCCGAGAAGCGGCCTTTGAGCGTCACTTCGTTTGTAGCCATCGAGGCAAGGGGAGTGGTCTGCTCGGATGTAGCCACGCACTGTCCGTCGCAGTAAAGCTTCACGGTGTATTTGTCGACGGTCTTGTAGCCGGTGTTGGTAATGCCGGCTATCACGGTATAGTCGTCTTCAGTAGTGGCGTACTGGCTCGACATTACGATGTCGGCGTAAAGGTCGACTTCCTCCAGTTCGCCGACCACGAGGTTGTCGAAGGGTATGTAACCGTGAGTCTCGATGGTGCCGCCGAGGCATACACGTACTACACGTCCGGCAAATTCCTCGATGGGCACAATCATGTGGGTCCAGCCGATACGGTTATAGTCTTCCAGTTTGAAGGTCTTGACGAGGGTCTTTTCATTGGTGGCACAGTCTACGACCGACACCGACACCTCGTTTTCATCTTCACCATAAACATAGGTATAGAAGCTTACAAAAGGATGCTGGGCATCGCTCATCTCGATTTTGCCGGTAGAGAGTTCGCCATGCTGGCCGGGCATATCGCCGATCATACATACATAGCCGCCGTCGCCGTCCTGGGGACGCGGGTCGGAGTAGTTGTCGAGCAAACGCCAGCTTACGCCTTCGTCAGAATCAGTGCTGAGCACATTTTCATCCGCCGCAGCTTCAACAAACGAGTAGCTGTAGGGGTAGCCGTAAGGGAAACCTACAATCATCACGCCCGAGGGAGCCTCGGTAGACTCCTTGCCGTTGAGTGTGGCGCTGACGAGCATGAACAGGGCGGTCTGGCCGCCGCGGATAAGAGCCGCCTCGACAGTGTGCGAATTACCCTTCACGCCACTTTCGAGGAGAATCTTGTCGTCGGTGGAGAAGTCATAGATGTTGTAGGTCAGCACCGACGGGTCGATGGCGTTGCCGTTGAGATCCGTTTCGGGAGTAGACCACGACAGTTCCACTACGCCGTCGGAAATCTCCTTCATGCCGGTAATCACAGGAGCCACGGGGGCGGCGAATCCGGCATGATGCTTCACCTTGTAGTCGCATCCGTTGCCGTTGCTGTTGCTTGTCTTGAACGTGTACTCGAAATCGCCTTCCTGTCCGGGATCGTCCTTGAAGCTGAGTTTCTCGCCGGGAGTTTTGCCCTCGAAGGTGCCGATGACGGTGGTGCCGCGGAGCACCGTTATGTCTACCGTGCCTGTAAGGGCGCTGCCGTCAATCGCAGTGGAAGGCGCGTTGAACGACACCTCCACGCCGGTGGTGCCCATGGGGTCGTTGACGAACGAGAGGGAGGATATCTGATCCGGCTCGCGGCCGCTGAACGGAGCATCAATGGCGATATTGTCGATGAACAGGTAGCCGGGCTCACCGCCGCGCTCCGAAATGCCGTGGATACCCATGTAATAGAGGCCGTCATCGGGGGCCTTGAACCAGCCGCGCACTTCCTTGCGGATCATCGAAGTGACGTGTGTGGGAGGTATTACGTCGAAAGTCATGCCTTCCACGTCGTTGTGCTCGCCCATCTTTACCTCGAAGACGAGGTCGGCGCCGTCGAGCCACAGCGACGCGTCCATCCTGATGTTGTAGTACTTGCCGCCCTCAAGACGTATGGCACGAGGTATCAGCCAGTCGTCGGCAGTGCCGCGGCCGGGTACTCCGGGGAGCGCTCCCTCGTCGAGGGGGTACATCAGATAGGCGCACTTGCTGTAAAAATCATCGCTGTAATTATACAGAGCCCATGTACGGGTGTCATTGTTAGCGTCGATTACCTGGAAAAGGCGCTCGAACTCTTCATGTTCCGAACCTTTGGGGAAATCGTCGAAAATCTCCACAAACGGCGGCACGAGAGGATTGCGCTCACCGATTCGCTGCGGCATATTGCCGGCTGTGGCTTTGGCCGGCGTCGTGAGCCGGGCTGCGCCTTCTATAGCAGAACCGGGACCGGCCGTTCCAGTCATAACACCGGGTTCAGGCGCCACCGCTCCGGCAACGAGGACTGATGCCACCGACATTGTAGCCGCAAGGAATGATTTAGTGATGTGATTAATCATTATGGTATATATTTGTGTGTTTAATAAATTATCTTCTCGGATATGCCGTCGACACGCACGATGTAGACGCCCCTGGCGGGAAGTCTGAGGCCTGTCTCGCGGCCATAGAGGTCATAGACAGTCACAGTGCCCTCGGCGCCCGACACGTTCACATAGCCGTCGGGGTCAACGGTGATCTTCAGGCGCGACGTGGCGGCATCGTTGATTCCGCCGGGAGTCTTGGTAAGTACGCGTACCTCGTCGGACAGCTGAGAGCTGACACCGTCGCCGTCGATACCTCTTACGGTGAAGTAATACTCCGTCGCAGCCTGCAGGCCGTCAACGACAGCCTCCGTGGCGTCGGAGCCGAGCCGCTTCTCATTCCATGCGGGCAACGCTATGTTGCGCGAAGGGCCGGCATAGGAGGCCACTACGTCATCGATTGCGAGCGAGCCTTTGCTGACACGGCGGTAAACGATTCTTACGGCGTCGGCATCGGCAGGTATCTTATCGGACGGCAGGGTGTACATGACGCCCTCGCTCATACGCGACGGGAGGTCGACAACATCAACTACAGCCCACGACTGGCCCTCGAGCACGCTGATTTCGATGCGGCTCTCGCCCGAGCCCGAACGCTCGCGATACCAGAATGTGAGCCCGAGCAGTTTGCCGGGAAGCAGAGGCGACTGCAGGCGGCCATAATCGTCGGCCATCGACAGGGCGGGCGCCGATGCGCCGTAATAGCCGTTCATCGACAGGGTGAAACTGCAGTTGGTGACCCATCCGTCGGGGAGCAGGTCCAGGCCATCGCTGAAATCTACACCGGTCTTTACCGGCTCGCCGGCTTCCTTGGTGTAGACATTCAGCGAATAGTCCACAGCGCCGGGGAGAGCCTCCCACACGGCCTTAAACGAGTTGTCTGAGACCTCTGCGACAGACGTGCCGGCAGGTGAGGTATAGCCGAAGCTCATGGCCGAGGTGGTAACGCTACATTCGTCGGAAACCTCACCCATAACTGTGCCCGCAACCGCTCTTACCGTGATATAGTAGGTGGTTTCGGGCTGCAGGCCTGTAACCTCGACCGAATTGGCCGATACGTTAAGGTCGTGATAGCGGCCTACGGGCTCGGTATTGCCATTCTCGCGCGTGTACACGTTTACGACATAACCGGCGGCATTGGTGGTAGCGTCCCAGGCGGCGGTAAACGATGTCGGAGTCACCGACACGGCCTTCAGGCCGGTGGTCTTGCCGAGCTGCGACACGGACTTGCAGATATCGAAGGTGATGACGCCGCCGGCCTCGGCTATGCGCGAAATCGGGGCTTCGGTGAACTTGCCGTCATTCGTAAGCATATTGGGATAGCCGTTGTCGGTCAGTTCGGTCACCTTGCCCGAGCCGGGGAACACATCGCCGTCGAGGCTGTCATCGCCCATGATGGCATCGGCGCGCACTATGTCTATGCCGAGCCGTCCGGCCTGCGTGTTCACCTGATTGGCATCCCAGTAGTCCTTGCTGTAGATGATATGCCATACAAGCATGCCGTGGGCCGGCAGATAGGCGTCCCAGCCGTTAAGCTGACGGTTTTCCAGAAGGAAATATTCGTCCGGGTTGGGGGTGTTGATACGGTATGCCTCGTTGGTGCTTATCTCACGGAGGCTGAGGCTGCGGGGTTCAGTGCCAATTACAATCGGGTCGAGCCAGCCCAGCATCGAGCGTTCGATAGCCGTATAGTTGGGCGGCGTACGCGAGTCGTTAAGATGACAGCCGGTATCCATCAGCGCCCACTTGCCTACGGTGTAGATGCCCATATTGCTCGTGTCGTAGAAGTCGGGCAGGCCGAGTACATGGCTGAATTCGTGGCACACGGTGCCAATACCCTCGGCCTGACGGACAAGGGAGCCGGAGTTGTCCTTGACCATACGGTACTCGTTGGAGCAGGCATAGTGGTTGAGCCTTACATTGTCGAATACGAACTGACGTCCGGTAATCATCTCTATGTCGGCCGCATGCTGCCATATGCAGTCCTCGGGATTGGCGCTGGTGGCGCCGCCCTCGCCGGCATAGAAAATATACACGTTGTCAATCACGCCGTTGTGGTCGCGGTCGTAAATGGAATAATCGATCTCGGAGTCGAGAGCCCGGCAGGCCTCCTCGGTCATATTCCAGGCATTGAGGTTCTCGTTGGCGAGATAGAAGCTCAGGTCGTGCTCAAGGGTGACGGGGCCGTAGACATCGAATGTAAGGTCGAAGACGCCGTTAGAGGCATCGAGGAAATAATCGCGGACACTGCCCGTGGCGCCATCGGTGTTGTAGCCAGGCTTGTTGAGCAGATCGTCGAAATGCTGGCGCGGGTTATCTATCGTGAAGCGGCGCCCGTCGGGATGCTCGTCGGTTTCGGGATATTCGACAAGAATAGCCAGGGCACGCTGCTTGCCGTGGGCGGGGAAGCCCTCGGAGCCGAACACGCGGGCCGGGCCGCGGGTCTTGCGCATGGCGGCGCGGCGTTGCTCGAACTGCACGGCATCGAAAGCTCCGGCATCGACATAGCGGCCGGAAGCATCCACCGTAAGAAGGCGGTTGCACTCCGTGTCTGTTATGACATGGAAATGTTCGTCACCATGGACGCGCACGTCTACGACGCGGCCGTCGGAATCGACGGTTCTCAGCGGTTTCGGACTTGCGGGCATGGCATGTCCGATACCTGTAAATGCAACAAAAGCAACGGCCATGACGACCGTTGTTTTTGTTGCATGTGATAGTTTCTGATTCATTATCACAATTGCTTGTTAGTGACTATATGTCAACGCACGATAATCTTTTCTACTGTATTACCGACTTTGACGAGATAGAGGCCCTTGGCGGGCACGGGGATAAACAGTTGGCCGTTGGCTGTTTCGCAGGCTACCGTGCTTCCCGACAACGAGAATACATGTACGGTCTCTCCGCGGCCGCCTTCAACACTGATTCCGCCGTCGATGCTGCGGACGGTGATGTCGTATCCCTCGATGCTGCCGACGCCGCTGCTTACCTTGACGGTAAACTCGTTGGACAGAGGTGATTCGCCCCTATCCCATACGGTGGTGACATGATAGGTGTACGACTTGTTGATCTCTACGTTGCTGTCGACATATTCGTTTTCAGTAACGGGTTCCTCGTTCAGACGCTTGCCGTCGCGGTAGACATTGAAGCCTTGGAGTTCGAGGTTCAGAGGCTGGCTGCCTGCCGGGATGTAAGTGATGTCGTCGACGAGCATTACCATCTGCTCACGTGTCTTGTGCACGATTGCGAAATAGCGTGTGCCTGCAGGAACTTTGTAACGGAACTCTGTCCATTCGAGGCCGGAAGTGTACTGAACGGCAACGTCGCTTTCCAGTGCCACGAAGTCCTCGATGGCGTTGCCACTCGACGAAATCATGAAGTCGAATATCTCGGGCGAGTAGAGGCGCATGGCCGTGCGGGCGTAGAACGATATCGTCTGCTCCGAGCCATTGAGTTCGGGCGATACGAGCCAGTCTTCAGAATCGACGTCGCGGTGGTTGTCGATGCAAGCCTGGAAGCTGACAAGGATATTCTTGCCGGTGCGGGGAACCCATGCATCGAAGGGGATGTTGGCCTTGGAGGGATCGAATACCTGCCATGCCATGGGGCTGCCGATGTTGGGATAGTCGAGAATACCTGTCTCAAGGGCAAGTATGACGGTGTTCTTCTTGTCCTGGTCATAGAGAGTCCAGTCACCGATATTGTTTATGATGAACGGTTCGTAGCTCTCGAACGATTCAATGACGGGAGTGCCGGGCATATCGGCGGTCGACGGGTCAGACCATGTAAGGACTACCTCATTGTCGGCTGTACCGCCAAGGTCGGTCACGCCGGGATATTCGGGAGTGATGACGCGTATGATGGCGTGCTTGGTGACGTTGTCGGCCTTGTTTTCATCGGCATCGAACACAATCTCCGCATAGTACTCTGATGCGGCGGGGTCGGTCACCGAGGGAATATCGCTGAGCGTCATCTTTATCTCGGTAGCGGCAGGCATGGTGGTGCCGGGCTGCTCGCTTACCATCTCGCCGTTCTTGTAGAGACGTACGCTCCAGCTGTCGGCTTTGGCTTCCTGACCGCCGTTGTTGCGGATTGTCAGGCCGAATGATACGGGAACGTTGATGTCGCAGCGCACGGGAGCGGTAAAGTCCTTGACCGCAAGGTCGTTGGCGGTATAGTCGAGGATGGATACATTATCGATTGCGATGTAGCCGTTGGCCACGTTGCCACGACCCGAGAATGCGAGCTGAATGTATTGCTTGGATGTGTAATCATTGAGGGGCACTTCACAGCGGATCCACCTGTCGGCATTATCGCTCGAAAGATCGAGATTCCTCAATACACGTACGGGCTGGTCTTCCTCGAGGATTTCGAGGTTGAACTCGGTTGCGGCCGAGGTATAGTAGTAGTAGAATACGAGAGTCGGATTCTTTGCGTCCTTGAGAGCCACGCGGGGAGCAAGCACACGGTGGCCGCTGCCGTCGACGGCGTTTGAAAGAGCATAGAGGCCGCCGTTGTTATCCTGGGCCTGTGCGTCGAGCTGCGAACCGTCGTGGATGTCCCACCATGATTCGTACGAACCTTCGTCGTCGTCAAGACGCTGACCGATCCATATACCGCTCTTCTGGCTCATGCCGCTCCATGATTCCTGTACGGGAAGGGCGAGGGCCGGGCCGATTGTGCAGACATTGGTCTTCCAGCTTGTCTTGATATTGCCTCTTGCATTGTTGCCGTAGATACTGCCGGCGAAGACATCCTGTACCTTTACGTCCATCGGGAGCTGGAAGGTATGGGTTGTGCCGGCGCCGAGATTGATATCTCCGGCGGGGCCGCCCATCACGAGATAGTCGAGGATGTAGTTGATGCCGGCCGGATCGATATAGCCGCCGTTGTAGCCACGCTCGGGAGCGTCAAATGAGATGTGGATAAGACCGGGAGTCTCAAGATCTTCCCAGAAACGCAGGTTGCGGGGTGTGCCGGGATAGTCGAGACCGCGGTAGCAGGAAACCTCGGTAGTAGGACCTTCGCCGGCGGCATTGACTGCGGATACGGCGTAACGGTAAATGCCGTCGCTGATGGCTTCTTCGTCGGTGAACGCGAGTTTCGCGCCGGCGGATACACCTTCAGTCAGTGTGCCGATAATCTTGCCGTCGCGGTAAATGCGGGCCTCGGTGAGTCCGGTGGCCGCGCTGCCGTCGACATTTCGTTCGGGCATAGTGAAGTTGACGGTGGCGCTGTTTGCACCGGGCACTACATCCACGTCAACGGGAGCGGCAGGATTCTCGCCGCCGATTTCCGTAACGCTTACCTCATATATATACAGGTAGGACGAATACGGCTGGCTGCATGCCTTGATGGCGAAGTAGCTGTCGCCGTCGGTTTCGGGCACGAACTGTTTGTTGAACGAGGCTTCACCCACCATAGGATCAACCTTGGTGTTGGGGATGAACTCGGTAAGGTCATAATTGTCATTGTTCTTGACAGCAGTGTACACAGCCACGATTTCGCTCTGGTTGTGACCGTCGGCCACCATGTGGAATGTGTAGAGTCGGCCGGCCTTCATGTCGAACGGGTCGATCAGCAGATAGTCATCCGCTTCGTTTTGATTGCCATGATAGTAGGCGGCGCTGCGCGACAGGTTGATGTCCCAGATATTGTTGTCTTTGTTACTGTCGATTACGTCATATGTAAGGAAGCGGTCGTTGTCGTCGAAGTCCTCGCTGAAGGGCATGCCGAGATATTTGCCCACATAGCAGGCGCGCGATTCTACAGCCTCGCCTGCGACTTCGCCGGCAACGGGCTGAACGGTGTAGTAGTATCTTGTCTTGATGTCAGACTCGATGTTGTCAACGACACTGAGCTCGGTGCACTTTTCACTGACAACGAAATTGTCGGGCATTCGGATTACCTTATAGGTAACGGGGTCGAGATTGCCATAGTTGACACCATAGGCTTCGGTCCAGGTGACGGTAACGGCTTTGTCCTTAACCTTTACACTCGGTTTGCCATAGATGACGGGGGTATCGGGGCCTACAAACGCCGACTCGGACACGGCCGTGCTTGTGGCGTCGCCCTTGCTGACCACTACAGTGAAGTTCATGTGACCACCCATAGGAGCGGTGACGGTCTCGGAGACTTTGCCGCCGGGGGTGCCTTCTCCGCTCAGGAGCTCTACCTGGCCGCAGCTTATGCGCCAGTTGACGGTGTCGTCAAGTGCGTTTCCGTCAACGTCGGTTGTCGGAAGGGTAAAGCTGACTGTAGCCTGGAGTGTCGTGCCTATAGACGTCACCTTCAGGCCTGTAACAGGCGACGGAACTACGCCCTCGGGCCTGGGAAGTTCGTTCTCGAAATA
>CAYNXG010000006.1:0-38625 GCA_964401095.1 uncultured Bacteroides sp.
TATTATAAAAATGAAAAAATTAGCAACAATCATCACATGCGCCGCCATGGCTATAGGCGCCGTTTCATGCGGAGGCAATGCCAAAGCTACGGAAACGCAGAACGAGACCGACTCCGTCGCCGCCGACACTCTCCCAACGGTATATTACATCAAGGACATCACTCCTGAAAATCTTATAAAAGTCTACGAGGCTCTCGGACGCAAAGCCGAAGGCAACAAAGTCGGCATTAAGATATCCACGGGAGAGTCCAACAAGTCAAACCATCTCGACACCGCCCTCATAGCTGATTTCGTACGCCTGGTCAACGGCACCTTCATTGAATGTAACACCGCCTATGCCGGCAACCGCAACACCACCGAGGCCCACCGCAAGGCAGCCGAGGAGCACGGTTTCACCGCAGTTGCGCCCGTGGATATCATGGACGCCGACGGCCAGGTTGAATTACCCGTCAACGGCGGAAAGCATCTCACCAAGGACATCGTGGGCAAGAATTTCCTCAATTATGATTTCATCGTAGTGCTCTCCCACTTCAAGGGCCATCAGATGGGCGGATTCGGCGGAGCCTTGAAAAACATATCCATCGGCATAGCGTCTTCCGACGGCAAGGCATATATCCACTCGGCCGGCAAAACCGAAGACCATAACGTGATCTGGGATAACGTTGCCGAGCAGGACGACTTCCTCGAATCAATGGCCGACGCATCCAAAGCCATAATCGACCACACCGGCAAAAATATTCTGTACATCAACGTGGCAAACCGTCTGTCGGTTGACTGCGACTGCAACGGCAATCCCGAAGAGCCTAAGATGGGCGACCTCGGCATACTGGCATCACTCGATCCCGTCGCACTCGACCGCGCATGCGTTGACATGGTCTTCAGCTCTGAAGATCCGGGTAAGGAGCATCTCATCGAGCGCATCAATTCGCGCCACGGCACTCATCTCCTCACAGCCGCTGAGGAGCTCGGACTGGGCAAACTGCAATATCGCCTCGTAGAAATCACCGAATAACACGGCATACTCTATTGCCGTGTATACAAATTTCCCCGGCAACGCATATCGAAGTGCGAGCCGGGGAATTTTATTACCGATATGGAATGTTTATGTGGAACGGGGGCTTAACGTCGCGCCCTGCTCACCATCACGGCAAGAGAGACACCGCGCACGGCAAGGTAAGCTATAAAAGCCAGCCAAAGGCCATGGTTGCCGATAACGGGCGACATTGCATAATACAATGCGAAAAACACCACCATGCCGGCAGCCACGGAAATCAGCATCTGACGAGTCAGAGTCAGGCCCACCGAAACACCGTCGTAGATAAAAGCCAATATGCCGCATACGGGCACGCATGCTATCCACAGCCTGTAGTGCGCCGCTGTGTCGAGGACTTCAGAATCATCGGTCAGCAGACCGAGTATCAAAGGGCCGCCGAAAAAATATACCGTGGTAAAGGCCACCGCAATCCATCCGCCCCAGCGGAGCAGTGCCCGTATCATTTCATGTAATTCTTTCCGCATACCGGCGCCGAAATATCGGCCTGCAAGCGCCTCGCCCGCAAAGGCGAATCCGTCCGAAAAATATGAGAAGAACATGAAAAGCTGCATGAGCAACGCGTTTGCGGCAAGTATATCCACACCTTGCGACGCGCCCGAGCGGGTGAACCACACTGTCACGGCCACCAGGCACAGCGTACGCAGAAATATGTCAAAATTGATTCTGAACAGTTTCAGAAGCGGCGACGTAGCCACAATCTCGCTCATGGAAACACGCACGGGACGATACTTGCGCCACACTACAATCATAGCTGTTATAAAGCCGGTCCACTGTGCCAGCAGCGTGCCAAGAGCGATTCCCTCTATACGCATGCCGAACACGAATACGAACACTACGCTCAGCACTATATTGACAATATCCGTGAGAATAGCCACCCACATGGGCGAACGCGAATCCTGCATTCCCAGCATCCAGCCATTGAGCGCATATAGACCCAAAGTGGCCGGGGCACCGTAAATCAGTATGGCGAAATATCTGCGGGCAAGCGCCGCAGTAGAATCATCGGCATCGATGAAGCCGAGCGCCGCATATCCAAGACTGTGGGAAAATACTACGAGCAACAACGCTATGGCCACGGCAAGAAGCAGCGACCTGTACAATATCGCAGACTCGGCATGGCGGTCGGCCGCCCCGCACGCCTGGGATGTAAGGCCGGCGGTGGCCATGCGGAGAAAGCCGAAAAGCCAGTAGAGCATATTGAACATAGTGCTCCCGACAGCAATCGCCCCGATGTAGGCGGCTGCACCGATATGGCCTACGATGGCCACGTCAACGAGCCCCAACACCGGGGTGGTTATGTTGGAAATGATAGCCGGGACGGCTATCGCGAGTATCTGTCTGTTATGAATCCGCTTCAAGATACATTCTTTTCACAAACTCATTTTTTAGCTCTGCACGAATCGATGTACAGATATGCTATAAGAGCGGCATAGGCCACGAGGCCGAGAATCTGAGGCGTGAACTCGCCGCCGTTTTCGGGAACAGACTTGCCGCACATGATTGTGATTGCGGCGAAGACGCCAAACAGCGCGCCGCCGGCAATAAGGCCCGAAGCGATGAGCGTGCCGCGGTCCTGTCGAGCCTTGCATACGTCCTTATCCTTTGAGCTGCGCGATACAAACCACGACACGAGGCCGCCCACCAGCATGGGAGTGTTGAGATGGAGCGGCAGGAACATGCCGAGGCAGAACGCCAGCGCGGGAACGCCAAGCCAGTTGAGGATGAGGGCCAGCACGGCGCCTACGATATACAGCACCCAGGGGGTGTCGCCGCCCATCATCATGGGTTCAAGCACCTTCGCCATAGCGTTGGCCTGAGGTGCGGCGAGAGCAGTGTCGCCCGAGAAGCCGTATACATTGTTGAGCATAAGGATAACACCGCCTACGGTGGCAGCCGACACGAGGGTGCCGAGGAACTTCCAGCTCTCCTGTTTCTTGGGCGTCGAACCGAGCCAATAGCCTATCTTGAGGTCGGTGACAAATCCGCCGGCCATCGACAGAGCAGTACATACTACGCCGCCCACAACCATGGCTGCCACGATACCCGAAGTGCCGTTAAGGCCGATAGCTACAAAGATAGCCGAAGCGATAATCAGCGTCATGAGAGTCATGCCGCTCACGGGGTTGCTGCCCACGATGGCTATAGCGTTGGCGGCTACGGTAGTGAACAGGAATGCGATTACGGTAACCACAATCCAGGCCACAAAAGCCTGCCAGAATGTATTGATGACGCCGATCCAAAAGAATACGAGCACGGCCAGGAGGGCGATGAATACAAAGTAAGCGATATGCTTCATGGAGATATCCGTCTGCCAGCGTACGGCCTTGGCGGCTGTCTGCGCGCCGCGCAGCTCACGCGAGGCAAGGCCGACGGCCTGAGCAATGATAGGCCATGATTTCACAATGCCTATAATGCCGGCCATGGCGATACCGCCGATACCGATAAGACGGGCATATTCCTTGAAGATTCCGTCGGGCGACATGGCCGCGATATCCGCCGCACCGTATGTGCCCATCAGAGGAATGATAATCCACCACACGAATATCGAGCCTGCGAATATCACGAAAGCATATTTGAGGCCTACGATATATCCGAGGCCGAGAACAGCCGCGCCGGTATTGCACGAGAATACAAACTTGAACTTGTCGGCAAGAGTCTGGCCCCATGTATAGGCCGTAGTAGTAACGGTCTCAGCCCACCAGCCGAACGTTGCGACTATATAATCGTATATGCCGCCGATGGCCATGGCTATCACGAGAAGCTTGGCCTGCTTGCCGGTGGAAGCGCCTTTGCCCTGACCCGAAATAAGCACCTGTGTGGTGGCTGTAGCCTCGGGGAAGGGGTATTTGCCATGCTGGTCTTTTACGAAATATTTACGGAACGGAATGAAGAACAGGATGCCCAGCACGCCGCCGAACAGCGATGACAGGAATATCTGGAAGAAATTCACGGAAATGTCGGGATGCGAGGCCTGCAGGATGTAGAGCGCGGGAAGCGTGAAGATGGCGCCGGCGACTATTACGCCCGAGCAGGCGCCTATCGACTGGATAATCACATTCTGACCCAGCGGATGATCCACCTTGCGGAGACTTGAAAGTCCCACAGCGATAATCGCGATAGGAATCGCCGCTTCAAACACCTGGCCTACCTTAAGGCCGAGATATGCGGCCGCGGCACTGAACACTACGGCAAGAATCAAGCCGGTTATCACGGAATAAGGAGTCACTTCGGGATAGTCGCGTGCCGGATGCATCACAGGCACGTACTCCTCATCGGCCGCAAGCTGGCGGAACGCGTTTTCAGGAAGTTCGGCGGGTTCCACTTCGGCCGGCGGCAGGTCGGATGCCGCGGGCGGGGTGAATTTGTTTTGTTTCATAAGATATGGATGTTATGTGATTCTCGTTTTAATATCAGCGGCGGCGACGACCCTTTTTCGAGGACTTGGAATTTCCCTTTGAGGGTATTGTCAGTTTCTGACCGGCACGGATGGCATCGCCCTTGATGCCGTTGGCGCGGCGCAGAGCGTCGACGCTGACACCATAATTGGATGCAATCTTGCTGAGGTTTTCGCCCTTGCGCACGGTGTGGCTGCGCGACTTGGGCTGCGTCTGACGGGCCGACTCCTTGTTTTGTTTCTGTTTCTTGGGCGCAGGCTTCTCGATCTTGCGTGCTGACGAGTTGGCCATGGCCTGCGATACCTCGGTGTTCTGACGGCTTGCAGCCTTCTCGTTTTTGGCGGGTGCGGCTGTGGCGGCGGTGTCCGTGGAAACAGAGTCAACTACCTGCACGTTCTTCACCTCTATCACCTGTATGGTGTCGGCCATCTCGGGCCTTGGCATGGTGAGCGAATCGTTTACAGCAACGTTCATTACAGGCTGCTCAACGGGCGTGGGCAGGTAGCGGCGCTTGATGGTGTTGATGCGCAGTTTCTGTCCGCGGCGCACACGCTTGCCGCATTTGTTGGTTTTTCTTATCGAGGACGCCGTCACGCCGTATTTGCGGGCGATTGAAGAGAGTGTTTCACCTTTTCGCACCGTATGATATTTTACGACAAGCTCCTCCACATATTCGCCCTTGCTGTCGCTGCCCGAGCCGGCCGATGCAGGCTCCACTATGTCGCGGCGGGCATATTTATCGGCGTTATGATTTACGATAGAGTCCTCATAAGCAAGGTAGGAATACACCTGCAGCGACGGCAATACCAGCGAGTACGGCTTGATATCGCCGGGAATCAGACCGGTGCGATACTGCGGGTTGAACGACGATATCTCCTCCAGGGGGATTCCGAGCACATCGCGTATCTGCTCGAAATGCACGCGGCGGCTGACATGAACCGTATCCGTAAGGATAGGTTTGCGCGCGAGCGCCGGAGAGATATTATGCTTGCCGTAATATGTCATCACATAATTGGCCGCGATAAAGGCAGGCACATATCCGCGGGTCTCGGCGGGGAGATGGGGATAAATCTGCCAGAAGTCCTTCTTGCCTCCGCCGGCACGGCGTATGGCCTTGTTTACATTGCCGGGGCCGCAATTATACGATGCGATTGCAAGGCTCCAGTCGCCATAGATATCATACAGTTTCTTGAGATAACGGGCGGCGGCGTCGGACGATGCATACGGGTCGCGGCGTTCGTCGACAAGTGTGCTTACCTCAAGCCCCTCGCCCTTGGCGGTGGGAAGCATGAACTGCCACAGGCCGGTGGCGCCTACACGCGACACGGCCTCGGGATTAAGCGCGCTCTCTATGACAGGCAGATATTTAAGCTCAAGAGGCAGATTATAGCGGTCGAGCGCCTGTTCAAAAATCGGCATATAGTAGAGGCTCATGCCCAGCATATTCTCCACAAGCTGTTTGCGGCGGTCTACATACATCATTATATAATTCTTCACCACCGAGTTGAATGGCATCTCGATAGTCGTGGGCAGCTTGCTGAGTCGGTCTATGATTTCCTCGTCGGTGACATTTACCGTGGCTTTTGAATCGGCCGAGCGGTCAATGTCGGCATAATTGTTCAGATACCAGTTGTGCTGCATCTTGTGCACGTCGGTCTCAAAACTTTCAGGTAATATGACAGGGGTTTCGTGAAGATTGTCCTTCACCTCGAGTATAGACATTGCTCCGGCCACCGGGCAGGCGGCAAGCATAAATGCGATTGAAGCGATGAATGAATTGGTTTTCATTATAGGGTCAGTAATGGTAGAGAGTTCTAAAAGTTCAGGGCCCATGTAAGGCCAATGCCGGGTCTTACGCCCCTTGTATCCTGTATCAGCGACGGCACCACATCCATCGACAGCTCGGGAGTGATGTCAAAGTGGCTCAGCGATGCGTCGACGTATGCGTCGACCATTGCAAGCAGATATACGCCCACCATACAGATTATGCACAGATCGCGGTTGCGCCGGAAATAATTCTTACGCGACTGCAGGATGTTTTTGAGCCACTCCCTGTCAAGGTCCGATTCATTGATTGTGGGAGGGAAAAAGTCCATGTAGGAATTTGTCGACGGGTCGTTATCCATGATGTCGCGGTAGGCCTTGGTATAATCCGACAGCATGCCGTTGTTCCACGACGTGGCATACGCCAGGCCGAGATAGCCGCCCACCACGATGGGCAGCTTCCAGTAGCGGCGGTTGTAGATCTGTCCGAGCCCCGGAAACAGAGCCGACATCCACACCGCCCTGTTGGGGTCGGGATTGAATTCAACGGCCTGCGGCTCCCATACGTCGTAGTCGGATATCGAGGTGGTGATTGGGGCAAGAATCGAATCGGTCTGTGCGGCCCATATCGAGTCGGCGCGCGCGTCGGCAGCGACAATAGTGTCGGCCGTGGCCGTCGCCACACGGTTGTGGGTACGCTTCACGGGCATGTGTCCCTGTGCCGGCGCTGTAAAGCCTGCGCCACACAATAATACGGCGCAGCATAATATAATATGTCGCAAAAGACTTGTCACTGTCCGGGTTTTAATGTGTCAAATAGCGAGATAAGGCGTTCGAGCTCATCGTCGCCCGAGAATGAGAATGTTATCTTGCCCTTGCCGCTGCTGTCGCATTTGAAACCCACCGAAGTGCTGAACGCCGACGACAGGTGTTTTTTGAGGATATCGAAATCGGCCGACGTGTAGCGCGACTCGGCACGAGGCTTCTCCACGGGGCCGCTTATCTCGCCCTTCTGATATGCCTTGGCGAGTTCTTCGACACGGCGCACCGACAGATCGTTTTTGAGAATCTCGTTATAGAGTTTGAGCTGCACGGCAGGGTCGGATATTGTCAGCAGCGCGCGGGCGTGTCCCATGTCGAGGCGACGGTCGCGAAGGCCCAGCTGCACCTCGGCCGGGAGACGGAGCAGGCGCAGGAAATTGGCCACGGTGGCGCGTTTCTTGCCTATACGTTCGCTCAGGCGCTCCTGTGTGAGGCTGTACAGGTCGATGAGCTTTCGGAAGGTCAGTGCGATCTCTATGGCGTTGAGGTCTTCGCGCTGGATATTCTCGATAAGGGCCATCTCGGTGAGCTCCGCATCATTCGCGGTGCGTATATAGGCGGGCACGGTGGCGAGGCCGGCGCGCAGGGCGGCACGGTAGCGTCGTTCGCCGGCTATTATCTGATAGGTGTCGGGGCCGGTCTTGCGCAGAGACAACGGCTGTATTATGCCGAGCTCGCGAATCGACGTTGCCAGCTCGTCGAGCGCCTCTTCATCGAAGGTGCGGCGCGGCTGATCGGGATTGGCCGATATACGGTCGAGGGGTATTTCATTGATTGCCGATGAGCCCGATGCAGGCACATCATCCATTGATATGAGTGAGTCGAGACCTCGGCCCAGAGCACTGCGTTTAACTGCCATGGCTTATTTTTTTGACTTGTGACGGGCTATGATTTCTTTGGCGAGGAGGATATGCGATGTCGCGCCGCGCGAATCGGGATCGTAGAGCAATACCGGCAGGCCGTGGCTCGGGGCCTCGCTGAGACGGATATTGCGCGGTATTACCGTGTCGAATACCATATCGGCGAAATGGCCTTTCAGTTCTTCGTAAATCTGATTTGCCAGGCGCAGGCGCGCGTCGTACATCGTGAGCAGGAAACCTTCGATTTCAAGGCCGGGATTGAGGCGGCTCTTGATGATACGTATGGTATTGAGCAGCTTGCTGATTCCCTCGAGAGCGAAATACTCGGCCTGGACCGGGATTATTACCGAGTCGGCTGCCGTGAGGGCGTTGACGGTAATAAGGCCCAGCGACGGCGAGCAGTCGATAAGGATATAGTCATATTTGTCTTTGATGGGGCCGATGAGCTCGGCGAGCACACGTTCGCGCTGAGGCTTGGACACAAGTTCCAGTTCGGCGCCGGCCAGGTCGATGCGCGAGCCTATGAGGCTGAGGCCTTCGACACATGTGGCCACCTGCGACCCGTCGAGAGGATAGCCGTCGACAAGACATTCATAAATCGACGAAGTCATGGTGCGGGGATCGATTCCATAGCCCGATGTGGCATTGGCCTGCGGGTCGGCATCAATTATAAGCACTTTTTTTCCCTCGGTGGCGAGTGATGCGGCAAGATTTATAGTTGTGGTGGTCTTGCCCACCCCTCCCTTTTGGTTGGCTATTGCGATAGTTTTTCCCATTCGTAACGGATTGTTTTGTGCAAAGTAACGAATTTTTGCCGACATAGTGCAATATTTGTTCCACGATTTTATGACAAAAATTGCTAAAATGTCAATAACTCGAAAAAAAACGCTAACTTTGCATTGAAAAAACACTTAGAAAAATGATAGAACAGCGTCAGCTAATACTCATATCCAATGATGATTCAATACATGCGCCAGGCCTCCTCAGGCTCGTCGACTGCATGCCCGAAAATGTTGATATAATAGTAGTTGCACCGGCCGATCCGCAGTCGGGCAAGTCATCGGCTCTCACCGTTGGAGCCCCTCTGCACATACGCGAGACTCCCGACTACAAAGGCGCCCGCATGTTCACCGTAAACGGCACCCCAGTAGACTGTGTAAAGCTGGCTCTCGAAGCCATTGTTCCACGGAAACCCGACCTTGTCCTCGCCGGTATAAACCACGGCTCCAATTCGGGCTGCAACGTCATCTACAGCGGCACGATGGGCGCCGTGATGGAGGGTTGCCTGTCGGGGATATGCTCGTGCGGCTTCTCGCTGCTCCATCATTCCATGAAAGCCGACTTCACCATGGGTATGCCTTTTATAAAGGAAATGGTGAAAAAGCTTCTCGAACGTCCCCTGCCCGACGGTATATGCCTCAACGTGAACATCCCTGCGAGGGTCAATCCCGAGGGCGTGAAAGTGTGTCGTGCCGCCAACGGCTACTGGACCGACGGCTATGCACGTTACACAGACCCGTCGGGCAACCCCTTCTACTGGCTGACGGGCAAGTTTGTGAACACAGAGCCCGATGCCACAGACACCGACGAGTACTGGCTGTCAAAAAATTATATCTCGGCCGTCCCCGTGGCTGTTGACATGACATCCGCGCCAAGCGTTGATTACCTCAAAGAGCGTTTTGACGTATGAGCGACACACAATTTTCGAGAATGCAGACGCTGAAGCGCCGTCTGTATGCGATGCGCAACGGCGTTGTGGCCGACACGCTGCGTCGCGCCGGCTGTCCCCACCGTATCATATTCGGACTGAATCTGCCGCAGCTCAACGAGATAGCAGCCGAGTATGGCCACGACGCCGGCCTCGCCGAAGAATTGCGAGCCGACACCGCCCTGCGCGAGAGCGTGCTGCTGGCGCCCATGCTGTACCCAATCGAATCCCTTACAGAAGAAAAAGCCCGCGAAATGGCCGCGGGCGTCATGTGGCATGAGGATGCCGACATCCTGTGTTTCAAGCTTCTGCGCCACGCACCGTTTGCTGCAAAGCTTGCCGCCGAGCTATGTGCAGAAGACAACAACCGCATGTCCCGATATACGGGCATGAGACTTTTATTCACTATAATCTCAGCCGTTCCGGCCGAGGCTCTTGAAGCTGCACAAAAAGAGCTCGCACGCCCCGACGCGGTGTCTACCCTGGCCTCCATGCTGGCCGAGGAGGCCCGCTTCCTGCTCAACGAGGATTAGAGCCGGTGAGGATATAAGTGGTAATATATCCGGCTTTGCCGCCGGGATAATCCTCGTGCAGCTCGTCGGACGCGAATATGCCTTTAAGACCTTGCGTATGCGCCGCCGCGTCGAAATGATACATGCCTATGCCCATGTCGAGCATGTTCATGGCCGAATCCGATGTACAATAGAAATCCACCCTGTCGGCGTGCACGAGCGCACGCCAGGGCTGGCTGTTGCGCGAAGACGGCGCGAGGCGCATCATGTCAAGCTCGAGCGCGAAAGGCGAATCGGCTGTAACGGGTGTATCGAAATTATTCAAACGAAACAATTCTTCAGCCGGCTTGCGGCTGTTGCTGCGGGCCACCGTGCGCATTACACGGTCGAGCAAACCCGTGGACGCGGCGGGAATCCCCACAGGCAGCACGGCCACAAGTTTCAGCGAATCGTCTACATCGGCTGTCCTGAACGCCGAGCCCTTGAACGTGCCTCCGAGCCAGCATGTACCCAGCCCGGCGGCTGTAGCCCTAAGCACCACGCCTTCCATCATGAAAGCACCGGAAATATATGACATAATGTCCTCGGCCACGTAGAGCGTCAGATATGCCGTGGCGCCCTTTATTACGCCATAGGTCGAGGGGCGGAAGTCTTCAGCGCTGTCCTTGCGTAGCAGCTTAAGCACGGCCTTGCCGCCAAACGGGGATTCGGCGGCGGCGATTGCCTCCTCAAGTATGGCACTCTGAGCCGGTGTAAGAGGAGCGCCGGTGTAGCTTCTTACCGACCGACGGGCCTTTATAATATCGCATATATTCATTTTGTCATATACCGTTTTAAACACGCACAACCGGTGCATATATATTTTTTATAACGGATAAATAGCACGTCTGTTGTGACAAACAGATATATTTATTGCCTTTTTTGCTTAATACACGTTAAAAAACTTGACACAGATTGAAAATAACATTACCTTTGGTCTGATTAATAAACCAATCACATCATCTGAATATCATGAAACTACCTTTTGCCGAATCTTGGAAAATCAAGATGGTCGAACCAATCCGTAAATCTACGCGCGAAGAACGTGAAAAATGGATTGCCGACGCACATTACAACCTCTTCCAGCTACCAGCCGACTACGTATATATCGACTGTCTCACCGACTCGGGCACAGGCGCGATGAGCGACCGCCAGTGGGCCGCCCTCATGATGGGCGATGAAAGCTATGCCGGCTCGCGTTCGTTCTTTGAACTGAAAGATGTCATAACCCGCCTCACAGGCTTTGAATATGTGATTCCCACACACCAGGGACGCGCCGCCGAGAACGTGCTGTTCTCACACCTCGTACACGAGGGCGACCTGATACCCGGCAACTCACACTTCGACACAACGAAAGGCCACATTGAATCGCGCAAGGCCACTGCCCTCGACTGCACTATCGATGCCGCACGCGACACCCAGCTCGAACTTCCCTTCAAGGGCAACGTCGATATTGAGAAGCTTGAAAAAGCTCTTGAAGAAAATGCCGACCGTGTGTCGTTCATCATCGTTACCATCACCAACAACACAGCCGGCGGCCAGCCCGTATCAATGGAAAACCTGCGCGAAGTGCGCCGTGTGGCCGACAAATACGGCAAACGTGTGATTTTCGACTCGGCACGCTTCGCCGAAAACGCATATTTCATCAAGACCCGCGAAGAGGGATATGCCGACAAGACCATCAAGGAAATCACCCGCGAGATGTTCTCGTATGCCGACGGCATGACCATGTCATCCAAAAAGGACGGTCTCGTGAACATGGGCGGCTTCATCGCCACAAGACACGAGGACTGGTACGAGGGCGCCAAGAAATATTGCATACCCTTTGAAGGCTATCTCACCTACGGCGGCATGAACGGCCGCGACATGGCCGCCCTGGCCATCGGCCTCGACGAGAATACAGAGTTCGACAACCTCGATACCCGCATACGCCAGGTGCAGTATCTCGCATCGCGTCTCGATGAATATGGCATACCCTACCAGCGTCCTGCCGGCGGCCACGCCATATTTGTAGACGCCGGTCTCGTACTCACAAAGGTGCCCAAAGAAGAATTCCCCGCTCAGACTCTTGCCATAGAACTGTATAAGGAAGCCGGTGTACGCGGCTGCGAGATAGGCTACATTCTCGCCGACCGCGACCCCGTGACACGCGAGAACCGATTCGGCGGCATGGACCTCCTGCGCCTGTGCATCGCCCGCCGCGTCTATACCAACAACCACATGGACGTCATCGCCGCGGCCCTCAAGAATGTTTTCGACCGTCGCGACAGCATCACCCGCGGCTACAAGATTACGTGGGAGACAGAGCTCATGCGCCACTTCACAGTAAAACTCGCCCCCCTCGGATAATCGAATATCAATAAAATACCACTTTAAAAAAAGGAGCTCCTCGGCTCCTTTTTTCATATCCACATATCTGTATATCTGTGGCAATTCACCCACAAACGGATAAAATAACAGCCGGGCATCGGATGCTGTTCCGATGCCCGGCCATATTATTCAGCCGGTGAATTCCGGCGTAGGGAAGATTTATTCAGCGGGGTTGAGGATGATGAGCTGACGGTTGTTCTGCGAGAGGATGGAATTCCAGAAGTTCTGTACATTCTCGATCGTGATACCGTTGATAACATCGGTCATGCCGTGGAAAGTATCGATACCGTTAATGTCAGTACCGGCCATGGCATTGAGCCATGCGTTGTTTTCTTCAAGACCGGCGGTGGCTTCCTTCACCATGTATTCCTTGATGGGGTTGAGCTCCTCGGGAGTTACATTCTTGCCGGTTTCCTCGATAATGGTATTTACGGCTGCGAATACGTCGTCCTTCATTTCGGGCTTCATGGGGAACGGAATCTGGAACATGGTGTTCATTTCTGCGCTACGATCCATGGTGGAAACAGCACCGATAGAATATGTGGCACCCATCTCTTCACGAACCTTGTTGAGAAGACGCTTGCTCATGATCTGAGAAATCATCGAGGTCATAACCTTGTTGGCAGGGGTGTAGTCGACCTTGGCGCCGATGCAGTAGAATGCCCAGGTCTGGGGAGTTGCCATTGCCATGGATTCCTCTGTGGTGGCGTTGCCTTCAACGACTTCAAAGCGGGGATCTGTGGCAAATGTAACGCCGGGAGTCTTTGAGGTGGGAAGTGTGGCGATGTACTGCTCCATAAGGGGCTTGAAGGTATCAATGTCGATGTTGCCTACGAAGTAGAAGGTGTAGTCGGCGGCGTTGGACATGAATTTCTTCATGATATCGATGCTGGTCTGACGGTCGGCCTCGGCGATAGCCGCAGTGCTTACCTGCTGGAGCGAGGGAGCCTTGAAGAGGGTCTTCATCACGAGCTGGATGAACTTGAAATCGGGAGTGGACTCCTGGTTGGCCAGGACGCCTTTGAACATGTTCTGAGCGGCGAGGAATTCTTCTTCGGTGAAGTTGAACTCTGTGAAGTTGGCATAAATCAGCTCCATGAGAGTGGGCAGGTCTGTCACTGTCGAAGTGCCCGAGAGAGCGCGCTGGTATTCGTCAAACGCGAAGTTGACGGTCACCTGCTTGCCCTGGAGATACTTCTGAAGGTCAGAGTTGGAGTAGTCGCCCAGGCCGTGCTTGCTCATGGCGAGGGGAAGGAAGATTGTCGACGATGCGTATTCATCGGGCAGAACAGACTTACCGCCACGTGCCACGGCCTCAAACAGGATTTCGTTGTCCTTGAATGTAGTGGGCTTCACAACCACGCGGATACCGTTGGAGAGTGTGAATTCGGTAGCGTCCCAGTTGTCGAGATGGCGCTGCGAGGCAATCTTGCCTGCTGCGGGAAGAGCGGGAATGAGGGGCTCGGTCTTCATGGCGTCGCGATAGGGTTCGAGTGTCTCCTCGTCAATAACGGCGAGAGCGTCGAGAACCTGCTGCTCGGCGGGAATCTTGAAGCCTTCGGCATCGGGGAGCAACATGAAGATGACGCGGTTGTCTTCGCTGATCATCTGGGCAAATGTCTGATTGATAGCTTCAAGAGGCATCATCTGCGACAGCTGGTCGTATATTTCCTTCTCCATGGCCACGCCGGGGATAGGCTCGTTGTCTACAAAAGCACGGACATATTCTTCCGAATAATCGCCGCTCTTTGTGTTGTTGCGCGAATCGTAGAGATTCTGATAGCGCGAGCGCAGCTCGGCATTGAAGCGTTCAAACTCGCCGGGGGTGAAACCGCCCTTGAGAGCGCGGAGAACCTCGCGATAGGCAGCCTCGAGTGCGGGAAGAATCTCGCCGTCCTTGCCGATAACCTGAAGGGTAACAGCGTCTTTTGTCTTGGCAAGGAAGAATTCGCCGATGTTGACATCGGCCTGTGCGAAGGGCGAATCGGGCTTGTTGGAGATATCGCTCAGACGTGCGTTGAGCATGTTCTGAATGGCATTGGTGATATATTTCACACCGAAATATGCCTGAGTATTGCGCATTTCGCGGGGTACGAGATTGTCAAGCTTGAAGAACATGAGGGCCACGGGTGCGCTCATCTCGGCATCCTTGCCGATAGCTACGATGGTGCCGTCGGTGTCTTCTACAACCTCATATACACGTTCTTTGGGATTCTCGGGCATCTTGATGGGCGAGAAAATCTCCTTGATCTTACCCTCGATATAGTCGACATCTATGTCACCTACAACAATGACAGCCTGCTGGTCGGGACGATACCATGTGTGGTAATAGTCAATGATGGCCTGGGGAGGGAAGTTGTCGACTACCTCCATGGTACCGATAGGCAGACGGTAGCCATACTTGCTGTCGGGATAGATTTTGGGGAGCTGTTCCTCGATGATGCGCATCTGGCCCACTGTGGAACGGCGCCATTCTTCGTGAATCACACCACGCTCGGCATCGATTTCCTTGGGGTCGAGGGTAAGGTCGCAAGACCAGTCGTGGAGGATGAGAAGACATGAATCCTGAACGCTCTTGCGTGCTACGGGAACCGACGAGATATTGTAGATTGTCTCGTCCACGCCGGTGCGTGCATTGAGGTTGTAGCCGAATTTCACACCAATCGATTCAAGATATTCGATTATGCCCTTTTCAGGGAAGTTGGTGGTGCCGTTGAAGCACATGTGTTCCAGGAAGTGGGCGAGACCGCGCTGATGGTCTTCCTCAAGGATGGAACCTACCTTCTGTGCGATATAGAAGTCGGCCTGACCTTTGGGATTTTCATTGTGACGGATGTAGTAAGTGAGCCCGTTGGGAAGCGTACCTTTACGAACAGCCGAATCTATGGGCAGTTCAGGCATCATCTGCGGCATCTGCGCAAAAGCGCCTGTGGCGGCCACAAGACCCATGAGCAGGGCAAGACCGCGCTTGAAAAGTTTATTCATAAACTCGTAATTAGGTGAATATTTTGGTTTACTTTATTTCTGTTTTGCTCATTTGACGCCAAAGTTACTAAAAAATGACAGCAGCGCATGTTAATGATTGTTAAACAAACCCGGTTGAGCCGACATTTCACATTAATATTATATATAAAAGCTGCCAACAAGTCAATGTTTTTTCACATAGTTTATCTTCCGCAGCTGAAACATTAGCCCGCACAGCGATGTTTTATTATCAAATTAAAAAACTCATATCTCATGGAAAGATTTATCTCACTTGCAGATCTTCAGAAGACTGTAGACAACGCATATGAAACTTATAAGAATGTAGCGGAAGGCAACACCGATCCGCGTGTGAAAAGCAATAACGACAAAGCTTTCGGCATCAGCGTGATGCTGACCGACGGCACTGTTGTAAACCGCGGCGATGTAGGCGAGTCTTCACCGCTGGGCCGCATCGCCACCGTGGCATCACACGTATTGCTGCTCCAGCAGAACAAGCCCGAAGAGCTTGTGCGTAAGAGCGGAGTATGCCGCTGCTACGGCATGAAAGCCAAGAAACCCGATATACCCGTAAGCCCTCACGGCATACGCGCGGTCAGCGCCATAGAGCCTCAGAACGATTCTGACGGCAAGTGGGATATCATGATTGACAATATTATAAATCTTGCAGGAGACGCGCCCGTGCTCGACGACGCGCTCTATGAAAGACTTAAAAAGGCCTTGGCGGATGCCGACACAATAAACAAGCTCGCCGAGGCGGAATACACACTGTATGATGACGCAGCGTCGGCAATCGACCTCTACGCACGTCTGGCATCGCTTGATGTCACCGTAGAGCAGGCCGCCACCATCGGCGCCACTATCGCAGCCGACGGCCGCAACCCGAAAACCGGCAACAATGCTTTCGACGGCTCTATCGCAGCCAATGTAGTGGCCACCGTGGCCCGCGGCCCGCATCACGAGGGACGAGGCTGGATGATGATTGTCGGCATACCGGCACAGAGCAGCTTCGGCGGCCTTATCCTCGCCATCCTGCCCGGATTCGGCGCAATAGCCGCATACTCGCCCGAGCTTGATGTCAACGGCGTATCGGTCAAAGCCGCCAAGGCAATAAAATATATCGCAAACACACTGCATCTGAACGTCTACAGTTCGGCACGTGTAAGCGTGAAGAAATAATCGCGGACGACAGATGTCCGCACCGGCAGCCCGGCCGGGAACGGGCCGCCGGATAATCGGCCTTTATGGTTGAATGTTATATAATTCTGCACGACAGCCCCGCCGGGACACGTTCCCGAGCGGGGCTGTTAATTTTTGCTTGCATAAGTAGAGAATAATATGTAATTTTGCGGCTGATTTAAAAAATCGAATTATTGAAAATGGAAATCATTTCAACAGTAGCCGGGCTGCGCAAGGCCGTCGCCGACGCAAAGGCCAAAGGTCTCACCGTGGGACTCGTACCCACCATGGGAGCTCTGCATGCCGGACATATGTCGCTCATCGAGCGCGCCCGCAAGGACTGCGGATTCGTGGTCGTCAGTGTGTTTGTCAACCCCACACAGTTCAACAATCCCGACGATTTACGCACCTATCCGCGTACAGTTGAGGCCGACTGCGCTCTGCTTGAGGAAGCCGGCGTAGACGTGGCCTTCACCCCTACGGTAGAAGAAGTTTACCCCGAGCCCGATACCCGCATATTTGAGCTCGGCCCTGTGGCCGAGGTTATGGAAGGCGCCATGAGGCCCGGACATTTCAACGGCGTGGCTCAGGTGGTGAGCAAGCTTTTTGACTTCGTACGTCCCGACAAGGCATACTTCGGCGAGAAAGACTATCAGCAGATAGCCGTGATACGCCGCATGGCCGAGCTCGAAGGCTTTGACATCGATATTGTCGACTGCCCCATCAAGCGCGAGGCCGACGGCCTGGCCATGAGCTCGCGCAACGTGCGCCTCACTCCCGAACAGCGCGCCATAGCCCCCGCCATCCACGAGGCCCTCGCCGCAAGCGTCGACCTGGCCGAACAAGGCATCGACCTTGAATCGGTGAAGAACATGGTTATAGATGAAATCGACTCATACGACGAGATGGAAGTGGAATACTTCGAGATTGTCGACGCCCTCACCCTCCAGCCCGTTGAAAACTGGTGTGACGCCACAAACGGCGCCGTGGGCTGTATCACCGTGTGGATGGGCGATGTACGCCTCATCGACAATATCAAATACGGCAAGCCCGCAAGCGGCTGTCAGGCATAAACCACAATCTGAAAAATGAACGTAGAAGTTCTCAAGTCGAAAATACACCGCGTCACGGTCACCGAGGCGCGTCTCGATTATATCGGCAGCATCACTATTGACGAAGACCTGCTCGACGCCGCCAATATCCTGCCCGGCGAGCGCGTATATATCGTCAACAACAACAACGGCGAGCGCCTCGACACCTACACGATTCCCGGCCCGCGCGGCAGCGGCGTAATCTGTCTCAACGGAGCGGCCGCCCGTCTGGTCCAACCCGGCGACATAGTCATCATCATGGCCTATGCCTCGATGCCCTTCGAGGAAGCCCGCACATTCAAGCCTGCGGTAATATTCCCCGACACCGCCACCAATAAGCTTTAACCCCTATTATCCCTCCCTACCCCCTCCCCGTATATGTTTGAAAAACTAAGCGACAGGCTCGAAAGAAGCTTCAAGATACTTAAAGGTGAAGGCAAAATCACCGAAATCAACGTTGCCGAAACCCTCAAGGACGTGCGCCGCGCCCTCATCGACGCCGACGTAAACTACAAGGTTGCTAAGACTTTTACCGACACTGTCAAGGCCAAGGCCCTTGGCATGAACGTGCTCACGGCCGTGAAGCCCGGCGAGCTCATGGTAAAGGTGGTGCACGACGAGCTCACGTCCCTCATGGGCGGAGAAGCCTCGACGCTGAACCTCAAGGACAAGCCCGTAGTCATTCTGATGTCGGGTCTTCAGGGTTCGGGTAAGACCACTTTCTCGGGTAAACTCGCCAAGAAACTCAAAAGCGAGAAAGGCTTCAGGCCTCTGCTGGTGGCATGCGACGTCTACCGTCCCGCGGCCATCGACCAGCTGAAGGTCCTGGGCGAATCGATCGATGTACCTGTATTCACCATCGAAGGCTCCAAAGAGCCGGTCGACATTGCCCGCAAGGCCCTCGACTATGCCCGCGCCAACCATCACGACCTCATCATCATCGATACCGCCGGCCGCCTGGCCGTGGACGAGCAGATGATGCGCGAGATAGAAAATATCAAGAAAGCCATCCGTCCCACCGAGACGCTGTTTGTGGTTGACTCTATGACAGGTCAGGACGCCGTGAACACGGCCAAGACATTCAACGAGCGCCTTGACTTCGACGGCGTGATTCTCACCAAGCTCGACGGCGACACCCGCGGCGGCGCCGCCCTGTCGATACGCACGGTGGTGGACAAGCCTATAAAATTCGTGGGCACCGGCGAGACGCTCGACGGCATTGATGTATTCCACCCCTCGCGTATGGCCGACCGCATCCTGGGCATGGGCGACATTGTATCGCTCGTTGAAAAGGCTCAGCAGCAGTTCGACGAGAAAGAAGCCGAGGAAATCGCACGCAAGCTGCGCAAGAACCAGTACACCTTTACCGACTTCTACAAGCAGATACAGCAGATCAAGAAGATGGGCAACATCAAGGATCTCGCAGCCATGATTCCCGGCCTCGGAAAAGCCATCAAGGACATCGACGTTCCCGACGACGCCTTCAAGGGCGTTGAGGCAATCATCATGTCTATGACTCCCTACGAGCGCGAGCATCCCGAGATTATCAAGGCATCGCGCGTCAAGCGCATCGCCAACGGTTCTGGCACCACAATTCCCGAGGTAAACCGTCTGCTCAAACAATTCGAGCAGACCCGTCAGATGATGCGCACCGTAGGCTCGATGAAGAGCCCCATGGCCGCCATGAAGGGTCTCAAAGGCCTCAAAGGCATGCGCCGTTAAACACACCATCACCCATAAGACATTATTCCCGGATAACCACATAAAAAAGACCCATGCAACTGATTGACGGAAAACAGACCGCCGCCACCATCAAGGCCGAAATCGCGGCTACCGTGGCGCAGCGCGTTGCCCAAGGCCACCGTGCCCCCCACCTTGTCGCCATACTCGTAGGCAACGACGGCGGCAGCGAGACATACGTAGCCAACAAAGTAAAGGCATGCGAGGCATGCGGATTCCGCTCTACCGTCATACGCCGCGACGCCGATGTCACGGAAGACGAGCTGCTGGGCCTTATCGACGGACTGAACAACGACCCCGAGGTAGACGGCTTCATAGTGCAGCTGCCCCTGCCCCGCCATATCGACGAGCAACGCGTCACCGAGGCAATCCTCCCGTCCAAAGACGTCGACGGTTTCCATCCCGTCAATGTGGGCCGCCAGTCGATAGGCCTGCCCTGTTTCCACTCGGCCACCCCTGCGGGAATCGTGGAGCTGCTCAAGCGTTATAACGTTCCTACCCGCGGCAAAAAATGTGTGGTGATTGGCCGCAGCAATATCGTGGGCAAGCCTTTGGCCTCGATGATGATGCAGAAAGGCATTGATGCCACCGTCACGGTATGCCACTCGGCTACCGAGAATCTTGCCGAAATCACACGCGACGCCGACATCCTCGTGGCCGCCCTCGGCCGCCCGGGATTTGTAACGGCCGACATGGTGAAAGAAGGTGCCACCGTGATTGACGTCGGCACCACCCGCGTGCCCGACGCTACCCGTAAATCGGGATTCAGACTGTGCGGCGACGTTGATTTCGACGCCGTGGCGCCGAAGTGTGCGTTCATCACCCCCGTTCCCGGCGGTGTGGGTCCCATGACCATCGTATCGCTGATGCAAAACACGCTGCAGGCCGCCACACGTCAATAAGGCTGCCGCATCCACCTCCGACACATAGCCTATGTCGCTGTCCATTGTATTGATATCATTGATGTCGCTCATCCTCGGAATCGACGAGGCTGAGATAGTATTCGCAGGCGACGCGATGATGCACAGCGGACAGCTTGACGCGGCTGCGACGCCGTCGGGCGCATATTCGTTCGACGGATACTTCGATGCCGTCGAGGGCTATGTGCGCGATGCCGACTATGCCGTCGTGAATCTCGAGACGCCCGTATCAGGCGCGCCTTATTCGGGCTATCCGTGTTTCAATGCCCCGTCGGCTTATATCGACGAGCTTTCCAAAGCCGGATTCGACCTGTTTCTGACAGCCAACAACCACACTCTCGACCGTCGCGACCGCGGGCTGAGAGCCACAATCGACACCCTCGACGCACGCAACCTGCACCACATAGGCACCTATCACAATGCGGACGCACGTGAGAAGACGATTCCATTTATACGCAACATCAACAACATCCGCGTAGGTTTCCTGAACTATACCTACGGCACCAACGGCATTGAGCCCGGCCCTGAGGTGAAGGTCGACTATATCGACCGCGACCTGATACGCCGCGACGTGGAGGCCACACGCGCCACAGGGGCCGAGATAATCGTGGCATGCGTGCACTGGGGCGTTGAATACCGCCTGCTGCCCCACCCGTCGCAGACTTCGCTGGCCGACTATCTGCGTAAACTCGGCGTGGAAGTTATAATCGGCGGCCATCCCCACGTCATACAGCCTATGGAATATACCGGCGGCGACACGCCTTCGCTGCTCGTATATTCGCTCGGCAACTTCATATCCAACATGAAGACCACAGACACGCGCGGCGGGGCGATGGCCAAGGTAAGACTCGTGCGCGGCGATGACGGCAAGGTGCGTGTCGCCGACGCCTCCTACCGCCTCGTGTTCACGGAGCCGGCGGCTACCGGGCACAATTACCGCCTTGAATGGGTCGACGTGTCCGACGACCCGCGGGCGGCGGCATTCGCCCGTTCGGCCCGTGCCATATTCGGCAAACACAATAAAAACGTGGCCGAATCGCATCCCAACAAGGCTCTGCGCCTGCTGCGCTCAATAAAATAGGCCGATTATAGGCATGCTATTATTATTTTTTTCGTAACTTTGCATCGTAATAGCAAAAACCCATTTACCTTATACAACAATGAGAAAAAATATCGTTGCCGGCAACTGGAAGATGAACACCACCCTTCAGGAAGGTGTTAAACTTGCCGAAGAAGTTAACGCAGCGGTGGCTGAAGCAAAGCCCAACTGCGATGTAATCATCTGCGTTCCCTTCACCCACCTGGCTCCCATAGCCGGTGTCATCGACCAGAATGTTCTCGGCCTCGGTGCTGAAAACTGCGCCGATCACGCATCGGGCGCATATACCGGCGAAGTTTCGGCTCCCATGGTAGCCTCGACCGGCGCCAAATATGTAATCCTCGGCCACAGCGAACGTCGCCAGTACTACCACGAGGATTCCAAGATTCTTACAGAAAAGCTCGCCCTCGCCCTCGCAAACGGCCTCACCCCCATCTTCTGCATCGGTGAAGTGCTCGAGGAGCGCGAAAACGGCACCTACAACGAGGTTGTAAAGCGTCAGATCGAAGAAGCTCTCTTCAATCTTTCGGCTGAAGACTTCGGCAAGCTCATTCTCGCCTACGAACCCGTATGGGCCATCGGCACCGGCAAGACCGCCACACCCGACCAGGCAGAAGACATGCACGCCCACATCCGCGCCACCATCGCAGCCAAATACGGCAATGAAGTGGCTGAAAACACCTCGATTCTCTATGGCGGTTCGTGCAAGCCCTCCAACGCTGCCGAGCTCTTTGCCAAGAAAGACATCGACGGCGGCCTGATTGGCGGCGCCTCGCTCAAATGCGCCGACTTCATGGGCATCGTCAAGGCATTCTAATAAAGACAATAACCCATAATCGGGCAGTCGGCGCCAGCTCAGCCGCCACAACCGGATACATGCCGCCGACTGCCCGGTTTTTATCAACAACGCCACATAAAACAACGCGCTGCCGGCGCCGTATTGGCAATCAAACATATTATTGACATGAATCGTCTACTCGCCATACTTATCCTCGCGGTGTCCGCACTGGTCGCCGGAGCACAGACCGCCCCCGCCGATACCCTCGACATCGTAAAGAAAATACAGGCATCGGGCACCATAAAGGTCATCCTGCCCGACGGTATGGCCGCACGTCTCGCCAATGACAACCGTCAGGAAGCAGAGGAGAAAGACGAAAACGGCAATGACAGCGAAACACAGGTAGTGCGCAACACATCGCGGGTGGGCTATCGCGTACAGGTTTTCGACGATAACAATGTGCGTACCGCAAAACACGACGCCGAGAATCGCCGCAGACAGATGGAAAGCCGCTTCCCCGAATTCCGCACCTACATGCAGTTCAACTCGCCTTATTGGCGCGTAAAGGTGGGAGACTTCCGCACACGCTCGGAAGCCGAGGCCGCGATGGCCGCCATACGGGCGTCGTTCCCATCGATAGGCAACCAGTTGCGGATTGTGCGCGACCATATTAATGCTAACTGATAATTTATGTCGACCGATATAAACACACTCTCCGAAACGGAACGTATCGAACGTATCGCCGCCCACTACAGCGAGATTCTGACCCTGCTGGGCGAGGATGCATCAAGGGAAGGGCTCGTGAAGACGCCCATGCGTGCCGCCAAGGCTTTGTGGTATCTGACTTCGGGCAACCGCTCCGACGCGGCTGCCACGCTTCGGTCTGCTCTTTTCGAGCACGAAGGCTCCAAGATTGTGTCAGTGCGCGACATTGAATTCTATTCGATGTGCGAGCATCATGTATTGCCATTCTTCGGCAAGGTGTCTTTGGCATATATCCCCGGCGACAAAATTGTAGGACTCAGCAAGATAGCCCGCGTAGTGGATATCTGCGCCCGCAAGCTTCAGGTGCAGGAGCGGCTCACGCGTGAAATCGCCGAGACCGTGGCTTCGACCCTCGGGGCCAAAGGCGTGCTGGTATATTGCGACGCACAACACATGTGCATGAAAATGCGAGGTGTGGAAAAACAGGATTCCCACACCTCGACCGTAGACTATACCGGAGTGTTCGAGAAAGACGCCGACCTGCGCCGCGAGGTGCTGGCATCGCTCTGCTGAGCCGGGCCCCGACTCAATTTGCTTTTATATCACGCGGCAACATGCTCCATATACGGTAGCGTTCGCCGAGCGACCTCACGACACGGTGCCAGTATGTATCGCCGTAATCGCTGAGAATACCTTCCACCGCCGACGCATCGGGCTGCACCGCCCATGTGCCGGCTTCTATTTCTTCGGCAAGCTGTCCGGGTGTCCAGCCGCTGTAGCCGATGAAAAAGCGCAGATTATCCTCCACGGGATATCCCGAGTTGACATATTGGATAGCGGCATCGAAATCGCCGCCGATCCACATACCGTCGGCATACATGCGCGCTTCAGGTATCACCTCGTCGCCCAGTGTATGCACAAAGAAGAGCCGGTCCTGGCTGAGCGGGCCGCCACAGTAGACCCTCACTCCCGCTCCGGGTTTAACACCGTCGAGCACTTCGTCGAGCGTGGTGGCAAGCGGATTATTGAGAACCACACCTGTCGTACCCTCCTCGTTACTGTGGTCGATGAGGGATATGACCGCGCGGTCAAACCACTGTTCACTGAGAAAAGGCTCGGCCACAAGCAATCCTCCGGCTGTCACCGGCTGCTTGTCCGCCGTAATCCTGAAGAATGATGTGTCAATGCCTTTCATGATGATATTCGTTTGCCTTTTGAATTGATAACATACGACGCAGGCCTGTAGTTCAGGGCGCCGCATCCCCGTTTACAGTATTCCGGCGTGTCTGAACATCTCGGCATAATATGCCGCCTTCTGTTCGAGCGGCAGAGGATATGCACGCGACGTCGACGGCATGCGCCATATCTCCAGGCCGGAGGCCGAAGTAACCATGCGGCCTTTGGCAGGAGCCTCGGTATCGGTAAGCGACGCTATTACGGCCGCAGCCTTCTCGCCCGTCGTGGCGATTGTGTGGCAATCGGGCATTTTTTCGAGCAAAGCTTTAAGATTTACAGGCTCGACGATTTCCAGGAACTTGTCTGAGGCATTGCCTTTGAGCCTGCGCACTTTATAACCGGTATCGTTCAATGCAATCCCGTGCATGGTCAGCAGACGCTTTATGGCTTCAAGGTCGAATTTCTTTGAATCTTTGTCGTACAACGCGTATCTGTCGCCGAGGAAGATAAGCCCCATCATGAACCAGAAGTCATTAGTGCGGTTGGGGTAATAAAAGTCCATCGACCAGCGGTGTGGCCTGGGCGGGAATGTACCCATAATCAACACCCGTGCCCCGTCGGGAATGAACGGAGGCCACGGGTGAGTCTCTATGGCAATATTTTCAGTGTTTTCATCCATGATTCAAAAGTAATCAATTTTTACGGATTAAACGCACTATCACGTGAAAAATCGCTACTACTCCTATCATAAGCCCTACCCCGGCATGGAAGGCCACCGCACCGTCTACCCCTGCCATTACGGCCACCGCACTGCCGGCGACACAAAGGAGCAATGCCAGATACAGGCACACCACATGCTGCGTGGCGCGTACGCTCCAGCGGTCCTCGGCCATAAACAGTGCCGAGAGCCTGCGGCGCCCTGCCCATATACTCTGAAATGCGAGTATGATAAACAACACGCCAAACGCCGTATGCGTCCTCGATAGCTGCGACGCCAGCTCGAGGTTTCCGTTGGCCGACGCATTCTCGAGCCATAATCCTGAAAAGATGGTCAGCACGAACGACAGGACCCGCGCCGATGACAGACATATCGAAACAGCCGATGTTCCGTAAGGTGATATAGTGGTAGTTCTTTGCATGAGATTTACTTTTTAGGCGTATTATTTTAAGCATAAAACGACGGCAGCGCCTTATATGTTCGCCTTTGCGTCATATCTTTTCGTATTGCCGTTAAAATGCCGCGATTTTTCATCCGTCAAAAACATATCGGGCTCTCATGCGTTTAATGAGTACACGCTGCATTGAAAAAGGCGGTGGCGCAAAGTTAATAATCGTTAAAGCGATGTATCCGCTTCCGTCATGCTGAATTTTGATGTAATTTTGCATAAACGACCGGCATAGGAAGTTCCTATCTCACAAATTAGGAAATTTGAAATTTTACTTCCCGCCGGCCGTTTTTTTCTTGGAGCGCCATAAAAATTTTTAACCAAAGTCTCATGATACCCGCTCTGATAAAATTTTTCAATATTGTGGCTGTATCCCCCACAGATACAAAACTCGATGCCGTCGAGGTCAACAGCTATGCCATGCGCTGCGGATACTTCGTGCATCCCGACGCGTGCACACCCGACGTGGTTGTATTCCTGAAATCGCAACAGGCAAATTTCAACTCTACATTTTATAAAAGCTGGGAGCAGGTGGACAACCTCGACGAGCTGCAGATGCGGATTTTGCAGATGGTGCACTATATGTCGACCTACGGCACCGATTACATGGGAAAGGCGTTCACACTGAACGACGCACCGCCCGAGATGCATTTCTCGGAGTTCACTATACTCATGCCATGCACCGAGCGGCAGTTGTTCGAGCGCATCGCGGACATGCTGGAGTCGCCTATAGCGCTCAAGGCCGAGACGCTGAGCCCGATTATGGAACAGCTCGAGGACTATATGACCCGCTATGAATGGAAAGTTGACGTCGACAAGGTGGCTAATCGCGAAGCTCTTGTGCGGCTCTGCGACATGTACGGTACGCTGCCGAAAAGTCCCGAGAAACTCTTGCGGCTCATTGTATTCAAGGCCACCGGCATGAGTATGATAATCAAGAACCGCAATACATGGTATGCTCTTAAAAACAATGCGGCGAGCGTAGCCGCAATGATATCAGGCCTCGATGACGTACAGATCAAAGGCCTCGCATCAATATTCTACCGCTACAAACCCGTATTCCTGGCCCTGCGCAATGGCGCATGTGCCGGCGGCCAAGTTATATCCGACGACGCCGACCGGGCCCATACAGATAAAGAGCCTGTCAATGACGAAGTTTTAAAGGGATGCGTGAAAGTCATAAACCGCATTCGCCGTCTTGCGCCCGAATACCACCGGCCCATGACAGCCGGTGTGCTCGAATCCATCCTTGACACCCGCCACAGCATCAATGACATCAACGCGGCCCTTGCAAAAGAATCGTCCGCATTCAAGCTTGTGCGCATACTCAATTATATAAAGTCGTGCTGCAACTGCACGGGGCTGCGCACGTTTGTCATTCGCAGCGGCCGCACGTACATCAAGCCCTGGATGCGCACGTCATATTATCCCCTGGCCCATTACGGACGTCTGCAGGCCATAAAGGCCGCAGTGAAAAAACGGCTTGTGGAACTTTTAAGCGCTAACGCGAAAAATGAGGACGGACGGGCCAAAACAGTGCGGTTCCCGGCCTATGTGGAACTGGCCGCGCCGGTATCGGAGCGCCAGTTTGTAGGCAGCGTGCCTTACGGCTCGTCATACACTCTGCAACCGCATAACTACATAGGCATATACTGGCGCAACGAGTGGGGAGCTCATGATTTCGACCTGTGGATGGTAGGAATCGACGGAATCAGAATCGGCTGGGCGGCCGACCACAAGAGTGCCGACATACTGTTTTCCGGCGATATGACCGACGCGAATCTCGAAGCGACGGAAATACTCTACGGACGCGATACATGGCCCGACGGGACGGTGCGTGTAAACAGATATAACGGCAACGAGGGCGCCATGTTCCGTTTTTTCTTCGGAGCCGAGAACATAAGCAACCTCAAAACAGGCTATATGGTGAATCCGGATTCGATATATTTTACCGAAGACATGATTTCTACCGACCGCGAGACCATGATCTGCACCATATCTGACGGCAAACTGTATTTCGCATCGCTCAATACAGGCAACGGCCTTCTGCCGGGCGACGGCAAGGAGTTTTCATACGAGGCCGCTTTCGCTCAGAAATTCAGCAATTACATCAGTTTGCGTCAAATCATGCTCGACGCGGGATACAAAGAGTTTGTACCTGACGATGATAACACCGCCCTACCCGATATCGACCTTGAAAAGCTCGATAAAGACACGCTGATAAAGCTGTTCTCCTGAAGCGGAATTCCGATATTACGTGTCGCCTTCACACCGTGGGCGGCACGTTATTTTTTATTACGACGGGGATTGGCCGGGAACCAGCCTTTGCGCACGCGCTCGCGTTGCTCGAAGATTTCAAGAATAGTCCAGAAACTCGAAAAGCCCGTGACGCCTGCCAGTGTAGACCAGAAGGGATCATCAACCACATAAGAAACGGCACACATGGCTGCGCCCAGTATCGCGAACCACCACCAGCATTTTACGCCGAAATAGTACTCGCACTTTATCACCACCGGGTGAAACAGTCCTATAATCAAAAACGTGCACAGTCCCAGCACAAGGCCAAGGAGATGTGTATTCTGCAAAAAATCACTCATAAAGGTTATTAAACAAGCTCTTAAAATCTGTCTCCGGGGTCATGAATCCGCGGCGACAGGAAATATGCGCCGCGCACAGGCTGCACCACCATCTCGCGCCCATCGTAATCCACGACACTGACGTCGGGGTCGTCGGCAAAACCATGCAACTGATGCCCGCCGGCCGGGAGTGTCTTTAACAAGATATCTCCACCCGACGTCTCCACGGTATCGGCGGCAAGGGGAAGCAACTCCGACACCTCGGCGGGAACAACCACAGGCCATGAGCCAAACGGATGCTTGCACTCGGCAAGGCAATGGAGCAAATACATATCATCGGCGTCGGGGACACCGCGAAGACGCCCGAGCGTCCATAACGGGATTTCATTATCTTTAGTGTAATCGCCGAACACAATGCCGTCAGCCGAGGAGCGGTAGCGATTTTCAAAATCGCGGTATTCGCGGCCGAGACGCACCTGCCATAAAGCCACACCTATAATCTGCGCGGCGACAAGTCCGGCGATAATAAGTTGAACAGCATGCAGCCTCGGCTTCATGTACATGGAAGCCCAGCCTGTCAGCACTATCATGGCATACAGCTCGGCAAACCATCCGCTGCGCCCCACGATTCCCGAAACGAGGCTGATTGCCATCGAGAACAGCGACGCCACGGCCAACGCTCCCAAAGGAGATGAAAACAGACGGCCTACAGCGCGGCGCCCGGCTGCAAATGTCATGAACACCGCAATAAGAATCCACAGGAAAGCGGCTATCACATCTGATTTCAGCAGCAGCGGGAAAAAAGAATCGTCAGGCGTGCTGCTTTCATTGAATCGCATCCATATACTCGGAGCGCCTATACAAAGCAACGCGCCAAAGGCAAAGGCCGCGAGCAGAATCCACTGTGTGCGGTCGGGACGGAGCCGCCGCGTCACAATCATGACGGCCAGGCCTGCAACCAATGGTCCTGAGGCCGCCTCATGCATGTTTCCGGCCAATGCACAGAAAAGGACTGAAAGCACCAAAGGCAGGCCCGACATGGCGCGGCCGCGCATGACAAACAGGAATGCCGACAACACGAAGGCCGACGGCCATATATAGTTAAACTGACAGCAGAACAGATTCATGGAATCCCACCATGGCAAAGCAAACGACATGACACCGATGAGAACCACGTGCCAGAATCGCCCGGCACCGCGCACACAGCGCACAGCCGCCCAATACATGAGGGCGACAGCCATCGCGCACGTGAGAGCCATGAGCCACCGGGGCGCCGCAAGCATCGGGGTGAGCAAACGGTCGCCCATCCTGCCGTTACACGTAAGCCAATGCACCGCTGCCCAGCGCGGATAATCCAGCGGGCCGTTTATAACGGCATCAGGGCCTGATACTACAGAGAGAAAGAGAAAATCATCGCCTCCTCCCGGCATATACAGAAAGCACACAAATGATGCCACAGCGATAATCGCCGTCAGTACGCCGCTGAGATTTATCCTTCTTATCATGGACGCGGGAATCCGTTTTCAGTTAGAAAATCGGAATATACCTTTGAGAAATATTCAGCGGATTCACGTGGATATCTCACATCGGTAAACACCTGCGCAAGTGTCTCAAGACCGTTCTCCTCGACAAAATGCCGGGAATCCTTCTCAATCTCCTCGTACCATCCGCGAATGTCATCGTCGGATGGTTCGGTGTAATGTCCGTTGTGGATTATGGCCTCAACGGGCAGGCGCAGTGTCGGGCTATCCGAAGGTTCGGCCGGGTAGCCCACCGTGACCGTTATAACGGGAACAACACGAGGCGGCAGCGACAACGCCGCAGCTATGTCGGGCGCATTGTAAGCCGTTGTGCCGAGGTAGCAGGTGCCGAGGCCGTTCATTTCGGCAATCGTGCAGAATTGCTGCGCAAAAATCGAAGTATCGATAATCGCCGCCACAAAAGACTGGAAGTTGCTGAATCCCGGCCGGGCGTCATTGATCCGGCACCAATGCTCAAAACGCCGCAGGTCGAGACAAAAAGTCAGTACGGCCGAGGCGCCGGTGACCGACGGCTGATTGAAATGTGCGGGGGCCAGCAGCTTTTTCTCTTCTTCGTCGCGCGTCACAATAACAGAGTACCATTGCATGTTTCCGGTATTGGGCGCATGCGAGGCGGCCTCAATCATGTCGCGAAGCAGGGAGTCCTCGATACGGCGCGAAGAATATGCGCGCACGGTATGGCGATTATTGAAATATTGCGATTGTTCCATATTATTTCATTAATGAATACATCTGCAAAGATACATATATTCGTCGAATATATAATAACACTTGATAAACAAAATACAACATTCCGTGAATCAGGCCATTTACATTTTCGGAAAACTTTTTGCCGCCACCAATTTTACATAGCATTGATTACCAATGTGTTAATTTTTGCAACGGAAAACTTATCAACAAAGTGCTAAAATATTTACTGATTTTTTTGGTGATTGAGACTCTTTTGGCGTAACTTTGCCGCCATATCGCGCATGCGCTAACATATACCCAACTCATCATCATCTACCCCCTTACCGTGGAACAACGTACCTATACCTTTGAAGAAGCTTTCGAGGCAACAAAAGACTATTTTGGCGGTGACGAACTGGCCGCTAGAGTATGGGCCAACAAGTATGCCCTGAAAGATTCATTCGGTAATCTTTATGAGCTTACACCCGATGATATGCATCATCGTCTGGCCTCTGAAATAGTAAGAATTGAAAACAGATATCCCGAACCGATGTCGCACGACGAGGTATTCGAGCTCATGCGCGACTTCCGATACATCGTGCCGCAAGGCAGCCCCATGACCGGCATCGGCAATAATTTCCAGGTCGGTTCGCTGTCCAATTGCTTCGTCATAGGCCTCGACGGCGATCCTGACTCGTATGGCGGCGTTATCCGCATCGACGAAGAGCAGGTACAGCTGATGAAGCGCCGCGGAGGCGTGGGCCACGACCTGTCGCACATACGCCCCAAAGGCACCCCGGTAAAGAATTCGGCCCTCACGTCCACGGGCCTCGTACCCTTCATGGAGCGCTACTCAAACTCCACCCGCGAAGTGGCGCAGGACGGCCGCCGAGGCGCGCTCATGATGACCGTATCCATCAAACATCCCGACTCCGAAGCATTCATCGACGCTAAGATGACGGAAGGAAAAGTAACCGGCGCCAATGTATCGGTACGTATCGACGACGCTTTCATGCAGGCCGCATCGACCGGTACACCCTACATGCAGCATTTCCCCGTAGACTCCGACGAGCCGTTCATAACCAAGGAAATCGATGCCAAGGCGCTGTGGGCTAAAATCATTCACAACGCATGGAAATCGGCCGAACCCGGCGTACTGTTCTGGGACACCATCACCCGCGAATCGCTGCCCGACTGCTATGCCGACCTCGGATTCCGCACAATCTCCACCAATCCCTGCGGCGAGATACCTCTGTGTCCCTATGACTCCTGCCGCCTGCTGGCCATCAACCTGTTCAGCTATGTAAAGAATCCGTTTACGGAAAATGCCGAATTCGATTTTGACCTCTTCAACAAGCATGTGCGCAAAGCACAGCGCATGATGGATGACATCATCGACCTTGAAATGGAAAAAATCGATACCATCCTTCAGAAAATCGACGAAGACCCCGAAACCGAGGAAGTAAAATCGACCGAACGTAACCTGTGGCTCAAGATCAAAAACAAGACTCTGAAAGGACGCCGCACAGGCGTGGGCACGACTGCCGAAGGCGACATGCTGGCCGCCCTCGGATATAAATACGGCACACCCGAGGCAACCGAGTTCTCTGAAAAAGTACACAAGACACTGGCACTGGCAGCCTATGCATCGTCGGTAGACCTGGCACGCACACGCGGAGCATTTGAAATATTCGACGCTTCGCGCGAAAAAGAAAATCCCTTCATGAAGCGTCTTGCCGAGGCATCGCCCGAGCTCTACGAGGACATGAAGAAATACGGCCGCCGCAACATCGCCTGTCTCACCATAGCCCCCACCGGCACCACCTCGCTGATGACACGCACCACCTCGGGCATCGAACCCGTATTCATGCCCATCTACAAAAGGCGCCGCAAGGTCAATCCCGGCGACCCCGATGTAAGAATCGATTATGTGGACGACACCGGCGACGCATTCGAGGAATATGTGGTGTATCACCCCAAATTCATCGACTGGATGAAAGCCAACGGCATCGAGGTCAAAGACCGTTTCACCCAAGAGGAAATCGACGCCCTGGTGGCACGTTCGCCCTACGCCGGCGCCACGGCAAATGACATAGACTGGCTGGAGAAGGTACACATGCAGGGCCGGATACAGAAATGGGTCGACCACTCCATTTCAGTAACAATCAACCTGCCCTCCGACGTGTCAGAGGAAGTTGTCAACCGTCTTTACCTCGAGGCATGGAAATCGGGATGTAAGGGATGTACCGTCTATCGCGACGGCTCCCGCTCGGGCGTTCTCGTAGCCCTGGAGGAGAAAGAGAAGAAGAATGCCAAGCCCGCCGAAACAGGCTTCCCCTCGCACCATGTGGCAAAACGTCCCATCGAACTTGAAGCCGACGTAGTAAGATTCCAGAACAACAAGGAGAAATGGATTGCCTTCGTGGGACTTATGGATGGCAAACCTTATGAAATCTTCACCGGTCTCGCCGATGACGAAGACGGCATTTTCTGCCCGAAATCGGTATCGCACGGCAAAATCATTAAGGCCATAGACCCCGACGGCAACAAGCGCTACGACTTCCAGTTCATTAACAAGCGCGGCTACAAGACCACAATCGAAGGCCTTTCCGACAAGTTCAACCCCGAGTACTGGAACTATGCCAAACTCATATCGGGCGTGCTGCGTTATGGCATGCCTATCGACCAGGTACTCAAACTCGTGGGCGGCCTTGAACTCGACTCGCAGTCGATAAACACATGGAAGATGGGCGTCGAACGCGCGCTCAAGAAGTATCTGCCCAACGGCACGCAGGCATCGGGCCAGCGCTGTCCCAACTGCGGACAGGAGACCCTGGTATATCAGGAAGGCTGCCTGATATGCACATCGTGCGGCACCTCGAAGTGTGGCTGAACATAAGTAATACTAAAACTCACAAAGCCGTCGGCGGAGAATATCCTGCCGGCGGCTTTTCACTTATTGTCGAACCGGCTCGCAGGCCTGCACAAACTTTTTATGCCGTTCGCGGGTTATTAATTTAAGTTAGTATTATTCTTTCCGATTCTAAGTTTGCTTTGGATATATGCGACAGATCATCACACACTTCACCGACGACGATTTATATAAGTTCACCATGTGCTGCGCCGTGATAGACAATTTCCCGCGCGCTCAGGTAAAATACAATTTTATCGACCGTAACGATACGATATACCCCAAAGGCTTTGCCGAGGAGTTGAACAAGCAGCTAATAATGCTTGAAAGTGTCGTGATAACCGACGAGGAAATCGAATTCATGAAACGCCGGTGTCCGTATATACCCTATTGGTTCTACACCTTCCTTAAAGGCTATCGCTATGACAGGCGGCTCGTCAACGCCGGCCAGGATGAAAAAGGCCGTCTGAAGGTAACCATCGAAGGCCGCTGGTGCGACACTATATTATATGAGGTGAAGCTTCTCGCCATCATATCCGAATTATACTATATGATGACCGGGCAGTCAGACAAGCAATACCTGTGGACCTCATACGCGCGCTCGGCCGAAAAAGCCCGACGCCTCATCGAGGCAGGCTGCGTGTACAGCGACTTCGGCACACGGCGCCGCGCCGCTTTCTCGGCCCAGGACACCGCTATCAGAGCCATGGCCGAGTATCAGAAGCTCAACCCCGGCCCGGGGCGCTTTGTCGGAACGAGCAATGTCTACTTTGCCATGAAATATAATCTCACCCCCACGGGCACCATGGCCCACGAGCTGATATGCGCCATAGGCGGCATGTACGGCCCGCAGATGGCCAACTATATGGCTATGGAGGTATGGGCGAAGACCTATCGCGGCGCGCTCGGGACATTCCTGTACGACACATACGGCTGGGAGATTTTCAGCCTCAATTTTTCGGAAGACTATGCCAATATGTTCAAGGGACTGCGCGTAGACAGCGGCAACAACCGCGAGCAGCTTCACAAAATCATAGAAAAATATAAATCGTTGGGCATCGACCCGCGCACAAGGCAGATAATTTTCAGCAACGGGCTCACTACCGAGGAAGCGATAGACCTGCACAGATATGCCGCACCGATGTGTCAGCCGTCATTCGGCATCGGCACACACTTCACAAACGATTTCGCCCATGTGAAGCCGCTCAATATCGTCATAAAACTTGTCGCCGTGAAGATTACGGAAAAGTGGACATTCTATAACGATACATGCAAACTAAGCGAAGACCCCGGGAAATACACCGGCAAACCGGAAGTGGTGAAGCGCTTTCTGGAGACACTGCATCTCAGGATGTATTGATTAATCATATTCCGGCTGATATTGAATCGGCCGGCTTTATTTTTGCCCAATCGAATTCTTTGACAAGTTCCGAGGCTTCGAGCGCCTCGCCGTAGGGGATTAGGCCGGCCATGGCGCCAAGGAGGCCTATAATCCGCTGCGGCGTATAATGTGCGCGCAGATAATCCATACCGGCCGACATGTCGCGTTTCGACAGCCTGCGGCCGTCAGCATTGCATATAAGCGGCAGATGTGCGAAGTGCGGCGCGCGTTTACCGATAAGGTCATATAGGTAAAGCTGCTGGGCCGTTGACAGCAGAAGGTCTTTGCCGCGCACAACCTCTGTCACTCCCATCAGAGCGTCATCGACCACCACGGCCAACTGATAGGCCCATGCGCCGTCGGCCCGACGCAACACAAAATCGCCGCAATGGCTTGCGAGGTTAACCGTCTGCCGTCCGTAGACACCGTCGGTAAATTCCATTTCCCGGTCGGGCACATACAGGCGCGTGGCATGTGGACGCGCGGGCTCGGGACGGTCAAGACAGGGGAGGACAGGCGGCCGGCATGTTCCGCCATAAATCACACGGCCGTCGGATTGATGAGGGGCCTGCGTGGCCATTATATCGGCGCGTGTACATGTACAGGGATAAGTATAGCCCGTGCGTTTCAGTACATCGAGATAATGCTCGTAGATCTCGGTACGGAGGCTCTGCATATAGGGCCCCGAGCCGCCACGATTTTCAAGGCCGCCCTCGTCATAGTCCAGCCCGAGCCAGGCGAGGTCATCCTCAATCATGCGGGCATGTTCGATTTTTGAACGCTGCGGGTCGAGGTCTTCTATACGTAAAATCCAACGGCCGCCGGCCTTGCGGACCGACAGCCAGGATATAAGAGCTGTAAATATATTGCCGAGATGCATCCGGCCCGATGGAGACGGAGCGAAGCGCCCCACTACGCGGGACGCTTCTGTTTCAGATTCCGACATTAAATATTATGATATTTGGTCGTGTATATCGATTTTTATAATCCGCCGTTGCTGAGGCAATGACAGGATAAATTCGTTTTAGTCTTCGTAATGGTCGACGGGGGCACGCTTGAGGGTCATGAGGACCTTGCCTGTGCTGCCGAGAAGCATCACCTTGTCGGCGCCGTCGCTGATGGCCGAGGCGGTTTCCTCGAGTGCCACGAGCATGGCGGTCTGCTGCTTGTCATAGGGGCAAGCCATGCGTGTAAGGCCCATCTTGCTGAAATCGACAGCATTTGAATGCCTGTGGTCGAGATAAATCTCGCCGTTGACGATGTTACAACCCGTGTTGCCGTTGAGACGAAGCTCCGCGAGGTCGAAGAAGATATGTGCCGGCACGTCGAGCTTGTCAAGGCCGGATATGGATTCAACATCCCAGTTGCCGTTGAGGAACTGCAGGTTGCCGCGACGCAGACGCATCAGCGGTTTGCCGGCCTCGCTGAGGAATTCCACGAAGCTCTCGGCACCCACCTCGCTCATACGAAGTTTTACGGGCACGTTCTCGGTCACTACGGCATTGATTTCGCTGTCAAAGTTTACATCGGGACACATACGCAATGTCGACAATACGTTGTGGAAAGTTATCACGTCGTCTTTGTCGATGGAGTAAGCGCCGTTGAGCGTGTTGCAGCCGTTATTGGCAAAGAACGATGCCGATGAGGGCTGGAATATGATGTAAGGCATATTCTCGTCGCGGTCAATTACGGTCGAGCCGACTTGTACGATAGTCCATTCGCCTCCGATATTGCGTGCGAGAGGCGTCTGCATGGTTATGATTGCCACCGGCGAGATGGCGGGTCCGGGCTCGGCGTCGGCGGGATTAGGCATAATAGGTGTCGGGGGCACCACATTGTTGACAGTTGTGTTTTCCACTTTCGTTGCCTGTGATCCTTTTATAGTATTGTCGTTAGACTTGGTTGATGTCTTTGTGACTGAACAACCCGCAATAGCGGCCGACAGTGTTGCCAGTATCATCAGATTTATAAATTTATTCATAAGGCTATGTGTTTTATTATATGACAATCGAAACGTGATAAAGTTTAATGTTAGAGCCCGCGGCAGTTACGGTAGGCGCCACATACAGACAGCTCCGACACTGTTGCAGGCCGGAGCTGTAAGCGTAATCTTTAAGCGAGCCTTGGGCTTACTTGCGGATACCGAGCTCTTTCTGTGCGATAATGGCACGGTAGCGGTTGATGTCCTTCTTCATGAGGTAGTCGAGAAGACGACGACGCTTACCTACCAGCATCTTCAGAGCACGTTCAGTGGTATGATCCTTGTGATTTGACTTCAGGTGCTGAGTCAAATGAGCGATACGGATGGAGAATAATGCAATCTGTGCTTCAGGCGAGCCAGTGTCAGTCTTGCTCTTACCGTACTTCTCGAAGATCTGTACTTTTTCTTCAGAATTTAAGTGCATTCCAGAGATTTTTAAGTAGTTAATAATATATTTGAATAATTCGACCGCAAAGGTACGATTTTTTTTATGTCCTGCCAAATATTTTTGCAAATATCCGGTAAGATCGACGTAATAAATTGCTTAGCCAAATCCGGTCAAGACCTGTTGTCTGCGGCAATCAGTTCATGTTGCTGCGGTCTTTTGTGGGATTACGGTAGTATAATTTTCCGTCGATGTATTCCTGAGTTGCGATGAGGGTGGGTTTGGGGAGTTTCTCGTAATAACGTGAAATCTCAATCTGCTCGCGGTTCTCGCTCACCTCCTCGAGGGTGTCGTTGAGCGATGCGAATTCCTGGAGCTTCTTTTCGAGGTCGTGACGCATTTCGGCGGCAATCTGATTGGAGCGCTTGCCGATGATGCATACGGTTTCATAGACGTTGCCTGTAGCTTCTGCGAGCTCCACGAGGTCGCGGGTTACGGTATTCAAAGGGGCGTTGGATTTCTTGTAGTCCATGAGTCTGTTATATATTAGTCTTTTACGTATTTTTTTGCAATTGAATAGATGTTCTCGGCTTCCTGACGGTTGGGGCTGTCGGGATAGTTGTTGACAAATGAATAGTATTCGTCGATAACTTCGCGGAAACGCTCCTGCTTGCGCTCGTCGATGCTCTGGTCGGCCTCCTGGAAGCGGGCTTTCAGAATGAGAAGCTCGAGCTCTTCCTTATACTTTGAATAAGGATAGTCGCGCACGGCATTGCGTGCGACGATGACACAGCTCTCATAGTTATTGCCCATATAATTGCCGAGGTTATAATACAGCTGGGCGTTTTGCAGCTGCTTGAGTGTCAGCTTGTCCTGAAGCTCGAAAATAGCGTTCTGCGCCTGGGCGACTTTATCGCTGCGAGGGAAATAGTCAAGGAAAGCCTGAAGCTCCTCTATGCCTTTGATTGTAGGAGTCTGGTCGAGCTGAGGATCGGGCGAATCGAGATAGTAGCCGTAGCCGCAGTAGAAACGGGCGGGCTCGGCATACTTGCCTTTGGGATATCGCTGATAATATGTCTTGAAATATGAGCCGGAAGTTATGTAATCCTTGTTCTCGAAATTACTCAAAGCGAGGAGATAGAGCGATTCCTCGGCCTTGTCTGTGCCCTTGAACACGGTGCTGCACTCTTTGAAAAGCGTGGCGGCCTGCACATAGCGTTTTTGCTCGAACGCGCGCTTGGCGAATTCAAACTTGTAATTATAGTCTGTGCTCTTCAGCACTCTCTGATACTCGCCACACGAGCAGAGAAGCAACGCGAGCATGGATATAAATATGTATTTGCGCATAATTGTCAATTCAACGTGCAAAGTTACGTAAATATAATGTAACAGCAACAACGCTCATGACTGATTCACAAATTTTAACACCCGAAACAACCATTCGGAGTGACGAGGCACATAAAATACAAGAGACCGTACGGATACGGCCTCAGGAGTTCCGCGTCGTCGCAGGACGCTTTCAATGGTTTTATCTCCCATGCCGCAAAGTTAGCATTAATTTTTCACATATAAAAATTCTCAAGCAAGAAAAGTGTTAAAAATAACCGTGGCAAAATTTGGTCAAATGAAAAATAAGGCGTACCTTTGCGGTCGCAATCAATGCAAGACCAAACACATCAAATTAATTAACAAAGTTAATGGCAACAAAAATCAGATTACAACGTCATGGTCGCAAGAACTATGCGTTCTATCCTATTGTCATCGCTGATAGCAGGGCACCACGAGATGGTAGATTTATTGAAAGGATAGGTTCCTATAATC
>CAYNXG010000007.1:0-37367 GCA_964401095.1 uncultured Bacteroides sp.
GCGGTTTTTGGGCAGGCCGCTGATTTTGTGGATAAGATAGGTCATGGTATCCATGGGGTTGGATACGCAGAGGATGATGGCGTTGGGCGAGTGTTTGAGCACGTTGTCGGTTACCGACTTGACGATGCCGGCGTTTACGCCGATGAGTTCTTCGCGGGTCATGCCGGGCTTGCGGGGGATGCCCGAGGTGATTACCACTACATCCGAGCCTTCGGTCATGGCATAGTCGTTGGTCACACCTGTGAGGCGGGTGTTGGTGCCGAGGATATTGGCTGTCTGCATGATGTCCATGGCTTTGCCTTCGGCAACGCCTTCCTTGATGTCGAGCAGAACGACTTCGTCGGCGACCTGGTTAGTCACCAGTACATTGGCACAGGTAGCGCCTACATTTCCGGCGCCGATAACAGTAACTTTTGACATAATGTTTTATTTAAAAGGTATTGGTTTACGTTAGTTTGATATTATTATATAGGTCAGGTAGTCTGTGCGAGGGTTCGCACCGCAAATTTAGCGAAATATTTCTATAATACCTATTTTTATCATGTTTTTTTCTCGTATGCCGCGGCGGCCTCAGGTCTTCGACGCGGCGTATGCGCGCCACTTGTCTATCATGGCCGTCATGTCGGGCGGCACGGGCGCCGAAAAGTCCATCTCCTGGCCGGTGTGGGGATGGCGGAAGCCGAGGGTGCGGGCATGCAGCGCCTGGCGCGGACACAGCTCCATGCAGCCCTTGACAAAGGCTTTGTACGTGGCCGACGGCACTCCGCGCAGCACCTGGTCGCCGCCGTAGCGAGCATCGTTGAAAAGCGGATGCCCTATATGGCGCATGTGCACGCGTATCTGATGTGTGCGCCCCGTCTCGAGCACGCATTTCACCACCGTCATGGGCCCGAGGGCCTCCACCGTGTCGTAATGTGTCACGGCGTGCTTGCCTGTGGAGCCGTCGGGAAAGACGGCCATCTGCAGGCGGTCGCGCGGCGAGCGTCCTATGTTGCCCTCGATGCGTCCGGCGGGCGGGTCGGGGCGGCCCCACACCACGGCCACGTATTCGCGGCGGGTGGTCTTGTTGAAAAACTGGCGGCCGAGGTCGGTCTTGGCGTCGGGCGTCTTGGCCACCACCAGCAGGCCCGAGGTGTCCTTGTCGATGCGGTGTACCAGGCCCATGCGCGGGTCTTTCACGTCATAGTCGGGATTGTCCTTGAAGTGCCACGCCAGAGCGTTGACCAGCGTGCCCGAGTAGTTGCCGTGGCCGGGATGCACCACCAGGCCGGCGGGCTTGTTGACCACCAGCACATAGTCGTCCTCGTAGACGATGTCGAGCGGAATGTCCTCGGCCAGCACCTCGAACTCGTAGCGCGGGCGGTCCATCACCACCTGCACCACATCGAGCGGCTTCACGCGGTAGTTGCTCTTCACCACCCGTCCGTTGACCAGGATGCAGCCGGCCTCGGCAGCCTGCTGAACGCGGTTGCGCGACGATTTCTGCAGCCGCTCCACCAGGAATTTGTCAACGCGCAGCAGGGCCTGGCCCTTGTCGGCCACGAAGCGGAAGTGCTCGTAGAGTTCGCGCTCGTCGTTGCCGTCGACGATCACCACCGGATGCGGCATGCCGCCGTCGGGCCCGTCGGCAAACTCGTCGGGGAGGTCGGTGTCAAAATCCTCCGTGAAGTCTTCGCGGGTGTCGGTCATTCCTCGTCCTCGTAAGTTGAATATCCGTAAGTGTCGTCTTCCTGAGGCGGCTCGGGCGCGATGGTATCGGCCGCGATGCTGTCGGTGTCGGTCTCGGGCGCGGTGTATGTGCCCACCTCGAGCACCACCGATGCGTTGACGGGAAGCACGGAGCCCACTCCGAGCGGGCGTCCGTTGGCCTTGGCCGATTCCACGAGGTCGGGATACTGCGAGGGCACGCTCACGATGCGTATGCCGTCGATGCCGAGGGCGTTGAGATACGACACGGCCTGGCGCACCGACACGCCTGTCACGGGCATGGAGATGGTGACATGCTTGGGCGAGAAGGCCGTGAGTGTGACGTAGACGCTGCGTCCGCGCTTGACCTGCGAGCCGGCCTTGGGCCACGACTCCACGATGGAGCCCGGGGGCAGCGAGGTGTCGTAAATCGAGTCGGAAATGGCTATGTCGAGGTCGGCGGCCTTGAGCGTGGCGCGGGCCTGTTCGTATGTAAGATGCTTGATTTCAGGCACGGTGGAGTCGTCGCCGTGATGTGTCCATATTCTCAGAAACAGCATCAGCACCCATGCCACAATCAGCGCGGTGATGCTTATCATGATTATCGCCCACCACAGCGGATGGCTGCTGCGGAACGTTTTGATTCGTGCTAAGAATGAGCGGTTGTCTGCCATAGTTTTCTGTTTACGCACACAAAGTTAAGTTTTATTTGACATTCGGCGAAATTTTAGGCTCAAAAACTGTCGGGACACCCGTATATACAAAAAAATCCCGACGGGGCCGGGATTTTTGTTGAAAGCTGATTTTGGGTAGCTGTCGGTTGACCGACGGTTATTTTCCGAGCACCGACATGGCGGCTTTGTAGTCGGGTTCCTCGGTGATTTCGTTTACAAGTTCGCGGTACACCACGTTGCCGCGCTCGTCAATGACGAGGACACAGCGTGCCAGCAGGCCGGCCAGAGGGCCGTCGGTCATGAGCAGGCCGTAATCCTTGGCAAATTCAGGCGAGCGGAAGGCCGATGCGGCCACCACGTTCTCCAGGCCTTCGAGGGTGCAGAAACGGCTCATGGCGAAGGGAAGGTCCATGGACACGCACACCACGGCCACGTCTTTCATGCCGGCCGCGTCGGCGTTGAACCGGCGCACCGATGCGGCGCATACGGGTGTGTCGAGGCTCGGGAATACGTTGAGCACCACGCGCTTGCCGGTAAACTGTGTGAGGTCGATATCATTGAGGTCCTTGCCGGTAAGCTTGAAATAGGGGGCTTTGTCGCCCACCGAGGGCACTGTGCCGTAGGTGTGTACGGGCATGCCCTTGAAATATACTGTTTCCATAATTGTTTTGAATAAATCTGTAATTCTATGAGATTGTCAGCGCAATACCGCTGCTTTCTGTATAACAATCTCACGCATGTCTTTGTTCCGCCCCACGTGGATATCCGACACGGTACCGTCGGAATTGCAGAAGATGATGGAGGGCGAGTCGGTGACGCCGCAGTCGCGGGCCAGCGAGCGGGCCGACATGAGCACGGTCTCGCCTGTGCGCGGCGTGCCGCCGGCGGCCTCGATGGTGTCAATGTTGTTTGAGGTATAGGCCAGGATGAGGGTGCATGTGCGTGGCACGGCGTCCACGGCCCGGCGCAGGGCTTCGACCACCGTGGCCGTGGCGTCGACTTCGGGGTCGAGGACGGCGAGTATCACGGGTGTGGCGAAGGCGTCGCCGCGCGAGCGTGAATAGCGTTCGCGGGTTATGGTGGGTACGGAGAAGCCCGGCAGGGGTTCGCCGCGCAGGCTCTCGAGCGAGAACGAGTCGCGACGGTATTTCTCGAATATCGCGGGATATAGCTCCACGAGGCTGCGTTCGCTGATGTCGGGACACGGCCCCGGCTCGGGGGCGCTGTAGCGTGCGGTGATTATCTGCTCGCTCTGCTGTCCGGGCGATGTCACGGTCTCCGTCTCGCGCGGCGAGCCGTCGGGCGAAAAGCGTATGACGGTCTCGCGCAGCACGTAGCCGCGGCGGCGCTCGGCGGCGCTGATGGCCGCGCTGCCGTCGGCTGCGGCGGTGTGCTTAACGGTGAAGGCCGTGTCGGCCTCCATCTCATTTATTGAGCGCTCAATGAATTGTGGCAGCAGGGCCGCAAAGCGGTCGCGCCACTGCACGCCCCGCGTCACACGGCCGCCGGGAGCGAAGGGCACGGAATCGTCCGCGGCATGGTATTCGAGCAGTTTGCCGGCGTTGAACTGGTAATAATTGCCGTCGAAATAGGCGGAAAAGCCCCCGGATGTCGCGCCGGTGGGAGTTGTCGTGCTCCAGTCTATCAGATAATTGCAAGGCGACAACGAATCTCCGGGGGCGTCTTTGCCTATGAGCCTGAGCCGATAGGTCACCGGTTCTTCCGCGTTGGGCAGAAGCACTTCGTACACCACATCGGCCCGATAGCATTCATCGGAGAGCGGCATGGCCGACATCTCCATACAAGCATAAAGTGATGTCAACAAGCAAGCTGACAGAAAGAATTTCTTCATGATGAACAGTTTTCATATTGTTAACATCTGCCGGCGAAATAAGTTCAGACCCCGCTGCCCGATATATATAAATGTAGGGCGGCGGGGTCTGAAATACGGGGATTTGTATGTTATTTTTTGTCGTCGCTGAAGTCGAGGCGGTCGGTGGTGATGAAGTCGCAGCCCATGTCGGCGTATTTGTTGTAGCCTTCGTCGTCATTGACAGTCCACATGTTCACCTTCAGTCCGTGGTTGTGGAAGCGGTCGACGGTTTCCTTGTCGAAGTGTCCGGCCTGTATGTCGGCGTCGATTTTCCATTCCACACACCAGTCGAAGTGGTCGGCCCAGTATTTGCCGGTGAGAAACTGCAGCTCTATGTCGGGATAATTGGTGCGGATATATTCGAGGCAGGGCTTCATGGATGTAAGGATGATGCACTTGTCGCGCATGCCCGCGGCCTCGATTTCGGCTATGAGCAGGGGAATTTTTGACTGGTCCTTTGAATTGATGCCGCCCGTCCATTTCAGTTCTATCAGCGGGCGCACCCCGCCTTCGCGGCAGATGTCGAGATACTCGCGCATCGAGCACAGGCGGCCCGTGTAGTCGTTGCCGGCGTGGTGCTGGCGCAGGGTGTCGGCCTGCAGTTCGGCCAGGGTTGATGCGGCTATCTCGCGCGAGCCTCCGAGTCGCTCGGTGTTGTCGTCGTGGGTGCATACGAGGATGTCGTCGGCGGTGAGCTTTACATCGGTCTCGAGGAGTTTGTAGCCGAGGCGTATGCCGTTTTTGAATGATTCGGCGGTGTTTTCCACGCCGTAGCCGCTGCCGCGGTGTCCCACGGGAATCGGCCCCGCCCACGCGCATGCCGAGGCGGCTAAAGTCAGTAAGATAATTGCGATCTTTTTCATTGTATGGATGTGTTTGTGCAAATTTACCAAAAAAATTTGCGGATATCGCATCATGACACAAAAAAATTGCGTACATTTGTGTTAGAATAGTATAAAGGGCCTCATAAACGGCGCCAAATTTACTGACACAAGACACGCAGAAATTATGTTCTCGATTTTCAGCCGGCACAAAGAGCCGCAACCCTTGTTCTTCAACACCGATATCCACTGCCACGTACTTCCGGGTATAGATGACGGCGCGCCCGACGCGATGGCCGGCGCCGACCTGGTGGAGCAGCTGGGCCGCTGGGGCGTGAAGCGTGTCATGGCTTCGCCGCATGTCACCTACAGCACGTTTGAGAATGACGCCTCCACGGTGGCCGCCGCCATGGCCGAGCTGAAAGCCGAGCTCGACCGCCGCGGATGCACCATTGAGCTGTCGCACTCGGCCGAAAACCGCATTGACGACCTTTTCCTGAAAAATCTCGAGCAGGGCACGCTCATGACTCTGCCCGGAAAACGTCTGCTGGTGGAGAATCCCTTCTTCCAGGAGCCCTGGAACCTCGATCAGCTGCTTTTCGACCTCCAGGTGAAGGGCTACCGGCCCATTCTCGTCCACCCCGAGCGCTATTCTTATTATTATGGCAAGAAAGAGCGCTACGACGTGCTCCACAACGGCGGCACGACATTCCAGGTGAACATCCTCAGCCTCGCCGGCCACTATGGCCGCGACGAAAAACGCATCGCCGAGTATCTGATAGAGAAAGGCCTTGTGGACTACGTGGGCACGGATATACACCGCGCCTCGCATGTGGATTCAATCAACCGCTACCTGGCCTCGAAAGATTATCTGCGACATCGCGAAGCCCTGGCCTCGCGCATAGGCAACGACGCTATCTGATATACGCGGCCCCGCTATCCTTTCTTCGGACAGCGGGGCCGCGGAATTTATTACGAGGCAATCACACAACATCGAATCCGGCGGCGCGCACGGCGCTGACGACGGCTTCGGCATCGTGGGTGCCTTCCACGCGGGCAAGGCCGGTGGAGAGGTCTACATCTACTTTTTCAACTCCGGGCACGCCGCCGATGGCCTTGGTGACCGCGGCGCGGCAGTGGGGGCAGTTCATGCCTTTTACGGTATATTCTTTTGACATCTGTGTATTGATATTTTTGTGGGTGAATCTGTTTTTTATAAATGTATATATCAGCAGTGCGGCCAGTATGGCGCTGCACAGCGTGGGGAAAAGCTCATGATGGCTGTGGCAGGCGCCGGCGGCCGATGCGGGGGCGGCGGCAAACCACGACGCGGGCATAAGCATGTCTATGGCCAGGCCGAATATCATGGAGCCTGCCACGATAGAGCCGATGTAGATTATGGCGGCCTTGCGTCCCATCTCGCGTGATATCAGTGTGAAGGAGGCAAAGTTGGCGGCCGGGCCGGCCATGAGGAGCACGAGGGCCGTGCCTGGCGAGAGGCCCTTGAGCATCAGCGACAGGGCGATGGGTATGGAGCCTGTGGCGCACACATACATGGGCACCGACACCGCCAGCACAAGCAGCATGGCTATCCACGGGCGCCCGGCAAAGGCGGCGAAGAAATCGGCCGGCACATATACCGTTATCAGGGCGGCAATCACCAGGCCTATGACGAGCCAGCCGCCTATGCTGCCCACCAGGTCGATGAAGCCGTAGCGCAGGGCGTCGGCGCACTTGGCCGTGAAGCTTTTGCGCGGTGTGGGCGCGGGAGCCGCGCAGGCGTCACCGCCGCAGGCTGTCGGTGTGACAGGGCCGTCGCCCTCGGCCATCCCTACGGCGCGGCCTCCGAAAACAGCCGTGACAAGGGCCGCCACGGGCCTTATCACCGCAAACGCCGGGCCCAGCAGCGACCATGTGGCCGCGATGCTGTCAACACCCGTCTGCGGGGTGGCTATGAGGAATGAGGTGGATGCCGCGCGCGAGGCTCCGCCGCGGCGCATGGCTATGGCCGTAGGCAGCACGCCGCACGAGCACAGCGGCAGGGGCACGCCTATCATGGCAGCCTTGAATACCGGTTTCCAGCCGTGGCCGGCGAGGTGGCGCGCCATGGTGTCGCCCGGGACAAAGGCATTGATGATGCCGGCTATCAGAAAGCCCGGCAGGATGTAGGGCGACATCTCGTTGAGCATGTATAATAATGAGTCGAGTATCTGCATAAGTTCCTTTGATTTTTCTTATGCAAAGATACGACGCAGGCCCTGCACCCGTGTTACACAATTCCGATATTAAATTACTACACCTCGGGCAGCGGCTTGCGTGTGCCCAGGTCGCGGAATTGTGTGGGCGTGAGTCCCGTCTGACGCTTGAACTGGGCCGACAGGTGGGCCACCGACGAGTAGCCCGTGAGCCATGCTATTTCAGAGAGGGTGAGCTTGCGGTATTTTATAAGTTCCTTGACGCGCTCGATGCGGAGGCTCATGAAATAGTTCTCTATCGAGCGGCCCTCGATCTGCGAGAAAAGGCGGCTCAGGGCGGTGTAGCCCATGCCCGATATGCCCTCGAGAACTTCCGAGAGGTTGCGGCGCTGCTCGCCGTCGGTGCGCGACAGTTCTATGAGCCGGTGCTTTATGGCCTCCACGGTGGCGGCCTCGCGGCTCTGTATCAGCTCGAAGCCCTCGTCCTCGAGCGCCGAGGCTATGAGCCCGAGCGTCTTTTCATCGGGCTCGTCGGAAATTTCAGCCGCTCCAAGCTCCACCGAGCGCACATCAAGGCCGAGCGAGCGCAGCGTGCGCTCCACTGTCTGCGCGCAGTGGCGGCACACCATATTCTTTATCAGGAGTATCATCTTCCCTTATCGCGATTTTGTCTGCCGCAAAGTTACACAAAACGCCCGGGCCTTGCAAGGCCCGGGCGCAGGTATGGGATTATGATTGAGAACGGGGTGTTATTTGCCGTCGATCTGCTTGAGAAGCTCGCGTACGGCGGTCTGAAGCTGACGGTCCTCGCCGGTGACGATGGTGGCGGGGTCGTTGGACACCTTTATGTCGGGCTCGAGCTGCTGATTCTCCAGGAAGGAGCCGTCGGGCAGGCGATAGCCTATGACGGGAATGCCGAATACCATCGAGGGGTCGACCATGCGCACCCAGTTGACCGAAGTCATGGTGCCGGGCACGGGCATGCCGACGAGCTTGCCGAGGCCGCGGTGGTTGTAGACCCAGGGTGTGCCGTGGGCGTTGGAGTAGCAGGCCTCGCTCATTACCATTATCGAGGGCTTGTTCCAGCGGCGCGAGGGCATGTCGCAGGTCTCCTCGCCGCGGATTTCCTGGGTGAAGTATTTCTCGCCCGAGAAAAGCACCTCTATGTCCTCGTGCAGGCGGCCGCCGCCGTTCCAGCGGATGTCGATCACCACGCCCTCGCGGTCGTTGTACTTGCCGAGGAGGTCGGAGTAGACCTTGCGGAACGAGTCGTCGTCCATCGATGCGATGTGCACGTATCCGAGGCGTCCGCCCGACAGGCTGTCGACATCGGCGGCGCGGCGTTTAACCCAGCGCTTGTAGAGCAGGTCGTTCATCTTGCCCTGCGACACGGGTTTCACGGTCTCGTTAAAGTGCTTTTTCGTGGCGGGGTTGTAGAATCCCACGAGGGTGCGCTTGCCGGCAAGGTCGGTCATGAGGCGCGACATGTCGGTGTCGGGTGTGATTTTCTCGCCGTTGACCGATTCCACGATCATGCCGGGGGCCACGGTGCTTGCGGCGCGTGAGAAGGGGCCGCCGGCCACCACCTCGCTGACGCGCAGGCCGTCGCCTGTGTAGCCGAGGTCATAGAGCAGGCCCAGTGAGGCGGTCTTGTCGCCGCCTGCGCCCTGGCCCATGTAGCGGCCGCCGGTATGGCTTACGTTGAGCTCGCCAAGAATCTCGCTGAGCATCTCGGCGAAGTCGTAGTTGTTGTTGATATGGGGCAGGAAGCGGCGGTAGGCTGCGGTCATGGCCGGCCAGTCAACGCCGTGGAGGTCCTTGACATAGAAGCGCTCGGCCACTTCGCGGGTCATGAAGTCGAACATGTATTCGCGCTCGGCGTCGAGGTCGAGGTCCATGCTGCCCGAGTAGGTAACGGGGGTGAGCTTGCCGGTCTTGCCGTCGAGCTTCTTCATGGAAGACCCGAGGACAAAGAGCTGCTTGCCCTTGTCGGCCGACGCGAGCGACGGGTTGCCGTCGATGGTGGTGATAAGCTTGTGCTCCTCCTCGCGGGGCGAGTATTTCCACAGTCGGTTGCCGCCGTCGGGGTCGTCGGAGAGGTAGTAGACGGTCTCGCCGTCGGCGGTGAAGATGGCGTCGTTGAGATATGTCGACTGAGGCGTCACGCGCACGATGCGTTCGGTGATTCCTTCGAGCTCCACGTCAACGTCTTTTGACGCGTTGTCGGCCTTCTCGTCCTTGTCGTCGCTCTTGGCCAGCTCGAGGTCTTCCTTCGACAGCTCCCAGCGGTCGAGGGCCTCGCGGTTCATGAAGCAGAGCATGACGTCCATCTGCGAGCCCCAGGATGCGTGGTTGCGCATGCCGTAGCGCTCCGAGAGGAACATGAGGGCGCTGCCGTCGGCCAGCCAGCGGGGCTGGGCGTCGAAATATCCCGAGTTGGTGAGGTTTGTCATCTCGCCGCTTACGGGGTCGATGATGGCGATATCGGTGTAGGGGTCGTGCTTGCGGTCGATGATCTCGAGGGCTATCCAGCGCGAGTCGGGGCTCCATACATAGGAGAATCCGCCGTCGCGGTGGCGGTAGGTGGAGCCGTCGGTGAGCTGCTTCACCTCGCCGCTCTTGAGGTCCTTTACAGCCAGGATGTTGCGGTCGAGGACAAAGGCGAGCTTCTCGCCATCGGGGCTAACCGAGGGTTTGAAGCGCTCGTGAGTGTCGGGGGTGAACACGGGTTCCTCCCTGATTACAGTGGCATAGGCCGCGCCGGGCTCCGACGAGTCGGCCATCTCGGCCTTGTAGATATTGTAGCGTCCGTCGCGCTCGGAGGTGTAGTAGAGCGTCTTGGAGTCGGGGGCCCATGTCACCTGGCTCTCGGCCTCGGGGGTGTCGGTGATGCGGCGGGTGGTGGAATAGTCGGAGGCGGTGACGAAGACATTGCCGCGCCACACGAAGGCTATGCTCTTGCCGTCGGGCGAGGGTACGGCGTCAGATGCGCCCGAGCGGACGGCGCGCTTCTCCACGTTGTGGGTGTTGTCAGTCACGATGTCCACGGCCAGCTTAGCGGGGGCGGCGCCGGGCTTCATGGTGTATATCTCGCCGTCGTAGGTGAAGGCCAGGGTGCCGTCGGCCGCACGCGACAGGAAGCGCACGGGATGGGTCTTGAAGTCGGTGACGGCGCGGGCCGATGCGGGATTGGAGACGGAGGCCTCGTAGACGTTGACGGTGTTGCCGTCGCGCTCGGAGAGGAAGTAGAATCTGTCGCCGCCGGCCGCCACGGGGTTGAGATCCTCGCCGCCGCGCATCGTGAGGTTGCGGTGGGCGCCCGAAGCGTCGTACAGCCATATATCGCGGGTCACAGACGATGTGTGATGCTTGCGCCACTCGTCTTCAAATCCCTTCACGTCCTGATACAGGAAGCTCTTGCCGTCGGGCATCCACGACACGAAGCGTGCGGGAGTTCCGAGCACCTGTGTGGCGGCTCCGCCGGCCACGGGGACGGAATACAGCTGGGTCATGCGTCCCGAGGGGAACATGGCGCTTGCCACGGGAGCCTGGATGGCGGCCGAGAACAGCACGGCGCTGCCGTCGGGGGTGAAAGCCTCGGGCGTCTCCGCGGCCGAGTTGAACGTCAGGCGCACGGGTGTGCCGCCGGCGGCATCGATGAGATAGACGTCGAAGTTGCCGTTTTTATCCGAGGCATAGGCTATTTTGGAGCCGTCGGGGCTCCATACGGGCACAGACTCATAGGCGTCTGTGGCTGTAAGGCGTGTGGCGGCTCCGCCGGCGGCCGGCACGGTGTATATGTCGCCTTTGTAGCAGAAGGCCACCCGCGAGCCGTCGGGCGATATTTTCACGTCGCGCATCCACAGGGGCGTGGCGGCAGAGGCTGCCAGGGGCAGCATCAGGGCCGGAAGCAATATTCTGAGTTTCATGTGTCGATTGGTTAAAGATTTTGTAGATATTTATGCATTGTCTCTGCGGCATGGCGGCCGTCGCCCATGGCGAGGATGACGGTGGCGCCGCCGCGCACGATGTCGCCGCCGGCAAATATCGCGGGGATGGACGACTGCAGCGACTCGTCTACGGCGATGGTGCCGCGGCGTGTCACGTCGAGGCCGTCGATGGCGTTGGGGATGAGCGGATTGGGCGACACACCCACGCTTACGACAACCACGTCGACCTCCACTTCGTCGATGGCGCCGGGAATGGGCACGGGGCTGCGGCGGCCGCTTTCGTCGGGCTCGCCGAGCTGCATGCGCTGGATTCTCATGGCGCGCACGTGTCCGTTATCGTCGGCGAGGTATTCGACGGGGTTTGACAGGGTCATGAATTCCACGCCTTCCTCCTTGGCATGCTCGATTTCCTCGCGTCGGGCGGGCATCTCGTCCTCGCCGCGGCGATATACGAGGAAGGCCTTCTCGGCGCCCATGCGCAGGGCGGTGCGCACCGAGTCCATGGCCGTGTTGCCGCCGCCGATGACGGCCACGCGCCGGCCGCGGGGCACGGGGGTGGCATAGCCTGCGGTGCCGGCGTGCATGAGATTGATGCGGGTGAGGTATTCGTTGCTCGAGAGGATATTGATGAAGTTCTCGCCGGGAATGCCCATGAAGCGGGGCAGGCCGGCGCCCGATGCGACGAACACGGCGCTGTAGCCCTCGTTCATGAGGTCATCATAGCTGATGGTCTTGCCCACGATGGTGTCGGGCATGAATTTCACGCCGAGGGCGCGGAGCGAGTCGAGCTCGGCGTCCACCACCGAGTTGGGCAGGCGGAATTCGGGAATGCCATATTTGAGCACGCCGCCGATTTCGTGGAGCGCCTCGAACACTGTTACGTCATAGCCGCGCTTGGCCATGTCGCCGGCAAACGACAGCGCGCACGGGCCCGAGCCGGCCACGGCGATGCGGTGTCCGGCGGGAGCGTCCACGGCGGGCTGAGGCGTGGCGCCGGAGAGGCGGGCGGTGTCGGCGGCAAAGCGCTCGAGCCAGCCAATGGCCACGGGCTGCTTTTTCATCTTGTTGTAGATACACTTCGACTCGCACTGGCGCTCCTGGGGGCATACGCGGCCGCACACGGCGGGCAGGGCGCTGGTGACGCGCAGCACGTCGGCGGCGGCTGCCACGTCGAGGCGCTGAATGTTCTTGATGAAGCCCGGGATGTCGATGCCTACGGGACAGCCGGTGACACACTGCGGGTCGGGGCAGTCGAGACAGCGGGTGGCCTCGCGCACGGCCTGCTCCTCCGAGAGGCCGAGGTTCACCTCGAGATTCGAGTGGATGCGCTCCGATGCGGGGAGCATCGGCATTGTGGCGCGCGGGATTGACGTGCGCTCTTTTACGGGGATGGCGTCGCGCAGCTCGCGCCGCCAGTCAGTATCGCGTGATGTTGCCATTGTCATAAGGTCATTTATAGGCGCGCAGGCGCATTAGCATTTCGTCGAAATCCACCTGATGGGCGTCGAACTCGGGGCCGTCGACACAGACAAACCTCATCTTGCCGCCCACGGTGATGCGGCAGGCGCCGCACATGCCCGTGCCGTCCACCATGATGGTGTTGAGCGAGCACATCGTGGGCACATTGTATTTTTTTGTGAGCAGGGACACGAATTTCATCATTATGGCGGGGCCGATGGTCACCACCTCGTCTACTGGCTCGCGGAGCAGCACACGCTCCACGCCCTCGGTGACGAGGCCCTTGCTGCCATACGAACCGTCGTCGGTCATGACAATCACCTCGTCGGAATACCGCGCCACCTGTTCCTCGAGGATTATGAGGTCTTTGGTGCGGGCGGCGAGCACCGACACCACGCGGTTGCCGGCCTCTTTCATGGCCCGTATGATGGGCAGCAGGGGCGCCACGCCCACGCCGCCGCCACAGCACACCACGGTGCCGCGTTTTTCTATGTGGGTGGCCTGTCCGAGCGGCCCCACCACATCGTGGAGATACTGTCCGGGCTCCAGGCCGCAAATCGTTGTCGTGGACGGGCCGATGGCCTGCACTACCAGGGTTATCGTGCCGCGCTCGGTGTCGGCGTCAGCGATGGTGAGGGGGATGCGCTCGCCCTTGGCGTCGGGAATCACGATAACGAAGTGTCCCGGGCGGCGCGAGCGGGCTATGAGCGGGGCTTCCACCTCGAGGCGCACCACTTTTTCCGAGAAATGTTCCTTAGCAAGAATCTTGTTCATCTGTGTATTATGTCATTCGTTTTTGAGCAGGTGTATCAGCCCGAGGATGGCCTCGGTGGCGGCGCGGTCGATGACACGGTCGCGCTTGCCGGGGAAGTGGAACAGGCGCGAGGACACGCGTCCGTCGACACACCATCCTATCCACACCGTTCCCACGGGCTTGTCTTCGGTGGCGCCTCCGGGGCCGGCTATGCCGCTGGTGGCCATGGCGCAGCGCGCACCCGTGGCGCGGCAGGCGCCGGCGGCCATCTGTTCCACCACTTCGCGGCTCACGGCGCCGCGGCAGGCCAGCGTGTCCTTGCCTACGTCGAGCAGGCCGGTCTTCACCTCGTTGGCATAGCTCACCACGCCGCCGAGGAAGGCTTCGGATGAGCCGGGCACGGCCGTGATGCGCGAGGCAATGGTGCCGCCCGTACAGCTCTCGGCGGTAGCCACGGTGAGGCCGCGGCTTTTGAGCAGGTCGAGCAGGATGGCGGCTGCGGGCGCGTCGCCGCGATACAGCAGATACGGGCCCAGCTCGCTCTCGAGGCGCTCGGCGCAGGAGGCGAAAAGCCGCTCGAAGCCGCTGTCGGCGGCATCGGCGGCGCCGTCGAGGCGCAGGCGTATGATACCCGGCGACGGCAGGTAGGCCAGATGGGTGCCCGCGGGCAGCTGCGACTCGAACTGCGCCAGGCGCTCGGCGAGGGCGCTCTCCGTGATGCCCGACGCCAGCACCGAGTGGTGATACAGGCGCGTGTCGGGGGTGAAGTGAAGGGCCACGAGGCGGGCCACCTCGGGCAGCATGCCCTCGGTCTCGAACGGCACGCCGGGCATCGACACCAGCACCTTGCCTCCGCGCTCAAACCACATTACGGGCGCCGTGCCGTAGAGGTTCTGCACCACCTTGCAGCTCGACGGCACCATGGCCTGGCCCTCGGTGAGGGCGTTGAGCTTCAGGCCGCGCAGGCTGAACACGCGGCGGATATTCTCGGCCACGGCGGGGTCGTGCACGAGGGTGCCTCCGAATATGTCGGTGAGCACCGATTTGGTTATATCATCTTTCGTGGGGCCGAGGCCGCCGGTGGTTATCACCAGGTCGGCGTCGGCGAGTGCGTCGTCCACGGCCCTGCGGATGTCTGCGGCCGAGTCGGCCACGGTGCGCACGCCGCACACCGTCCAGCCCCGTGGGCCGAAGGTGCGGGCTATGGCGCCCGAGTTGGTATCGGTGACTTGTCCGAGCAGGATTTCGTCGCCTATGACGATTGTTGATAATTTCATTTCAGGTAGTAAGTTGTCTTATGTCAGGGCCGGCGCCCGGGGCGTGGGCGGCGGTATCAGACCTGCACCCGCGCGTAGGGCACGCTGTCGTAGGGGCAGAACCGGCGGTCGAGATATCTGAAGTAGCCGGCCATGGCCACCATGGCGGCGTTGTCGGTGGTGAATGCACGCTCGGGGATGAAGGCCGTGATGCCGCGCGATTCGCAGAAGCGTGCCACGGCCTCGCGCACGCCCGAATTGGCCGATACGCCGCCGCCGATGGCCACGGTGGTGACGCCGGTGGAGTCGACGGCGCGGGCCAGCTTGTCGAGCAGGATGTCTATGATGGTGGCCTGGAGCGATGCGGCCAGGTCGGCCTTGTTCTTCTCGATGAAGTCGGGGTCGGTCTTCACGGCGTCGCGCAGCGTGTACAGGAACGATGTCTTGAGGCCGCTGAAGCTATAGTCGAGCCCGGGTATGTGGGGCTTGGCGAATCTGAAAGCGCGGGAATTGCCGGCGGCGGCGAGGCGGTCGATGTGCGGGCCGCCGGGGTAGGGGAGGCCCATGGTCTTGGCGCACTTGTCAAATGCCTCGCCGGCGGCGTCGTCGATGGTGCGGCCGAGGATTTCCATGTCGTTGTAGTTGCGCACCAGGATTATCTGGCTGTTGCCGCCCGAGATGAGCAGGCACAGGAAGGGATAGGCGGGCACGGGGTCGTCGGGCTTGCGGCGCACGAAGTGGCTGAGCACATGTCCGTGCAGGTGGTTTACGTCGACCAGCGGTATGCGCAGCCCCAGCGACAGGCCTTTGGCAAAGCTTGTGCCAACGAGCAGCGAGCCCAGCAGGCCCGGGCCGCGGGTGAAGGCGATGGCCGACAGGTCGTGCTTGTCCACGCCGGCGCGGCGCAGGGCGGCGTCGACCACGGGGACTATGTTCTGCTGATGGGCGCGCGAGGCCAGTTCGGGCACCACGCCGCCGTATTCCTCGTGCACGCTCTGCGACGCTATGACGTTGCTGAGCAGGATGCCGTCGCGCACCACGGCGGCCGAGGTGTCGTCGCAGCTCGATTCTATGCCGAGAATGACGACGGGCTTGTCAGTGGCATTTTCTTCCATGGCTGTGTCAGAAAATATAGCTGATGCCGGCGGTCAGAGTCACGCCCGAATATGATTTGAGCAGGGTGTATTTGGCCTCGATGTTCAGTTTCAGCGTATTGGAGCAGCGCAGGTCGAATCCCGCGCCGAGATTGGCGCCGAAGCGGTTGTTGTGGGTGGTGACGTCGTTGCGGTCTTTGTCGTCCACCATGTGAGTGGCCCACGAGTTGAAGGTCAGGCCGGCCAGGGGATAGAGCGACACGCGCTCGCCGCCCACGCCGAAGGGCATGTGCAGGTTGAGGTCGATGAGCAGGGCGTCCTCGTTGTTGTGGCGGAAGGCGCAGCCTATTTCGGGCGAGAGCCTGAACTTTGACGACAGGGCATACTGGAATACCAGCCCGGCCACGGCCGATTTGTTATGCGATATATAGCCCAGCTTGGGGCCGAGGGTTTTCTCGCCGCGCTGCATCTGCGCCATGCCGCAGGGGGCGACGGCCAGAACCATCATGACGGCCAGGAGAATCTTTTTGAACATATACGTATATTTTTTCGCAAATTTACACAAAAAAACGGATTGTGCGGGTGTCGGGTGCAAAAAAATCCCCTCGTCGGGCGCGCCGGCGAGGGGATAATATTGAAGTCGGGGGAATTACGACCGTTCAGTCATGAATCAGTTGCCTTCCCATCCGGGGTTCTGGCTGAAGGTGTTGTCGCCCTTGTCGCGGTAGAGGTTGATGAGGGCGGTGCCAAGCGGAGCGAGGTATTCGCGTTCGCTGAACACACGGGTCTGTGTGCCGGCCGAGCTCTTCGATGCGTCGATGTAGCCTTCGGCGTTGAGGACAACCTTCTCGGTCTTGTCGGCAGCTGCGTTCGACAGGTTGGCGCCGAGCACGATGTTGGGGTGCTTGGTGGTGTCGAGGAGGTCGAGCTGATGCCAGCGGATGAGGTCCCAGTAGCGGGTGTAGTTGTCGAACATGAGTTCGCAACGGCGGCAGCGGCGGATTTCCCACAGCAGGCTCGATACGCCCATGTTGTTGGCGGGGTCGTTCATGCTGACGAGGTCGGCGAGCTTCATGTCCTTGAGGCCGGCGCGCTTGTAGAGCTTGTTGATGGTGTTGTTGAAGTCGTTCTCGTCAAACTGGCCCAGTTCGGCGCGAGCCTCGGCATAGTCGAGGTAGACGTTGGACAGCCAGAAGATAGGAGCGCACACGGCGTTCGAGCCGTCGTTGGTGCACTGGTTGTAGGTCATGACGGGGTTGACATACTTCTTGATGGTGTAGCCGGTGTTCGAGCCCATGGGGTCGGAGATCGAGGCGCCGGTGGAGCCGGTACGTACCGACAGGTTGCCGGTGTAGCCGAGGGTGGCATCGATGGTCTCGCCGAGGCGGCCGTCGCGTACGGCAAGGAGGTTGCTGATGTCGATGGTTCCGTTTTCATTGGGAATGCCGGCATCGGTCTTGTCGCATGTTGTCAGGGCCAGGGGCTTGCCGTCGGCAAACAGGTATGCGTCAAACGCGTCCTTGGTCATGCCAGCGATAGGCGTCTTGGAGCTGAGATATTTGATCATGGAGTGGCCGAGAGTACCCTGGATGTAGGTCTTGCAGAAGATCATCTCGGGGTTGTCCTGGAGGTTGAGTGCGCCTACCACGCCACGCATCGAGTTGTAGTTCTCACGATAGGTGGGGGCGAGGGTGTACGAGCCCATTATGGCGTCGCAAGCCTTCACTACTTCCTTGTAGAACTTCTGTGCGCGGGCTTCATCTTTCTGATGATAGCGGGCGTAGGAAGCCTCGAACAGACAGATCTGCGACTTCATGGCGTTGGCCATGTTGCGCGAGAAGGTGATGTTGTTCTTCTTGGTGGAGATGTTGTTGACAGCGAAGTCGAGGTCGTTGAGCACCGAGTCCATCACGATGTTGCGGTCGATACGGGGGCCGTAGAGTTCGGGCGAGTCGAGTCCGAGCACTTCGTTGGTCCAGCATACGTCGCCGAAGTTGCGCACCAGGTCGAAGTACTGCCATGCGCGGTTGAGGCGTGCGATACCGATGTAGTTGGCCTTCTTGGCGGGTGTGAAGCCGTTGTTGGCCACGTTGGTGATGATGGTGTTGCAGCGGCGGATCACGGCGTAGGAGTCGTCCCAGGTGCTGTTGCTTGTGGGGGCGTACTGGTAGTTCCAGTCGCAGAACACGATGCCCGAGCCCGAGTTCATGCGTGCGCACTGGTCGTCGCTGAGCGAGCGGTAGATGAAGTTGTTGACCCACGATGTACCGTTGCCGTATCCGAGATACTGGCCGTAGAAATATTCACATTCGGCCGAAACGACGGGTTCGCTTTCCCATGCCGTGGGGGTGTCGGGAATGGTGTCGAGAGGCCAGCGGTTGTCGTCGAGGAAGTCGTTGCAGCTTGCCATCGAGAGACCTGCGACGGCCAGCATGCCGTATATAATTTGATTTTTCATTGTAAGTGTCGTTTTAGGTTTAGAAAGTTACCTGAAGACCGAACGAGTATGTGCGCAGGATAGGAGCTACGCGGTACATGGCTGCGTTGCCGTTTGCGCTGTAGGCTGTGGAAGCTTCACCACGGGTGAGCTCGGGATCGATGCTGTACTTGCCGGCGCCGTTGTAGATGAAGAAGGGGTTCTCGCAGCTGAAGTAGATGCGGGCACGCTGGATGTAGGCCTTCTTGGTGATGTCTACGGGCAGGGTGTAGCCCACGGTGATGTTCTTCATGCGCAGGTATGCCATGTTGACGAGATAGCGGTCAGAGCAGGTGAAGTTGTTGAGACCCTGGTCGCAGGTGGCGCGCATGCGGCTGTTGTAGCCGAACACACCGCCATAGAGAGCGGGATAGAGATTGTTCTGGTCAATCTCGTAGCCGATGATCTTGTCGTTGTCGTCGACGATGTACTTGTTGAAGCCGCCGTCGAGCTGATGCTGGAAGATACCGTCGTTGGTGGCTGCGAAGGGGATGTTAAAGCTCGAGAGCTGCCACATCTTGCGCTTGCCTACGCCCTGTAAGAACAGGTCGATGTCGAAGCCTTTCCAGGCGCCGCCGATGCGGAACGAATATTCGTAGCGGGGCAGGGCGTTGCCGATAACCTTGAGGTCACCGCAGTTTTCAACGGTGCCCACAGGGATGGCGCGGTGGTTGGGGTTGGCGAGAGCTGCTTCATAGCCGGGGTCGCCCTTTACGTAGGTCTGACCGTCGAGCTTGATCATGGTGGAGTTACCGTTGTTGATGACGCCGTCACCGTTCTGGTCCACGAACTTCACGTCGCCGGGGCCGAAGGTGAAGGGGTTGTAGGCGAGGTAGTCCTGGTTGGCCACGCCGTCGGCGTAGATCCACTTGCCGTTTGAGTTCTTGCCGTTGAAGTCTGATTCCTCGAAGTAGCGGTCAACCTCGAAGCCGTAGATGTCGCCGAAGTTCTGGCCCTCGAAGAAGAGGTAGCCGCTCTTGCCGGCGGTGTACGAGTAGAGGGTGTTGTTGGTGTTGGAGTCCCACTTGGTCACCTTCGACTGTGCGTCGGAGAGGTTGAACTGGGCGTAAACCTCGGCGTCGCCGAAGCTGTGGTTCCAGCCGAGCGAGAGTTCCCAGCCGCGGGTGCGGAGGCTGCCGGCGTTACGCAGGGGAGCCGATGTGCCGAGGGTAGAGGGCACGGGCATACCGGGAGCGAGCATGTCCTTGGTCATACGCTGATACCAGTCGAAGCCAAATGTGAGCTGATTGTTGAAGAAGCCGAGGTCGATGCCTGCGTCGGCTGTCTCGATGCGTTCCCAGGTGAGGGTGTTGGATACGAGGGTAGGAACGCCGGCCGAGCTGGCGAGGATGCCCTGCGAGGTGATCCAGTTCACGTTTTTGTTACCGTAGGAGATAACGGAGAGGAAGGCGTTGGTGCCGACGTTCTCGTTACCGATCTGGCCGTAGCTGGCGCGGATCTTACCGTTGGAGATGATATTCTTGACGGGCTGGAAGTAAGCTTCCTCGGAGAAGCGGTAGCCTGCCGATACAGAGGGGAACCATGCCCACTGGTCGTTGGCGGGGAAGCGGCTCGAACCGTCGCGGCGCAGGTTGGCCTCGAAGAGGTAGATACCCTTGTAGTCGTAGTTGACGCGGGCGAAGAAGCCGGCTGTGGCGCGGTGGCTGTCAGAACCGGTTGCGGTAACGTTTGTGCCGCCGTTGCCGCCGTCGGTGAGCGAGAGGTTAGGCAGCGAGTAGTCTACGAGACCCGAACGGTAGCCGTCGAGCGAGGTGTAGCGGTACTGCTCGGCTGTGCCGCCCACCATGGCCTTGAAGTTGTGGTCCTGAGCGAATGTCTTGGCATAGGTGGCGAAGACGTTGACGGTCCAGCGGTCGCCGGTCGACGACTGCTTGCGGGCGCGGGTAGAGGGCTGTCCGGCGGTAGGCCACTGGTAGATGGTGTAGGCGCCGCCCCATGTGTTCCAGCCTTCAACGAGGGCCCACGACGACTGGTTGTTCATCGTGCGTACGTCATAGGTGAAGTCGGCCTGAAGGTTGAGGCCCTTGATGATTTCGGCGTTCATCCATGCCTGCAGGCGGGTGCTGCGGGTGATGGTCTTCTCGGTGTTGGCCTGTCCGCGGTTCATGATTTCGTTGCGGAAGGTGAGGGGCTTGTTGGTCTCGGGGTTGATCATCCAGCCGTAGGTCTCCATGTAAGGAGCCCAGCGCCACAGATACTGATAAGAGTTACGGCCCGTGTTGGGTTCCATGAACTCGCGCTGTGTGTAGCTGATGCGTGTGCCGGCCTTGAGCCACGAGGTGATCTCGGTGGAGATGTTGGCGTTGGCGGTGTAACGGTTGAGCTTGTCGGGGTTGAACTTCATGGTGCCCTGACGGCCGTCGTAGCCGAAGCTCAGACGATACTGAGTCTTGCCCGATGTGCCTTCGAGAGTAACGTTATGCTTCTGTGAGGGAGCATGGTTGGAGAACAGTGTGGCGGCCAGATCCCAGTCTGCGTAGCGGAGCCACTGGTCGTTGCCCTTCGAGTCCTTGTAGATGGCGAAGTCGCCCACGTTGTCCCAGCTTTCAAAGGGATGCATCTCGCAGTAGTCGGTGTAAGGCTTTCCGCCGTGCTGCTGCTGCCATGCCTCGGCATAGGGGAGGAGTTGCTTGTAGTTCATGCCGCCTACTTCGGTGGCTGCGTTGCCCGAGGTGGGGTTGCGGTAGTAGCCCTGGAGCGAGGTCTTGATCTGGTCGACAGTGTTGGCGAACTTAGGCAGCACTGTGGCGCCGCTCCATGCGAAGTTGGCCGAGTACGACACCGATACGCGGTCGGCTACAGAGGGGTTCTTGGTGGTGATGAGAATCACGCCGAATGCGGCGCGCGAACCGTAGATAGCGCTCGACGATGCGTCCTTGAGCACGGAGATGTCGGCGATGTCGTCGGGGTTCACAAAGTTGAGGTCGTCGACAGGCACACCGTCGACAACAATCAGAGGATCTGAATTCTGTCCGTTGGTAAGGGTACCTGTACCACGCACGCGGATCTGTGCATCCTGGTTCAGGCCGCCCGAAGCGTTGGTGATGGTGAGGCCCGGTACAGCGCCCTGGAGTGCGCGGGTAACATCGTTGACGGGGCGGGAATCCATCACGCGGGCTACGTCGACTGTGGCGACGGCGCCGGTGAGGTTGGCCTTCTTCTGTGTGCCGTAACCTACGGCTACGAGTTCATTGAGCATCTCGGTGGTGGGCTGCAGATATACCTGCATGCCCTGTTTTGCCTGCATCTCCACGGGCTTGTAGCCTACGAAGCTGATGCGGAGAACTGTGCCGGGCTTTACGCGGATAGCGAAATTACCGTCAAAGTCGGTGGCGGTGGCATTGCCTGATACACCTTTTTGCACAACGCTGGCGCCGATGACCGGCTCGTTGTTTTCATCCAAGACCGTACCGTTGATGGTAACGACCGACTGACCTTGCTGCTGGGGTTCGGGCGCAGCGAACGCGGCAAAATTGCCGGTCAGCGGCATCCCGCAGGCCAAAAGCAGTGTCACAAACAGATGTTTTCTCATAAAATTTAGTAAAGAGGTTTTTAAATACCTTTTCAGCACATGGCGGGCGCCTCCTCGCGGGAGACTTCCGACGTGCGCCGAGCGGGCGCTGATTGGTGATTTTATTTCCCTAAGTTATGTCATTAGTTATGACGTTAGTTGCATTTATAGTTAGTAATGGCTTGTTTTCAAGGTATTTGAATTGGTTGTTTTTGTTTTAGGTGTTATATCGACAGTTAATTTTTATAAATAATCAATAGGGTCAGATGTGTTTCATCGCCCAAAATTAAACAATATTTCTCAAAACGAACATCGAATTAAGCTTTATTAACAATTTCTACCCTCAAAGCCGCACACCCGGGAGGGGTGGAACAGGCGTCTCCGAGGGGCCGGCCGAGCGCTTCCGCGACATGAAATTCACAATTATTCATAATGAATGATGAGGAGGAGAGGCGGCGAGGCGGTTTTTTTAAGTTTGATAACGTTTTTTATTGTTTATATCGATGTCAAAATTAATGATAATTTCCGAGGGCGGCCTTTGTTTCACAAAAATTAACAATATGCTTTATAACATGGTTTTTTAAGAATAGTACCTAACCATTTTATGAATCATCGCGCCAGGCAAAGGCTATGGCGCACATCTCCTTATATATAATAATGTGTAGCGCGGACGGTGGCGGCGCGGGCGCGGCTTCCCCAAGGACATAATTTAGGGAAATACAATCACCAATCAGCGCCCGCTCGGCGCACGTCGGAATTCTCCCACGAGGAGGTGCCCGTCATGTGCTGAAAAGGTATTTAAAAACCTCTTTACTAAATTTTATGAGAAAACATCTGTTTGTGACACTGCTTTTGGCCTGCGGGATGCCGCTGACCGGCAATTTTGCCGCGTTCGCTGCGCCCGAACCCCAGCAGCAAGGTCAGTCGGTCGTTACCATCAACGGTACGGTCTTGGATGAAAACAACGAGCCGGTCATCGGCGCCAGCGTTGTGCAAAAAGGTGTATCAGGCAATGCCACCGCCACCGACTTTGACGGTAATTTCGCTATCCGCGTAAAGCCCGGCACAGTTCTCCGCATCAGCTTCGTAGGCTACAAGCCCGTGGAGATGCAGGCAAAACAGGGCATGCAGGTATATCTGCAGCCCACCACCGAGATGCTCAATGAACTCGTAGCCGTAGGTTACGGCACACAGAAGAAGGCCAACCTTACCGGTGCCGTCGCCACAGTCGACGTAGCCCGCGTTATGGAAAGCCGTCCCGTAGCCGACGTCACCAAGGCCCTGCAGGGCGCTGTCCCCGGCCTCACCATCACCACAGGCAACGGCGGTATCGCCAGTGACGCCTCGATCCGCATCCGCGGCGTCGGAACCCTTACCAACGGCCAGGCTTCCGCCCCTCTGCTCGTTGTCGACGGTGTGCCCGTAGATAACCTCAACTTTATCGATCCCGACGACATCGCCGACATCTCCGTGCTCAAGGACGCATCGTCGGCTGCCGTATATGGTGCACGCGCATCGTTCGGCGTTGTGCTCATCACCACCAAGGGCGCCAACAAGACCGACAAGGTCAGCGTAAGCTATAGCAACAACTTCGCATGGAGCGCTCCCACAGTACTGCCCAACTTTGCCCCCGCAGCCGATGAGGTAAGAGGCTCGCTTCAGGCATACTACCGCAACTCCGGCATGAACAAGACCGTTGTGGGCGACATGTACTATGACGACATCCTCCCCTACCTGGAGAAGTGGAGCCAGCAGCACGGCGGCAAGCGCTATACAAGCTATGTGGAGCTCCAGCCCTATCAGGACGAGAACAACATCGGTGACTTCCGCGTTCTCGACGACGGCACATGGCTCCGCTATGCCGACTGGGATATCACAAAGACCCTCTACAACCACGCAGCTCCTTCGCAGAAGCATAACGTGAGCCTCGAGGGCACCAGCGGCAAGACCCAGTACCGTCTGAGCTTCGGCTTCGACAGCAAGCAGGGCCTCATGCGCTACAACCCCGACAAGATGAGCCGTTACATGGCCAACGCCAACATCTCCACCGAAATCACTCCCTGGTTGAAGGCCGGTACACGCATCAGCTTCACACAGCGCGAGTACACCGAACCCAACACCCCCAACAACACCTATCAGTATGCATGGCGCTGGGCTCCGTTCGTATCTGCATGGGGCGGCATCGCCGATCCCACCACAGGCGAGGTTATCCCCTTCCGCAACACCCTGAGCGAACGTCTCCTTGCTCCCACCGACAAGGCCGTTACACGCCAGACCCGTCTGCAGGCATGGGCCCAGGCCGAAATCATCAAGGGTCTTACCCTTCAGGCCGACTTCACCTATGACTTCCGCAGCTATCAGAACCACGCATCGTGGGTAGAAATGACATTCTGGGATTGGGGCAGCAAGGCCTACGGCACCTACACATGGCCCACAGCCGGCCAGCCGCGTACACGTGCACGTGTCGACAAGAACGACATGGACCGCTGGACCACCAACGCCTTCGCCACCTATGCCAAGACCTTCGCAGAAGACCACAACCTCAAGGTCATGCTCGGCTTCTCGGCAGAACAGATGCGCTATGACAACCTCACCGGTGCCCGCTACGGCCTCGTTGACTATCAGCTCCCCGAACTCAACCTTACCAACGGTTCTGAAGCTTCCGACTATCTCGTAACAGGCGGTTCGGGCCACCGTGCAACCGCCGGTTTCTTCGGCCGTGTCAACTATGACTACAAGGGTCGCTACCTGTTCGAGGCCAACGGCCGCTACGACGGTTCAACCCGCTTCCCCTCCAACAAGCAGTGGGCATTCTTCCCCTCGTTCTCGGCAGGCTGGCGCTTCTCTGAAGAAGAATTCTTCAAGCCCGTCACCGACTGGTGGAGCAATGGTAAACTCCGCGCTTCTTACGGCCACCTCGGCAATGAGAACCTCGCCGACAACCAGTTTATCTCCACAATCACCCTCGGCAACAAAAACGTGAACTGGATCAACGCCAGCGGCACACCGCTTAACGGCGCTTCCATGCCCACACTCGTAAACAGCTCCCTCACCTGGGAACGCGTGATCACCACCGACGTAGGTATCGACCTCGGCTTCTTCAACAACTCGCTTACCGCCACATTCGACTGGTTCTCGCGTGAGACCCGCGACATGCTCGCTCCCGGTATGCCTCTGCCCTCCACCCTCGGTGTGAGCGCTCCCCTTGAAAACGCCGGCAACATGCGCACCAACGGCTGGGAACTCTCTCTCAGCTACAACCACAGCTTCGGCGACTGGGATGTATGGGCCACCGCTTCTATCGGCGACGCACGCAGCAAGGTCACCAAGTGGGCCAGCAATGATGACAAGATTCTCTACTCATGGGTTTACGGCTTAGGCGGCTACCGTTTCTACGAAGGTCAGACCTTCGGCGACATCTGGGGCTTTGAATACGACCGCTACTTCGAGGAAGGCGACTTCTCGGGCAAGGTAATCGATCCCGAGACCGGCAAATGGACCGGCGCTTTCAACTATGCCAACGGCGTAGCCAACCAGGACGCTCTCGACTTCGGTAACTTCCACTTCGGCCCCGGCGACGTCAAGTTCAAGGATCAGAACGGCGACGGCGTTATCAACAACGGCGATCCCACAATGATCATGCTCGACGGTCAGAAGTACGTGAAGGGCGATGCCGGCTATGAAGCAGCCAAGGCTAACCCCAACCACCGTGCCGTTCCCGTGGGCAGCTATGAAAACCACGGCGATATCAAGGTTATCGGTAACGCAATGCCCCGCTATGAATACAGCCTCCGTCTCGGCGCTGCATGGAAGGGCTTCGACATCGACTTCTTCCTCCAGGGTGTAGGCAAGCGCAACATGTGGCAGGTGAGCAACTTCATCATGCCCTTCGCTCAGGCCAACTCGGGTCTGTTCGAGCACCAGCTCAGCCACAACTCTTACGTGGTCAACGCCAACAACGAAATCGTAGGCTACGAAGTAGATCAGAACAACACATATCCTAACCTCACAGGCGGCGACTTCTCGTACCACTCGACAATGCGCAACACTTGCGAACAGGGTATCAACAACTGGACTGTCAATGACCGTTACCTCGTCAACATGGCATACCTGCGCATGAAGAACATCACCGTAGGTTACACACTGCCCGTCGACATCACCAAGAAGGCCTACATCCAGCGTGCCCGCGTTTACTTCAGCACAGAGAATCCCTTCTTCCTCTACAACGGCGCTCACAAGTTCCGTATCGATCCTGAAATGGAAGGCGGCGTAAGCCAGGGTCTTGCAGGTTTCGGCCGCAACAACTCCATGATGAAGAGCTACTCGTTCGGCATTCAGGTAACATTCTAAATTTTAACTGACACAGCAATGAAAAAAACAATCATATTCGGTCTTATCGCCGGAGCTGCCGCTCTCACGAGCTGTAACGACTTCCTCGATGACAACCGCTACCCGCTGGACAAGCAGACTGACAACCCGGCCTACTGGACCAGCACCCAGAACTTGCAGGCAATGGTAAACACCCTGTACAACAACTTCCTCGGTTACGGCAACGGTCAAAGTTGGGTCAACGACTTCTACTACCAGTCGCTTAGCGATGACCAGTGCTCGCACATCTATTCCGGTGAAGGCACCGTGTTTGCCCGCTGGACCTACGAAGCCGTGCCCAATGCCAACAGCGTATGGGATGCAAGCTACACAGAGGTGCGCCGCTGCAACTATATCATCAACAACTGTAACATCGCCAACGAGAAGCAGAACGCCAACTTCATAGCCCAGGCCCGCCTCGTACGTGCCCAGCAGTACTATGAACTCGTACGCGCCCTCGGCGATGTGCCCCTGGTTACAGAAGTGCTCGACCCCGCCTCCGGCGAACTTTACGGCGACCGCACTCCCCGCAACGAGGTGATGGACTTCGTTCTCGAAGACCTCAACTACGCTGTTGAGAACATCATGCAGCAGAGCAACAAGCTCGAATTCAGCGTCGACATGGCCAACGCCATGAAGTCGGAAATCTGTCTGTACGAGGCAGCCTTCGCCAAATACCACAAGAATGACAATGCCCGCGCCACCAAGTTCTATGGCGAGGCTATCAAGGCCTGCAAGGCCATCATGGACCAGGGCTACCGCATCTGTGACGACTACCGCTCAATCTACAACTCGGTATTCGCAGCCGACGCTTCGATTGGTACAGTCAGCCTCCTCGACAATCCCGAGATTATCTTCATGAAGGGCTATCAGACCGGTTCGCTTACTCATTCTGCCGCTGCATTCCTCAGCTCCGAGACCGAAATCGCCGGTATGACCAAGGACGCCTTCGACGCTTATCTCTTCAAGGATGCCAAGCCCCTGGCCACCACATCCATGAACAAGAGCGACCTCGCCGAACCCATCCTCGACGACAAGGGCAACATCACCGGCTTCGATATCTCCAAGGCTCTCGAAGTACGCGACGGACGCCTCGCCCAGACCATCGACCCCAAGCTCGCCTTCGGTTCTGCCGTAAGCTTCAAGCGTCCCAACTCGTTCAGCATCGTGTCAACCACCGGTTACACCATCTGCAAGTATGTTAACCCCAACATACCCCTGGCACAGACTGTAAACGCCAATACCAACTTTACTTGCGCTCCCATCTACTGGCTCGCCAACATCTACTGCGACTACCTCGAAGCCCGCGCCGAACTCGGCCAGCTCGACGACGCCGACGTAGCCAAGTGCGTAAAGCCCCTGTGGGAACGTGCCGGTATCGACACCCAGCGCCTCAGCAAGGCTTATCTCGAACAGATGGCCGACCCCGCCAACAACATGGGCGTATCGAGCCTCATCTGGGAAATCCGCCGTCTGCGCCGCTGCGAGATGATGTTCGACAAGAACCACCGCTACTGGGATCTCATCCGCTGGCATAAGCTCGACCTCCTCGACTCAGGTAAGCATCCCAACATTGCCCTCGGTGCTAACGTATCGAACGCTACCGCCGAACAGCTCAAGGGTGTGTTCACAACCAACGGCTATATCAACGGCGCCGCCAGCACCGCAGGTACCGCTGTCCGCACATTCACAGACCGTGAATACCTCCAGCCCCTCGGCTCCACAATCATCAACCTCTACAATCAGAATGGTCTGAAACTCCCGCAGAACCCCGGATGGTAATGCGTTAGACCTACAGGTTACGACAACTCCCTCCCCTGTCGCCACATCCCGGCGGCAGGGGATTTTTTTCGTTTATTTTAAAAAATTTCGTACCTTTGTCGTAAAGCCTGTAAAAGTCTATTACCGTGAGCGACGAAAATATAATCCCCGACCCTGAATCCGAAGATGCCCCCAAGGCGTCTCCACGCCCCTTCTGCGACCCCAAGGACGTGCTGAAACACCGCCTCAGCGGCATGTTCCAGACGTGGTTTCTCGACTATGCCTCCTATGTCATACTCGAGCGCGCCGTGCCCAATATCGACGACGGCCTGAAGCCCGTGCAGCGGCGTATCCTCCACTCGATGAAGACCCTCGACGACGGACGCTTCAACAAGGTGGCCAACATCGTGGGCAACACCATGCAGTATCACCCCCACGGCGACGCCTCGATCAACGACGCCCTCGTGCAGCTGGGTCAGAAAGAGCTGCTGGTGGAGACGCAGGGCAACTGGGGCAACATCCTCACGGGCGCCTCGGCCGCCGCGGGCCGATACATCGAGGCACGCCTGTCGCCCTTCGCCCTCGAGACTCTGTACAACGCCAAGGTGACCGACTGGACCGTGAGCTACGACGGCCGCAAGAAGGAGCCCGTGACGCTGCCCTCCAAGTTCCCGCTGCTGCTGGCTCAGGGCGCCGAGGGCATTGCCGTGGGCCTGTCGTCGAAAATCCTGCCGCACAACTTCAACGAGCTTATCGACGCCTCGGTGGCCTATCTGCGCGGCGAGGATTTCGAGCTCGTCCCCGACTTCGTCACCGGCGGCTACATCGACGTGTCGCGGTATAACGACGGCCGGCGCGGCGGCACACTCAAGGTGCGCGCGAAAATCGAAAAGGTGGACAACCGCACCCTCGCCATAACCGAGATTCCCTATGGCCGCACCACCGGCGCCGTCATCGACTCGATTCTGAAGGCTTTTGAAAAAGGAAAAATCAAGATTCGCCGCGTCGACGACAACACGTCGGACACGGCCCGAATACTGGTGCACCTGCTGCCCGGAACGTCGAGCGACAAGGCCATCGACGCGCTGTATGCCTTCACCGAGTGCGAGGTGTCGATATCGCCCAACTGCTGCGTCATCCGCGGCGACAAGCCCGAATTTCTCGGCGTCAGCGACGTGTTGCGCCACTCGGCCGACCGCACCGTGGACATCCTGCGGGCCGAGCTGACCATCGAGCTGGGCGAGCTGCGCGAACAGCTGATGTATGCCTCGCTCGAGCGCATTTTCATCGAGGAGCGCATATACAAGGACCGTGAATACGAGGAGGCCCCCGACATCGAGGCCGCCAAGGCCCACATACGCGGCCGCCTCGAGCCCTACCTGCCGTCGCTCACACGCGAGATTACCGACGATGACATCCTGCGCCTGCTCGAGATAAGGATGAAGCGTATCCTGCGCTTCAACATCGAGGAGGCCGACGAGCGCATAGCCGAGCTGGGCCGCCGCATAGCCCGCACCCTCGACCGCCTCGACCACCTGGTGGACTACGCCATCGAGTGGTACACCGGGCTGAAGGAGAAATACGGACACTCCTATCCGCGCCGCACCGTGGTGCGCGGATTCGACTCCATCGAGGCCACCACCGTGGCCGAGGCCACCGAAAAGCTGTATATCAACCGCGAGGAGGGCTTCATAGGCACGGGGCTAAAGAAAGACGAGTTTGTCTGCAACTGCTCGGACATCGACGACATAATCCTGTTCTACAAGGACGGCCGCTACAAGATAGTGAAGGTGCAGGAGAAGCTCTTTGTCGACAAGGGCATCATACACCTGGCCGTGTTCAAGCGCAACGACCGCCGCACCATCTACAACGTCATCTACCGCCACGGCAAGGGGGGCACATACATGATGAAGCGCTTTGCCGCCACCGGCCTCACGCGCGACAAGGAATATAATCTCATCCCCGGCGATCCGGTGCCCGCGGGCTCGCGCGTGGTGTGGTTCTCGGCCAATCCCAACGGCGAGGCCGAGGTGGTGAAGGTGATACTGAAGCCCAAGCGCGGCCTCAAGAAACTGCAGATCGACGTGGACTTCGCCGACATCAAGCCCAAGGGCCGCGCCGCCATGGGCAATATCGTCACGCGCAACGAGGTGCAGCGGTTTGCGCTCAAAGGCCGCGGCGCGTCGACGCTGGGCGGCCTGAAGGTGTGGTTCGACCCCGACGTGCTGCGCCTTAACTATGACGGCCGCGGCGATTATCTGGGCGAATTCGCCGGCGACGACCAGGTGCTGGTCATCACCCGCACGGGCGAGTTCTACACCACGGGCTTCCAGGCCACCAACCACTATGACGACAATATCCTGCGCATCGAGAAGTTCTCGCCCTCCAAGGTGTGGACGGCCATCCTCAACGATGCCGAGCAGGGCTATCCGTATATCAAGCGGTTCAAGTTCGAGCCGTCGGCGCGCCTGCAGCGCTATCTCACCGACAACGAGCGCTCGACGCTCATAGCCCTCAGCGATGCCGCGGGCGCCATGTTCCGCGTGTCGTTTGCCGCTCCCGACGACTTCCGCGAGCCGATGATAATCGATGCCGACGAGTTTATCGGCACCAAATCGTTCCGCGCGCGCGGCAAGCGCCTCACCACCTACGCCATAGCCGAGGTGGAGGAGCTTGAGCCCAAGGAGGTGGACCTGCCCGACGACCGCGACGATGATGCGGACGCCGATGCCCCCGACGACGTGATGCCCGACATGAGCGACGACGAGATACGCGATGAAATCACCGGCCAGCAGCGCCTGTTTGACGATGAATAGGCTGTATCTGCTGCTGATGCTGCTCATAGCGGCCTCGGCCGGGGCTTATGCCTCCGACACAATCGCCGCCGCCTCCTCCGACGCCCGTCCGCTGAGGCCCGTGACCTCGGCCTATACCCTCGAGGCGGGCAGCGATCATGTGTGCGACACATACCTGACGCCGTTGCACTATTCTGGCTGGCGGGCCGCGCTGAACTACGAGCGCCTGCAGGCCATGCGCCACGACCCGCGGCGCACGGTGATGCGTCTCGACTGCCGCGTGTGGGCCGGCCGCACGCTCAATCCCGCCGGCAACGCCTCCATAGTGCAGGCAGGCGTGCGTCCGTCGTGGAGCATGATGTGGCGCACCTCGCTTCCCGGAGGCTTCACGCTGGCCGGCGGCGGCAATATAGGCGCCGAGATAGGCATGCTCATGCTGGCCCGCAACAGCAACAATCCCGTGTCGGTGCGCGCGTCGGCCACGGTGGGCGTCACCGGCATGGCCGTGTGGCGCGGACGCCTCGGACGCCTGCCGCTGACACTGCGCTATCAGCCCGTAATGCCCCTCGCGGGCGCGTTCTTCTCGCCCGATTATGACGAGCTTTACTATGAGATATGGCTCGGCAATCATTCGGGGCTGGCGCACGTGGCGTGGCCCGGCAATTTTTTCCGTCTCGACAATCTCCTTACCGCCGACCTGCATTTCGGCGCCACCACCCTGCGCCTGGGCTATCGCTGCGAGATATTCTCGTCAAAGGCCTCGGGCATCGTGAGCCGCGACATATCCCACGCCTTCATCATCGGCGTGGCCACGGAATGGATATCGCTGCCGGCCGGCGCAAGGCGCGGGCCCGACGCGGCCATAATATCGGCTTATTGACCTCTCAGCCATGAAGAATCTCCTGTTATCAGCCCTTGTATCCCTGCTCGCCCTTGCCGTCGCGTCGTGCCACGGCGTGGAGGAGTGGGACAATGACCCCGAGGGTAATTTCGACGCTCTGTGGAGCGTGCTTGACACCCACTATTGCTTTTTCGAGGAGAAAGGCGTGGACTGGGACTCGGTGTATGCCGTCTACCGTCCGCGCGTCAAGCCCGAGACAAGCGTCACCGAGCTGTATTCGATATGCGCCGACATGCTGGCCGAGCTGCGCGACGGTCACGTCAACCTCACCACGCCCTTCGCCACATCGTATTACAAAAAATGGTGGAGCGACTATCCGCAGAACTATGACAGCCGCCTCGTGGACGAATATTATCTGCATTTCGGCGGCCTCACAAAGGGCGGCCTCACCTATGCCATGATCTCCGACTCCATAGCCTACGTGCGCTATCCTTCGTTCTCGTATTCGCTCGGCGAGAGCACCCTCGACTGGACGCTGACCCTGCTGCGCGACTGCCGCGCCATGGTCTTTGATATCCGCGACAACGGCGGCGGCAATATCTCCAACGTGGAGGTGCTGGTGAGGCGCTTTATCGACAGCCGCATCACCGGCGGATACATCTGCCACAAGAGCGGCCCGGGGCACGGCGACTTCTCAAAGCCTTACAAATACTACTTCGACCCCGCTCCCGCGCCTCGCGCACACTGGGACAAGCCGGTGGTGGTACTGGTGAACCGCTCGACATTCAGCGCGGCAAACAATTTCGTGGCCGTGATGCGCCCGCTGCCCGGTGTCACCATCGTGGGCGACCGCACCGGCGGCGGCTCGGGCATGCCGTTCAGCTCGGAGATTCCCTGCGGCTGGTCGGTGCGATTCTCGGCCTCGCCGGTCTATGATGCCGAGATGCGACCCACCGAGCAGGGCATAGCGCCCGACGTGCATGTCGACCTCGACCCCGAGGCGGCCCTACGCGGCATCGACACCATGCTCGAGACTGCCTTGTCCGTGGCGCTGGAACAATCTAAAAAACATTGAAAACCAATAATTAACAACAGTAATAAATTACGCTATCTATGAAACACATCATCGCTACGCTCGCGGTCGCCATGGCCGCCACAGCCGTAGTGTCGGCCGCCAAGCCCTCGCTGCGCATCTATCGCGACGACGAGACTCCCGACACCGTGTCGCGGGCCACTTACTATGTAATCGGTGTCACCGACCCCGACGCCACAGCCCGCATCGACGGCAAGGACGTGCATGTCTACCGCACGGGCTCGTTCGGCGCCGAGTACACCCTGCGTCCCGGCCTTAACGTAATTCCCGTAGAGGCACGCCGCGGACGCGATGCCGCCCGCACCGAGGCCCGCGTGTACTATCGCGAGCCTGTCGCGTCCGCCGGGGCCGCGCGTGCCGGCGAGGCCGACCGCGAGATTGCTCCGCTGAATATCGTCACCCGTCCCGGCGCATATCTGCAATACGGCAACGGCGGCGACCGCCTCGGAGGCTCGAAAATGAATTTTGTGGATTCCGGCATTCCCATGACGGCCGTGGCCGAGACCGAGCGCCTGTATAAGGTGAGGCTCGGCGCAGGCGGATTCGCCTACGTGCAGAAATCCGATGTCACCCCCGGCGGCGACGGCGCGGGGACATATAACACCGGTTCGTGCTCGATAACCAATACGGGCAAGACCGACCGCATCGTCATGTCGCTCCCCGGCCGTCTGCCTTACTACAGCCGCACGGAAATCGACCCCAACACGATTCGTGTGTCAATCTACGGCGCCATGAACAACACCAACTGGCTCACACAGCACAATGACCCGGGAATCGTGAAGTTTGTCGACCTCGAGCAGACTGCCGCCGACGTCCTCACCATCGTAATACGTCTCAACGACACACAGAACTGGGGCTACTCGGTGGACTACTCGGGCAACAGCCTCGTAATCGATGTGCGCCACCGTCCGCAGTCGCTGGCGCTAAAAGACCTCACCATCGGCCTTGATGCCGGCCACGGCGGCGAATATCCCGGCGCACGCTCGCCCTCGGGCCTGCTGGAGAAGGATATCAACCTCGACCTCGTGCTCAAGGCCGCAGACATGCTGCGTGCCAAGGGTGCGAAGGTGGTGCTGACCCGCGACGGCGACACCGGCCCCTCCATGACCGAACGCAAGCGCATATGGCGCGAGGCACGCGTCGACCTGGCCGTGAGCGTGCACAACAACGCCTCGGGCAATCCGCTCAAGCCCCTGGGCACCAGCGCCTATTACAAGCATATCAGCAACCGCGCGCTGGCCGATGCCATCCACCGCTCGATGCTGGGACTCGGACTGGCCAACTTTGGCCTCACAGGCAATTTCAACTTCTCGCTCAACGGCCCGACTGACTATCCCAACGCCCTCGTGGAGGTGCTGTTCATGTCGTCGCTGCCCGAGGAGGAGCTGCTGGCCGACCCCGAATACCGTACGCGCCTGGCCGCGGCCATCGTCAAGGGCATAGAGGACTTCCTCGCCGCCGCTGACAAGAAATAAACCAATATGGCATAAAACAGCGCCGCCCCGCAGCTATCCGTTGCGGGGCGGTGTCGTATATGTCATTCTGTCGGAATTCAGGCTTCGGGCCGGTAGTAGACCGTGGCGGCGGGAGTGGCCGAGAGCTGCGCGGCCACGCGGGCTATGTCGGCGGCGGTGATGGTGCGCTGCAACGCCACAGTGTCGTTGATGTCCTCGCCGTGCATCTCTGCCATGGCCAGGTTCTGAGCCTTGGACAGGGCGTCGAGGTTTGACAGCACGAAGGTCGACTCGAAGCGGTTGAGCGTCCTTTCGAGCTCGTGCTCCGACACGTCGCCGGGCACTGCGAGTGCGGCGAGCTGCTCCATAAGGGCGCTGGCGGCAGCGTCGAGGGCCTCGTCGCTGTCGGTGGCCGTGCGGGCCGTGAAGAGCATGAAGCCCCTCTCCTCGGCGCCCGATACGGATGCGTCGGCCTCGATGATGGAGCCGTCGCCGCCGGCGATGAGGTTGCGGTAGATGCGGCTCGAGCGGCCCGCCGACAGGATGTCGGTGATGCAGTCGGCCACGCGGTAGTCGTGAGTGCCGTAGGCCTCCATTGGGATCGCTATGGCGAGCATGGGGTAGGGGACACGGCCGCTCATGCGGCGCAGCACGGGCGATGCGGGAAAGCCCGGCGACGGCAGCGAGCGCGCGGCGGGATTGCGCCGCGGTATGTCGCCAAACCATTTTTCCACCAGCCGACGGCCCTCGTCATAGTCCAGGCGGCCCGATATGGCCAGCACGGCGTTGTCGGGGGCGTAGTGGCTGTAGAACCACTCCCTGACGTCGCTGTCGGTGACGCCGGCTATATGGCCCGGCTCAAGTCCTATGACCGGCCACGAATACGGATGTGCGGGGCTGTAGAGCGCGGCACGCAGGCCGTGCATGAGGTCGCCGTAAGGGCGGTTGAGGCATTGCTGCTTGAATTCTTCTATGACCACGCTGCGCTGCACCTCCAGGGCCTTGGGATTGAAGCTCAGAGCCAGCATGCGGTCGCTCTCGAGGTGGAACACCGTCTCGACGTTCACGGCCGGGACGATGTCGTAGAAGTTGGTGAAATCGTTTGATGTCCAGGCATTGTTGCGGCCACCGGCGTTTTCGAGCTCGCGGTCGAACCGCTCCACGTTTTCCGAGCCGCCGAACATCAGATGCTCGAACAGGTGCGCTATGCCCGTGAGCTCGCGGCGTTCGTCGCGGGCCCCGGTGTTGTACAGCACGTCCACGGCCACCATGACGGTGGAGGGATCGTAGTTGTGTATCACGCGCAGCCCGTTGGGCAGGGTGTAGCGCCTGAATTCAATCATTTCAGAATCTTCATCGAGATGATTTTCACATCTTCGACAGGGCGGTCGGCGGGGTCGGTCTCCACCTTTTCAATCTTGTCGATGACGTCCATGCCGCTGATTACTTCGCCGAACACGGTGTAGGCTCCGTCGAGGTGGGGCGTGCCGCCCACATTGGTGTAAGCCTCAGCCATTTCGGGAGTTACGGTCATGGGATTGGCGGCCACGGTGGCCTCGGTCTGACGGATGAGTGAGTCCTGAAGGTTTTTCAGACCGGCTGTGTCGCCGGCGGCCTGCATGGAGCGGATTTCGTCCATGTGGGCGGCTGCGAGGCCGTTGAATGTGGCCTGAAGCTGCTGGTTTTTCAGCTGCTCCTTCATGGCTTCGAGCTGGGCGGGGATGTAGCGCTTGCCGGTGACGACGTAGAACTGCGAGCCCGACGAACGCTTCTCGGGGTTCACCTGGTCGCCCTGGCGGGCTGCTGCGAGGGCACCGCGCTTGTGGAAGTGGCGCGGGAAGGCTATCTCGGCCTCGATGGTGTAGCCGGGGCCGCCTGCGCCGAGACGCTGGCCGGGACGGGCGTCCTTCGACGAGGGATCGCCGGCCTGAATCATGAATTCGTTGATGACGCGGTGGAAGAGCGTGCCGTCATAGAATCCGTCGTTGACGAGTTTTACGAAATTGTCGCGGTGGCGGGGAGTGTCGCCGTATAGGAGGATGGTGAAATTCCCGAGAGTGGTCTCAACCTCAACCTTCACCGAGGTGGTGTCGTCGAGATTAGTGTCGATGTTCTGTGTCATTTTCTTGTCGGTTATGTCATTGTTGCCGGCTGTCTGGTCCTGCTTGGCCGATGCGTTGCCGCAGGCCATCAGGGCGAGCGACATCATGGCCGCCAGGGCGGCTATATTCAATAATTTATTCATGTGAGGGGGTTGACGGTTAATCGTTCAGAGGCTGTCGGGATTCGGGAAAAGACGCTTGTATATGCGGCGGAAGTTGTCGTCGGAAGCCGACAGCTCGGCCGCGCGCTCGCGGTATCCGGCGCCGTAGAGGCCCGAAAGCAGGTCGGCGAGATAGCGGTGTTCGCGGTCTTTCTCGATGGTGGCGGCTGTGAGCATTGGTATTGCAGCCGAGTATTTTTCGGGGTCGATGGCATGCAGGTACCTGGCGGCCGATGCCGTGAACTGTCCGTTTATGTCGACCCGGATCAGATTCTGCACAGCGGCCTCGAGATCCGCGGCCTCGATGGTATCGATATTATTGGCGATAAATTCGTAGGTATGCAGCCCGTCGGGGTCAGCTTTCAGAAGTTTGGCGTCATCTGAGGTCATAATTCGATATATTTTGTTTTGTGTCGCAAAGTTACGAAAAAAATGTATTCGCGCCGCCGTCGGGAGGGCAAAAAACGTGAGCGCGGGCGCGGCAGACGCCGGCGCCGGAGGATGCGGTGGCGAAATTTACACTTTTTTAATTGAATTATTGGAAAGATTCCTAAATTGTGCTAAATTTGCACGGAATTGCGGACTGATATTTCCGCCGAGATATAAAACCGACGATAAACAACAATTCTCAATAAATAACTAAATTATCATCTCTATGTGGTTAACAAGCTCATCGATAGGACGTAAGTTCGTGATGGCCCTCACCGGCTGCTGCCTCGTCCTGTTTGTTACTTTTCACGTTCTGATGAATGCAGTCGCCCTGATCTGGCCCACGGCCTACAATCAGGTATGCGAATTTCTCGGAGCCAACTGGTATGCCCTGGTAGCATCAGCCGGCCTCGCGCTGCTTTTCATCATTCACATTATCTATGCAGTGTGGCTCACGGTGCAGAACTATCATGCACGTGGCAATGACCGCTATGCCGTGGCCGGCCGTCCGCCCCACGTTGAATGGTCGTCGAAAAACATGCTCGTTCTCGGCATCGTTGTCCTCGCTTTCCTGGTTGTACACCTCATCCAGTT
>CAYNXG010000008.1:0-34972 GCA_964401095.1 uncultured Bacteroides sp.
TCTTCTCGAGCATGCGCTCGGTGAAGTCCATCATCCAGTTGTAGTCCTTGTAGGCCACATAGATCTCCATGCAGGTGAACTCGGGGTTGTGGGTGCGGTCCATGCCCTCGTTGCGGAAGTTCTTCGAGAACTCGTACACGCCGTCGAATCCGCCCACGATGAGGCGCTTGAGATAGAGCTCGTCGGCGATGCGCAGATACAGGGGGATGTCGAGCGCGTTGTGGTGGGTGATGAACGGACGGGCCGACGCGCCGCCGGGAATCGACTGGAGGATGGGGGTCTCCACCTCCACGTAGCCGGCTTCGTTGAAATAGTTGCGCATCGATGTGTACACCTTGGTGCGCTTCATGAATATCTCCTTCACACCCACGTTCACCACGAGGTCCACGTAGCGGCGGCGATAGCGCAGCTCGGGGTCGTCGAACGAGTCATAGGCCACGCCGTCTTTCATCTTCACTACGGGCAGGGGGCGCAGGCTCTTGGAGAGCACGGTGAGCTCGCGTGCGTGCACCGAGATTTCGCCCGTCTGCGTGCGGAACACGTAGCCCTTGACGCCGATGAAGTCGCCGATGTCGAGAAGCTTCTTGAAGACGGTGTTGTACATCTCCTTGTCCTCGCCGGGGCATATCTCGTCGCGCGAGATATATACCTGGATGCGGCCGTCGGCATCCTGAAGTTCAACAAACGATGCCTTGCCCATGATGCGGCGGCCCATGATGCGGCCCGCTACGCATACTTCGCGGGGCGACTCCTCGTCGTCCTTGAAATTTTCCTTGATTTCGACACTGTGGCTGTCCACCGGATACTGTGCGGCCGGATAGGGGTCGATGCCCATGTCGCGCAGGCTCCGGAGTGAATTGCGGCGGATGATTTCCTGTTCGCTGAGTTCGAGGATATTCATGTCTATGCTGGTGATTATGTTTCGGATAGGTAAAATTACGTGCAAAGTTAGCGAAATTCCCCGACATTATATATATCATTGTTAAAAAAATATCATCGGAAAGTGTTAACTTTGCACCGTTGCAAGTTCTTTCTCATCCAATTATTATGAATACCTTAAAGATTTCGGATAGAGTATATTACATTGGTGTAAACGACCGCGTCTCCCATCGCTTCGAGGGCCTGTGGCCTCTGCCGGGCGGCGTAAGCTATAATTCCTACCTCGTCGACGGCGGCGACGCCCTCGCCATAATCGACGGCGTGCACGCCTCGCGCGCCGAGAGCCAGATCGACAGCATACGCCGTATCGCCGGCGACCGCGAACCCGCATATCTGATAATCAACCACATGGAGCCCGACCACTCGGGAGCCCTGCGGCAGCTGCTCAGGGCATTCCCCGGGCTGACAGTCGTGGGCAACAAGATAACGCTGTCCATGGTGGAGGGTTTCTACGGCCCCGTGCCCCGCAGCCTGGCGGTGGCCGACGGCGACACCCTGGCCCTCGGCACCGACACCACCCTGCGCTTCGTCATGACCCCCATGGTACACTGGCCCGAGACGATGATGACCCGCCTCGAGGAAGAGGCCGTGCTGTTCAGCGGCGATGCGTTCGGCTGCTTCGGCGCCCTCAACGGCGCCGTGCTCGACACCGATATGTCCACCGACGCATATTTCCCCGAGATGACAAGGTATTACAGCAATATCGTGGGCAAATACGGCGTGCACGTGCAGAAGGCCCTCGGCAAGCTTGCCGGCATGCGTGTCGACACGATATGCCCGACCCACGGCCCCGTGTGGCGCGAACGCCGCTACGAGGTGATATCGCTCTACGACCGCCTCAGCCGCTACGAGCCCCTCGACAACGGCGTCACCGTGGTGTACGGCTCCATGTACGGCAATACCGAGCTGATGGCCGAGACGGCCGCCGCGGCCCTGGCCGGCGCCGGCGTGCGCGACATTGTGATACGCAACGCCTCGGAGACACATCTCAGCTATATCCTCGCCGACATATTCACCCACCGCGGCCTTGTCATAGCCGCCCCCACCTACTCCGACGGGCTGTTCCCGCCCGTGGCCGAGGTGCTCCGCGCCATGGCCGTGCGCGGCGTGAAGGGCCGCGACGCCGTGGTGATAGGCTCGCACACATGGTCGCAGCGCGCCGTGGCCGAGATTGCCGCCGCGCTCGACACATGCGGCATAGCCCCCGCCGCCGAGCCGGTGGTGGTGAAGCAGGCCGCCAAGGCGCCCGACCTGGAGCAGTGCCGCCTCGCCGGCGAGGCGCTGGCCCGCAGGCTCATGAATTGCTGACCGTGGAATCGCCGGCGGGGCCTCCGGCCTTGCCGCGCGGGCGCGGCTCGCTGATATAGCGCTCGTAATATGTCATGATCAGCGCCGTCACGGGCAGCGCTATGATCATGCCTATGATGCCCAGCAGGCTGCCCCACACCGACAGCGACAGCAGTATCACCGCCGGGTTCAGGCCCATGGCACGCCCCATCACGTGGGGCGTTATTATATAGTCGCACACCGACTGGCTCACCACATACACCAGCAGGCACTTGCCGAGCAGGGGCAGGAAATCGATGCTGCCTCCCAGCGAGTACACAAAGCAGATGGCCGCCACGGGGATGACCGTCACATACTGGAAATACGGTATCATGTACAGCACTCCCACCAGAATGCCCATCGGGATGGCCAGCGGCAGACCCACGATGGAGAAGCCCGTGCAGTAGAACACCGCCGCGCACAGTGCCACAAGCCCCTGGCCGCGGAAATAGCTGTTCATGTTCTGCGCCACCTCGTGCACCACCACCATCATGCGCGGGCGGTATTTGTGCGGGATGATGAGCTTGAACCCGCGGGTTATCTGCGGGTAGTCGATTAGGATGAATATAACATAGATTAGAGTGAGAAGCCAGGCCAGGATCTCGAAAAGCACGTCGAGCGATTCCTCGAGCAGCGACGAGCCCTTGCTGATAAGGGCCTCCATGCGCGCCCCCGACAGCATCTCCTTGATATTGTCGGGTGAAAAATACTTGTTGATGAAGTCGAGGATGGCCGCCGACGTCTTCGGCATGGCCACCGTCCCCGACGACGCATGCTTCAGTATGTCGCCCAGCATCTCCAGCTCGCGTATCACCGACGGCATGAACAGATATATCACCAGGCCTATGACTAGGGTAACGTCGACCAGAGTCATCAGCGACGCCAGCGCGCGCCCCTTGCTGTGAATCACCCGCCGGTTGAAGTCGACCAGCGGCTGCAGCAGGTACGCTATGAAGCACGCCGCGAAGAACGGCAGCAGCGCGTTGCTCAGATAATTCACGAGCAACAGCAGCGCGGTGCCCGCCGCAAGGCCTATGATAAGCCACATTATGCGGTCGGTGGTCCAGTATCGGGGCGATGATTCTTTCATAGAACTGATTTACCATAACAACATCCGGGGAGGCGTTATGGTTTGCCCCGCGGCGCGGCGGCGTGCGCCTACTCGGCCGCCGCAGCCGTGTATTCCGGGTCGAAGATGGTGTTGAGCACGTGGGCCAGGCGCAGGCCGCCGCGCAGGAATTGCTCCTCGATTACGGGCGTCCAGCGGGCTATCTCGTTGTACATCACCTTGCGGCCCGGCTGGAAATACTTGTAGCAGCGGGTGGCGATTCCGAAAGTCTGACGCGCCCAGTCGTCGGTGGTGCCGCTGATTATCTTGGCCTCCTCCGCCGCGCCGGCGCGGTCGATCTGCTCCTGCCACTCCGTATAACTCCACTTGTGGCCCGATTCCACCAGGCGCGAGTCCCATATCGAGTGAAGATTCGTCTTGGTGTCGAAAAACTTCATCTCGGTCTTGTTTCCGCCCAGGTCAGAGAGATGACCCAGGTGCATCGGCTGGTGCAGGTCGCCCATGCAGTGCACGAGAATCTTGAGAGCCAGGGCCGCCTCGGCCTTGGTGGTGGCCGTGTCGGCCAGGACAGCCTTCTGCAGCTCTATGGCCGTCACCACGTCGCCCTTTTCGTTGAGCGGCGCCTTGTCATAATCCGTGTCGGCGTCGATATTCTTGTAGTGCCATGTGCGCGTATGGCCCATTTCGAGCTGATGCGAGGCATTGTCGAGCCAGTTGGCCCAGTAAACCATCGATTTGCCGTCGAGGATGGAATCGACGGCGGCGAAGGTGCGCGGAGTGAGATGCTTTTCGGCGATATATGCCGTTACGTCATGTCCCTTTTGGCTCCAGGCGGCAGCGGTTAGCGCCGCGAGAGTCAGCGTAAAGGAGAGCAGGATCTTCTTCATGGTCTGAAAAGTATGAGGTTGTAATATTATTAATCATTCAAGCCCGCCGGCCACACCGCCGACAGTTCGCAGGACAAAAATACGCAATTAATTTTTCTTTCCCGCAAAAAGTCCACGAAAACATCGGAGTTAAAAAGAAATGTTTAACAATATTGACTTGAGTACGATGAAGATAATCGGCAACCATCCGAAGTAGACAGACTTTATATAGCATTTTTGATTGCAAAGTTCGCTCACAAAAACGACATATAAAGTCGGTCTACTTCGGATGGATAAAACAATAAATGCACCTCGGGAGTGTCCGAAAGTATGAATGAGTTAGGGGAGGCTAAAGAACGATTTTATTGCTCCATGATTCTATTTTGAAAGTCTTTTGAAGAAATAATTTTGTTCAAAAGGCTCTCCTATTTGGACATTTGCGGAATCTTCAGATATATAAAGAAATTCATATATAGGAAAATTTTGTCGCTTCTGTCTTACATATCTGTAACCCGAATTATGGGGCCCGGCATAATTATATGATAAGCTGTCATCACTAAAATCAACAACAGTAGCAATCGAATCTTGTATCGTCACTTTAATGGTTCTGAAATAAGGAACAGTTTCCTGAGTATTCCACATTTTGTATCCCTTATAAATTCCTGTAAATGAAGTTGGCCTTTCTGCAAGAATTACAAAAGATGACATGACCATTACTATAACAGTTGTCGCAAATCTCAATTTTTTTGAATTTAGATAATTGAACGCCATCGTTTGACTTATTAATTATTCACGAACTATTGAAGTATTTTTAGTCTCAATGTATTTAACAACCTTAATAGCAATCTCATATAAAAGGTATAATGGTACTGCCACTAAGATTAATGTCATAACGTCAGGTGGCGTGATAATCGCTGCAATAACGCAGATTATTAAAAAAGCATAACGACGATATTGTATGAGATAAGAAGATTGGACTATTCCCATGCGTGCGAGAATATATGCAATAACAGGAAGTTGGAATACAAGCCCCATCATTAGTGTTAAGGTTATGAAGGTAGAGATGTAACTATCAAGAGTGATAGTACTATGAACTTTTTCCGCAACTGAGTATGTACCTAAAAATCGGAATGAGATGGGGAATAATATGAAATAGCTCATCAGCACCCCTAAAACGAAAAGAAGATAAATTGTGCAGACTATCTGAACTGAATATTTTTTTTCGCTTTCCATCAAAGCCGGAGAAACGAACTTGAATAGTTCAAATAAAATGAATGGAGATGCACATAACAATCCCAAATATATAGAGGTTGTTATGTGCGTCATGAATTGGCTTGACAAATCCGTGGCAATAAGATCTACATGGAACTCATCGAACTTAAACCCCGGATTGAATATCTGACAGAAATTTTCAATCCGGTTATAAGTCAGGAAATCACATTCACTCGGCGCCAAAAGGATAGAAAAAGTCAAATCCTTAAAGGCGAAAATGAGACATGAGAATATAAGGGTCACGACAGCAACTCTACACAAAATCTTCCGAAGAACTTCAAGATGTCCTCCGAATGTCAACATGTCCCCGTTTGATGGCATATATTAGGATTTCTTAGTATCTGTAATATCCGTATTATTGTTTTTGGCTTCTGATGTGTCAACAGACTCATTTTCTGATTGGGCTTCTTCTTGCTTAATCTCTGAGGTGTCTTTCATCCCATCCTTGAACTCTCGAACTCCTTTTCCAAGTCCGCGCATCATCTCAGGGAGCTTTTTGCCTCCTACCAATAGTAGAGCCAGGCCACCGATAAGCAGAAGCTCGGTAGTCCCGATAAAACATATTATCATATTCGTATGATTTATTCGGGGGTTACTAACGAAATTTCTCCGTCATTGAAATCTATTTCCCAATGGCCATCAGGATGGCTCTCCAATTGGTATTTTGTTGCTATAGTTTGCCACCATAACTGAGATTTTTCAGATGTTTCAGATAAATCTCTAATCAATTTCTCATAGAGTTCAGTGTTATCTTCTGTGAGTATTTTTGCCAACTCATTAAGGCCATTTTGGCGCTCATAAAGAGCTAAAATCTCATCACGCTCTTTTGATGTGACTTGATTAATCACTTTTTTCATCGTTCTTAATTATTGGGTTTAATATGAGGTATTTCCAAAAGATCAAATGGATCAAGGTAATCAATTTGCTTGATAATTTCAATCTCGGAAAAACCGGGTAGTTTTCGTACCATATCGGCCAACACCTTTGAGGCATTTCGTTCAATGTGAGAAACTACACATTGTTCATGCGATGGTGTATTTACCTCCAATGTCGTCTTCTTATTTAGCCATATGCAACGCCGGCATTGATAGGCATCGCAGTGTCTGCATATAGGGGCATAGTCCAGCTTATAGAGATGGCGATTTTTAATATCTAATCCCTCCTTTAATGTACCTTGTATATTATCGTTTATGTTTGGATTATAGAAGGCGGGACAGATATAAAAATTACCATTAGGAGCGATGGTTATATGTTCATAACCTGCTCCGCAATTATTCATTTTATTTAATAGTACTCGATTAGTAAGAAGATTAAAATGGATATTTCTTCCATTCGCAATCTCATTATACACAACTTGTACAAGATAATCGAGTACTTCGCGATATTTGACAAAATCAGGCTCTTTAAATGCCTGAATATCTTTTAATATAATTTGAACCTTATCTGCCTTGGATATAACAGGTTTAAGTAATTGATATTGATTAAAGAAATCTTCTTTAGTCGTACGAATCACATATGTAAGGCCCTCTTTAAAAGGGTAAGAGCTTATTGAATCCCATGAATCAAAAACAATGACGTCAGCGTTTTGTAAGACAGTATTGTCCTCACTCGTTGCACTTGCAATAGATGTATGGTCTACAGTGTCTATGACTCGGTGATATTCAATGGGAAGTTTACAGTCCGGGAAGAGAAATTGTATATTTAAATTCTCTTTCATAGACCAAAATATAATCTTCTCCAGAAGTTCAAGGTCAATGAGCTTAGAGCCGGATGTGTTTCTATCATAATGGCAGAATGAAACGGCATCATCGGCTAATGGAACAATTAAATATTTTAACATAATCAGCAGGGTGTGCTATTTTTTGAATATTGCGTAGTTTTATAGGTCTCTCGTTGGCCCTCCAATTCTAATTTTCTATAGAGCTTATTCCAATAATAATTATTAGCTCTTACTCTTGCCTTATGCATTTTGCAGATTGCCACTGATCTTTGATAGATTGTTGGAGTATCGGCGGCATCATAGTTTTCACCCTGACACCATGCACATCCGCTTGCAACTTCACAATCGATGCACTCACGAGGGCTTTGGGTAGTTCTATCCAAAGATAAAAATGGGCGCAGCTTATTTTTGTCAATACCGTCGCGAATATTGCCTATTATAATAGGTTTCTTTGTGCGCAGTGAATAAGCTGCGAATCTTGTGCAAGGATAAAAATTGCCGGAGGCATCAATCGATAACATTTTTCCCGCACCGCACCAGGATTGATTTTCCAAAACGGGATCAAGAGGTTTCCCCAGTTCCTCCCAAAAAAAGGAGCATCTGTAATCCTTATATAAATTGTTGTCTATGATGATATCTGCCAATTTAAGTAATTGGTTCTCTAAGCGGATATCGTCACCATCTTTCCATACGTTTTCAAAAACACAATTTATATTAACGTCATGAATGCCAAGGTTAAATAGATGCAGTACGCTTTCAGTGATATGGTCAATGTTTTCTGTGCTGATGGTTACCTTCGTTGCACCATCTTCAAATTGACTTAACCAAAGAGGAATGTTTTTTACCACATCATCATAAGAACCTCTCTCAGAGCCCTTATATACTCGATTTGTGTCATGTAGAATCTTGTTTCCGTCAATTGTAATGACAACACTTAAATGTAAACGATTCTTCTTAATAAACTCTTGAACTCGTGGCGTATGATAGTTTAATCCGTTAGTTGCAAAACCAAAGCGGTATGAGTTAAACCAGCGATGGTTTCTACGAAATAATTCTAATTTGAAATAGTCGCATATCTTATCAATAAGTTCAATCTCTATAAGAGGTTCTCCACCTATAAAATCTAATACGACAGAATCTTGAGAGAACATGAGTTCGTCTTCATTGTCAAGGATATAGTCAATGGCAGCTTTAGCTGTCTCCCAAGACATTCTTTCTTTGGAGTTTTTCCCGACAAGATAACAATATTTACAAGCTAATTGACAGTCCTTGGTGACAATGAATGTAATTTCTTTTGCATTGCCATCTTTCCAAATGCTCTCATGCTTAATTGGTAATTGCGACATCTAAATTTCTTAAATTTTATGGTTATGATTGACATCGTAATAGAAAATGCGGAACTACTACGATGTCAATTAAAGCATTAATTCTTATTTACACCTTTGCATGCATAATATTTGCAACCACCGCTGCAGGTCGTCTGACAGCCACCTTTGCAACCGCCGGAGCACGTATTGGTGCAGATGCCGCAGCCATAACGGCTACAACCGTTAGCTACATTAGATGCACTACTGATTAAAGGAGTTTGTGCAAGGACGATTGCTCCGAGGATGGGCAACGCAGTCTTTGCTGCGTTTTTGAAGAAACTGCGTCGCGACTGCAGTTCTTCGTTTTTGTTTTCTTTCATGATAGGTTCATCATGTCCTATAGGCCTCCCAAAGTCGGACTGACAGGTTTATAAAAAAAGCGTGAAAGCCTGTACTGTTACCCGTTCCACCTATCGAGGCTCTCGCATTGCCCATCAGAGTAGAACGAGCAACGCCGAAGCCTCACGCTGTACGATATGTCATTTGAAGATTACTCACGCAATCTCCAAAGAAAAAATCATACCTGAGACATCTACCGTTGCTTCATCCTTGACTCTGACTAAGAATTTGCGAGATTCCGATAGGTCAAGAACAAGCGTAAGTAAACGCTTTTATCATGTCTGCATCCCGCCCGCTTAACCCATATCGGACTTCGGCGAGCAATATGCGTGACGAAGTTAAAAATAATTTCTTAAATAACCAAAATAAATTTGAAGAATAATTTTGAAACTTATAGAAACTGTATTTTGTATTTTGAACTGGTAATTACCACAAATGACGGATTATAGTTTAAATAATATGACGATTGTATTGCGTCTTTTTATTTGATTCGCACTATGTGGGATCATATCGATTATTAAAAAGCTTCAAACAGTTGGTGGGGTGAAAATGTTGAGAATATGTAATGCCGGGTTTTTGCCCGGCGCAAGGTTCTTGTTATTCATCAATTCTGCTTTTATGACTGAATCCGCGCATAATGTGTGCAGTGGCGGCGGCCACGGCGTCAACAGGGTCACGGCAGCCACGCTGCTTGTGGCGCTCGGGATTGTCTTCGGCGACATAGGCACCTCGCCGCTCTATGTCATGAAGGCCATCGCGGGCGTCAATCCCGCATGGAACGCCGACTATATCCTCGGCGCCGTGTCGTGCGTAATATGGACTCTGACGCTTCAGACCACCCTCAAATACGTGGTGATAGCTCTGCGTGCCGACAACAAGGGTGAGGGTGGCATCCTGGCGCTTTATGCCCTGGTGAAGCGCAGCGGGCCGGCGTGGCTCTACATCCTTGCCGCCCTCGGCGCCGCCGCCCTGGTGGCCGACGGTGTCATCACTCCCGCCATCACCGTCACCTCGGCCATCGAGGGGCTCCGCGCAGTCAGCCCCTCGGCGCCTGTAATACCTATTGTAATAGTCATCATAACCCTGATATTCCTGGTGCAGCAGTTCGGCACGTCGGCCATCGGCAAGGGCTTCGGGCCGTTCATGCTGCTGTGGTTTCTGATGCTCGGCGTTGTAGGCGCTATGAACCTCCATCACGACCTGTCGGTTCTGCGGGCTTTCAATCCGTGGTATGCGGTGAAGCTGCTTGTCGACTCGCCCGAGTGGTTCCTGATTCTCGGCGCGGTGTTTCTGTGCACCACGGGCGCCGAGGCGCTTTACTCTGACCTCGGCCATTGCGGCCGCCGCAACATCACGCTCACCTGGGCGTTCGTGAAGACCATGCTGATTCTCAACTATCTGGGCCAGGGCGCGTGGATGATATCCCGGGGCCCCGCCGGCATGGCCGCGGGCGTCAATCCGTTTTTCGCCGTTATGCCCGGCGGCATGCTGGTGCCCGGCATAATCATGTCGACCGGCGCGGCCATCATCGCCAGCCAGGCCCTGCTCAGCGGCGCCTTCACCATCTTCGGCGAGGCCATGAACCTCAATCTGTCGCCCGGGCTGCGTATCAAATACCCCACGCGCCTCAAGGGCCAGCTGTACATACCGTCGGTCAACCTGGCCCTGTACATTGGCTGTATTGTCACGGTGTTCATCTTCGGCTCGTCGGCCGGCATGGAGGCCGCCTACGGGCTGGCCATCACCGTCACGATGCTCATGACCACCGTATTGCTGGTCTTCTACATGCGCATGCGCCGCACGGCCCCGGCGCTTATCGTCCTGTTTGCCGCGGTGTTCATCCTCATCGAGGGCGCTTTTTTCGCCGCCAACCTGTCGAAATTTGTCCACGGCGGCTGGTACACCGTGGCGCTCGGCGGCATCATATTCGCCGTGATGACCGTTTGGTACCGCGCCATCATGACCCGCAACAGATACATCGAGTATGTGAGGCTCGCCGACTCGCTGCCGCTCATCGACGACATAAAGCACGACTCCACCATCCCGCCCTTCGCCTCCAACCTGGTGTATCTGAGCAAATCGCCCGTCCCGGGCATGGTGGAGAGCAAGCTCATATACTCCATCGTCAACAAAGGCCCCAAGCGTGCCGACCACTACTGGCTGCTGCGCATCGAGCGTTGCGACGACCCCGACACCCTCACATATTCATACACCATGCCCGTGCCCGGTACGGTGATATGCGTCACCCTCAGGGTGGGCTTCCGCATCCAGCCCCGCATAGGCACCTATCTGCGCCAGATCGTAGAGGACATGACCGCCCGGGGCGAGATAAGCCTCACCAGCACGCATCCCTCGCTCGCCGCCCGCGGCATACCGGGCAACTTCCGTTTCGTGCTCATACACCGCGTGTTCTCGCCAGAGAGCAACTGCCGCCGCCGCGACACCATAATCATGAACATGCACTCGGTGCTGCGCCGCGCCGGCGTGTCCGACGAGACGGCCTACGGCCTCGATACCAGCGTGGTGGCCGTGGAGACCGTGCCCCTGATTATCGACAACCGCTCGGGCCGCCGCGTGATTCCCGTGGACGAATGAAAAATTTTTTCACGGGATATATGTTTTTTCGTATCTTTGTGGAAAATTATATATCACGGGACTATGCTCAACATCAGCCAAATCTTCAATGCCGCGGCCGTCCTAAAGGGCGTGGCGCGCAGAACCGATATCATTCCCGCCAACAGGATTCATACCGACTGCGATTTATACCTGAAAACCGAAAATCTCCAGCTCACCGGCTCGTTCAAGCTGCGTGGCGCTTATTATAAGATATCCCAGCTCTCCGACGAGGAGAAGGCCCGTGGCGTCATAGCCTGCTCGGCCGGCAACCACGCCCAGGGCGTGGCCCTCGGCGCCACACACAACGGCATCAAGGCCCTGATATGCCTGCCCGCCGGAGCGCCCATTTCAAAGGTGGAGGCCACGAAGGGCTACGGCGCAGAGGTGTGCCTGGTGCCCGGCGTGTACGATGACGCATATGCCAAGGCCATAGAGCTTCAGAAAGAACACGGATATACGTTCGTCCACCCCTTCGACGACGAGCTCGTCATTGCCGGACAGGGCACCATAGGCCTTGAGATTCTGGAACAGCTGCCCGACGTCGACGCCGTTGTGGTGCCCGTGGGCGGCGGCGGCCTCATCTCGGGCGTGGCCTTCGCCATCAAGACCCTCCGCCCCGACGTGAAGGTCTACGGCGTACAGTCGGCCGGAGCGCCGTCGATGGAGCGCTCGATACACGAGGGTGCCCCCGTTCACCTCGATTCCGTATCCACCATCGCCGACGGCATCGCCGTGAAGCAGCCCGGCGAGAACACCTACGAGCTCTGCCGCAAATATGTCGACGATATCGTCACGGTCAGCGATGACGAGACAGCCGCCGCAATCCTGGCCCTTATGGAGAGCCAGAAGGTGGTGGCCGAGGGCGCCGGCGCCGTATCGGTGGCCGCCGTAATGTTCCACAAACTTCCCGTGGCCGGCAAGAAAGTGGTGTGTCTCGTGTCGGGCGGCAATATCGATGTCAACACCCTCAACCGCGTCATAACCCGCGGCCTGGCCAAGAGCGGACGAAACTACACCTTCATCATCGACCTCTTCGACAAGCCCGGACAGCTCTCGGGCGTGCTGCACGCCATCGCCGACCTCGGCGCTAACGTGATTTCGGTAACGCACGAGCGTTCAAATACATCCACGCAGATCAACGGCTGCTCGATACGCCTCGAACTCGAGACACGCGACAACCGGCATATCGACGAGATACGCAAGGTGCTCACCGAGGCCGGTTTCCATGTGATGAACTGATGGCGAGACTGCTGCCTTCCGTCATAGCGGCCCTGTTGCCGATGCTCGTGCTGTGGGGCTGCGGTGGCGCGTCGTCGTCGCCCGGCGGCGATTTCGGCCGCGGCGACACCCTCACCTCCGAAGCCTCGTGCCTGCGCCTGGTGCGCTGCGACGGCTACACGGCCGCCGAGATTTTCGTCCCGTGGACCGGCGACTCCGTGCCGCTGACGCGCCTCGCCGTCGTGGACTCGGGGCGCGACGCCTCGGCCATGGACTTCGGCCCGGGCGTCACCGTGGTGCAGGCCCCCCTGCGCCGCTCGGTGGTGTTCTCGGGCGTGCACACCTCGGCCATCGCCGAGCTTGGCGCCATCGGTGCGGTAAGCGCCGTGGCCGACGGCTCGTTCTTCCTGCCCGGCGACACGGTGGCGGCCCTCATTGCCTCGGGGCGCATGGCCGACGTCGGTTCGAGCCTCAGCCCGCTGGTAGAGAAAATCGTCGATATCTCGCCCGATGCGATTCTCCTGTCGCCGTATCAGGACGGCGGCCCGGCCGACATCAACGGCATAGGGGCGCCTGTAATCCCCATGGCCGACTATCTTGAACGCACCCCCCTTGGACGCGCCGAGTGGATAAAGCTCATCGGCGCCCTCTATGGCCGCGCCGACAGCGCCGCCGCCGTCTACGACCATGTGTCGGAGCGATATGCCGACGTGCGCGCCCGCGCCCTCGCAGCGCCCGGCCGCCCCGTGGTAATCACCGAGATGCCCGCATCGGGCGTGTGGTACGTGCCCGGCGGAGGCAGCTATATGGCCTGCCTGCTGCGCGATGCCGGCGCTTCCTATCCCTGGGCCGACAATTCCGACTCCGGTTCGCTGCCTCTCGACGAAGCCGCCGTGATAGACCGTGGCGGCGACGCCCGCTACTGGCTCGTGAAGACCTTCGGCGACCTCAGCCGGGCCTCGATGCTCGGCCGTGTGCCCCATGCCGGGGCTTTCGCGGCCTTCCCCGACGGCGTGTACGTGTGCGACACGTCGGTGAAGCCGTATTACGATTGTGTGGCCTTCCATCCCGAACGCATACTTGCGGAATTCGCGGCAATCTTCCATCCCGAGGCCGTGGCTGACTCTGACAGCACGGCGCGGTTTTTCGAGCCCCTGAAATGAGTGCGAGCCGTCAACGCCTGGTCATATTCCTCGCCGCCGCATGCACGCTGCTGCTCTTTGCCGGCTGCCTCGTGTGCGGCTCGGTCGACATTCCTGTCGCCGATGTCCTTGCCTCGCTCGGCGGCGGCGAAGTCAGGGAGTCGTGGCGCTATATCGTGGTGGAGACGCGCGTGCCCGCCGCCTTCACCGCCCTGCTGGCCGGGGCGGCCCTCGCCGTGGCCGGCCTGCTGATGCAGACCACCTTCGACAATCCCCTGGCCGGGCCTTCGATTCTCGGCATATCCACCGGCTCGAGCCTCGGCGTGGCCGTCGTCATGCTGGCCCTGGGCGGGGTGGTGACGGCTTCCGGTCAGGCCGCCGTGCTCGCGGGAGCCATAGCGGGCGCCTTGGCCGTGATGCTGTTGCTCCTTGCCATGTCGGCAATGGTGCGCTCGTCGGTGATGCTGCTCATCGTGGGCATACTCATAGGCTATCTGGCCTCGTCGGCCATAGCCCTGCTCAACTTCTTCGCCTCGCGCGAGGGCGTCCACGCCTATGTGGTGTGGGGCCTGGGCTCGTTCAGCGGCGTCACACTGTCGCAGCTGCCCCTGTTCGCCGCCGCCGTGCTGCTCCCGCTGGCCGCGTCGGCCCTGTATGTGAAACCTCTCAACGCCCTGCTGCTCGGCAGCCGCTATGCCGAGTCGTCGGGAGTCAGCGTCCGCGCCGTCCGTGCCGCCCTGCTTCTCATAAGCGGCGTGCTTACAGCCGCCGTCACCGCCTGGTGCGGCCCCGTGGGCTTCATAGGCATGGTGGTGCCCCACCTTGCACGCCTGGCCCTGCGTACGTCCAATCATCGTATGCTCCTGCCCGCCACCGCCGTCTTCGGGGCGGCCGTGGGTGTGCTGTGCCGCCTGCTCGGCGTGCTTCCCGGCAGTATGGGTGTCATTCCGGTCAATGCCATTACCCCTGTGATAGGCGTGCCGGTGATAATATATATAATTGTAAAGCGTCGCTCGATATTCTATTTCAACTGATGGTTGTATTGCAGACAATAGCACTGGAGGCCGGATATGCCGGCCGCGCGGTGGCCCGGGCCGGCGGATGCTCGCCCGAGAGCGGCGCCATAACCGTGCTTATCGGCGCCAACGGCAGCGGCAAGTCCACCCTGCTGCGGACGCTGACGGGCGCCCAGCCTCCCGTGGCCGGGCGTGTGCTGCTCGATGGCCGCGACATAGCTTCATACCGCCCCTCGGGTCTGGCGCGCCGCCTGAGCCTCGTGCTCACCGACCGCACCGGCGGCGGAGGTCTGAGCGTGCGCGAGCTCGCGGGCATAGGCCGACATCCCTATTCGGGCTTCACGGGCAGGCTGTCGGCCGCCGACCGCCGCGCGGTGGATGATGCCGTGGAGATGGTGGGCCTGACACACAAGCGCGATGCGTTCATAGCCTCGCTCAGCGACGGCGAGAGGCAGAAAGCCATGATAGCCCGCGCCCTGGCGCAGGACACGCCGCTGATAGTGCTCGACGAGCCCACATCGTTCCTCGACGTGTCGAGCCGCTTTGACATCATGGCCCTGCTGAGCCGCCTCAGCCGCGAGTGCGGCAAGACTATACTCCTATCTACCCACGACATAGCCCCGGCCCTTGCCGTGGCCGACAGCCTGTGGGCCCTGGCGCCCGACGCTGACGCCCCCACCGCGGGCCCCACGGTTCTCCATGCCGGCACTACGGCCTCCCTGGCCGCCTCCGGCATCCTCGATACAATATACAAAGGCATGGTCTTTGACCCCGCAGTACGCGATTTCAGACCCGCATTAATCTGAGTATTATGGATATATATAAAATTCTTCGTCTTGTTGCCTCACAGCGTATCCCGGTGCCCCTGAAGACGCTGGGCGTGTGGGCCATGCATCTCTCGGGGCGCCGCCTTACAGGCGTGTTCATCGACCCGGTGCTGTCTTGCAATCTGCGCTGCAAGATGTGCTATTTCAGCGACCCGTCCAAACGCGCCGAAATGCATGGCGTGATGTCGCGCGAGCAGCTCAATGCCGTGGCGCGCGCTCTTTATGGCCGCGCCATGAAGCTTCAGATCGGATGCGGCGCCGAGCCCACCCTGTGCAAGGATTTGGTTTACATGGTGGAGCAGGGACGTGCCGCCGGGATTCCATATATATCGCTCACCACCAACGGCCAGCTTATAGCCTCGGGGCGCGTGTCACTCGACACGCTCGTCGATGCGGGCCTCAACGAACTGACCCTTTCGGCGCACGGTGTGAGCCGAGAGGTCTATGAGGAACTGATGCCCGGGGCCCGGTATGACCTTTTCCTGACTCTGATTGATAATATCCGAAGTGTCAAGAAGCGCCGGCCCGATTTCAAGCTCAGAATCAACTATACCGTCAATTCGCTTAATATCCACGATTTGCGGGGCGATGCCTTTTGGAAACTGTGGGAGGGAGCGATGCCCGACGTGATACAGCTGCGCCCGGTTCAGAATATGGGCGATACCGAGTGGAACGATTTCGACCCCGAGCCTATAAAGGAGAATTATGACGATACGATAGGCCACATAATAAGCGACTGTGCCGAGCGTGGCATAACCTGCATAGCGCCCGAGAAGTCGCAGATCGATGAGGTGGCCACACGGCAGGACGGCGTGTCGGCACTTATCGAAGACCTTACATACTGCTACGTCAGCCCCTCGATATGCTATAAGAGCGATTTCGACCCGGCCGCCGACACCTATACGAGCTATCATCGTCGCCGGCACACGGCACGGAAGCTTTTCAAGGCCGTATTCGGCGTGATGCCGCGCGAGCGCAATACGAGCAAGAAGCTGAATTATAAGGTGAAGTAAGAGCTGTCGCCGCCTTATGCGCGGGGGAGCTGTATAGCGAAGACGGTTCCGGCGGCCGACGACGATTTCACATAGATAGAGCCGCCGTGATACTGCTCTATGATGCGCTTGGCCAGAGTGAGGCCAAGGCCCCAGCCGCGTTTTTTGGTGGTGTAGCCGGGGTTGAATACGGTTTTGAAATTCTTGCGGGGGATTCCCTTGCCGGTATCGGCCACCTCGATTGTGGCCGTGCGGTTGTCACACCGTGTGGTTACGGTGATGTTGCCGCGGCCGTCCATGGCGTCGACGGCGTTCTTGATAAGATTTTCCAGGACCCACTCGAACAGGGGCACGCACAGCTCCACGCGCGCGTCGGGGCCGGCCACGAAGTCGAGGCTGATGCGCGACGATATGCGCGTCGACATGTAGGCCGCGGCCTTGCCGGCCACCTCGTTGAGCGACGAAGGTGTGAGCTGCGGCACGGAGCCTATCTTGGAGAATCGCGACGCTATGGTGCTGAGGCGCGTGACGTCCTTGTTCATCTCCTCCACGGTGGCGGTGTCGACGCCCATCTCGGGCAGAAGCTCCATCCATGCCATCAGCGACGATATGGGCGTGCCCAGCTGATGGGCGGTCTCTTTCGACAGGCCCACCCATACCTTGTTTTGCTCGGCGCGTTTCGACGAGCGCATGGCCACGTAAACCACCACCACGAAGGCTATCATGACGGCTATGACCACGTAGGGGTAGAACTGCAGGCGCTTGAGCAGCGTGGAGTCCTCGTAGTAGAGATGCTGCATCACCCCGGGGGCGATGGCTATGTGAATCACGTTGGGAGTCTGTGACAGCGATTCGAGCTTGCGCTTCAGAAATTCGTCGTCGTTTTCCGAGGGCAGGTCGAAGTTGCGGTGCTGCAATATGTTGCCGGCGTCGTCGGTGAGCAGCACGGGGATGGTGTTGTTCGACTCGATGATGCGCAGCAGGAAGTCGATGTTGACGGGCGTCTCGGAGTCAAACGAGGCCACGATCTCGCGTGTGGCATCGGCCCATATCTCCATGCGTCGGCGCTCCTGCTCCGAGAGGTCGCGCACCAGCCCGGCGGACACGAATATGAACATGGCCACCACGGCTGCCGCGATAACCATGAAAATCATCTTGCCGTAGCGCGACAGCAGTGGCATCACTCTTGGTTAACAGGTTTGGAAACACGAATCAGCTCCAGGCGGTTGGCCGTGGTGCGCAGGATGTCGAAGCGGTAGTCGCCGAGCATCACCTCGTCGCCGCGGGCGGGAATGGTGCCGGTGGCGTGCAGGATGTACCCGGCCAGGGTCTGATAGTCGTCGTCCTCGGGCAGGTCGAGGTCAAACTGCTCGTTGATGGCGGTTATCTCGCATCGGCCGGAGAATTCATAGATGCCGGGCTCGATTTCGCGGGCGGTGAGGCGCGTCTTGTCGTGCTCGTCCTGGATGTCGCCGAAAATCTCTTCTACAAGGTCCTCGAGCGAGATTATGCCGGCCGTGCCGCCGAATTCGTCGACTACCACGGCGAGCGATTTCTTCTGTTGCAGCAGGCGGCGCATCATCTTGTTGGCCAGCAGGTTCTCGGGGGCGAAAAGCACGGGCTTCACGCGCTCGCGCCAGTCGGTGGCGGGCTCGAAAAGCTCCGACACGTGGATATAGCCCACGATGTTGTCGATATCGCCCTTGTAGACAATGATTTTAGAGCGGCCCGAAGTGGTGAACAGCTGCGACAGCTCGTCGCGGCCCACGGTGTCGATATTGACGGCCACCACCTCGTTGCGCGGCGTCATGCAGTCGCGGAGATGGGTGTGCGAGAAGTCGAGGGCGTTCTGGAATATCTTCACCTCGTTTTCCACCTCGTGGTGTTTTTCCTCCAGGGTGTCGATGTTTTCCTCGATGAAGTCGTTGAGCTCGCCCACCGAAATCACGCGCAGGCGTGTGTTGCCGCTCTTGATGCCCGCCAGGCGCATGAGCATGCGCGACAGGAAGGTGGAAAACCACGATATGGGGTAGAGCACCAGGTAGAAGATGAATACGGGCAGGGCGAAGATTTTCAGCGACGAGTTGGGGTTGATGCGGAAGATGGTCTTGGGAATGAACTCGCCGGTGAACAGAATCACCACGGTGGATATCAGCGTCTGCGCCGCCAGCACCAGGGCCGACGAGCTGATCCAAGTCTCGAGCCATGGCTCCAGCAGGGCGGCGGCTCCCATGCCGTAGATTACCAGCACTATGTTGTTGCCCACGAGTATCGATGATATGAAGAACTCGCCGTTGGCGTAAAACCGGTTGATTATCTTTGATATAAGACCTCCGCGGGCCACGTCGAGCTCGGTGCGCACGCGGTCGGAGGTCACGAAGGCTATTTCCACACCCGAGAAGAGCGCGGAGAAGGCCAGCGACACGATGGTAAGTATAATCCAGGTTGTGTAATCCATATATCGTTGTATGTCAGTTGTTTGACGGGACGGGCCGCATGGGCGACGGCTGTCCGTCGGGGGTGAAGTCGGTTTCCATAGGAGCTGCCCGGCGCTCGGATGCGCGCGTGGGGGTGGGGCGGCGGCGCGGGGCATAGGTGTCGGTGACGGTGCTGTCCGCCGTGGCGTCGTCGGCGGCGTCCTGACGGGGCGCGGGACGCTCCACGGGGAAGATGCCCGTGGGCTGCATCACGGTGTAGGCCGTCATGTTCTGGTTTGACTTGAAGCCGTAGCCCTCGATGATGCGGTCTTCACGCACGATGTGTATGAACGAGTCGGAGTAGACGGTCTGCCTCTGCTGGTCCCAGAACAGCTGATGAGTGAGGAATGAGTCGCGCTCTACGTTCACCATCACCACATTGCCGTCGAGGCGCCACAGGCGCTGGCGCGACATGTATGTGGCCGAGTCGCAGCTCACGTTGGCGGCGGGGCGCAGGTTTTCGTCGTATTGCTCCAGGAACAGGCCGTCGGGGAATCGCCAGTAGGGCTCCGGGGCGTCCTCGAACATCTGCCACACCGGGGTGGTGATGTGATATCGTGTGTAGCCCGAGTCGGAGATGAACGTGCTGACGTCGTTGGTGGTCATGGTGGGCGTGAGCACGCCGTCGGGGGCGTTGGGCACGAACGAGCGGCGTTCCTCGCGGCACGACCAGCTGCAGGCAACGGCAATCAATATCGCTATCAGGGGCAGGCGACGCATGGGCCTCGGCTATTACGCTTGATAGATTAATAGATACGGCTCTTGCGGAACCACATCTCGTTGAAGTTGATTCCGAGGGTTATGTTGAGATAATCTTCCTTGATGAGGGCTGTGGGATGAGCCTGGCGGTGCTTCCAGCCCACGCCGAGGTTAACCACGGTCTTGAAGCCGGGCACGGGGAAGCCGAAGCCCACCGATGCGCCGTATTCGCGCACGTTGTTGCCGCGCACCACGATGTAGTCGCGGTCATAGAACAGGCCGGCGCGGTATTTGATGCGCTTGATATACGAGCCGCGCAGGGCGGGCTGATAGTAACCGCCGAGCGACACCTTGTAGCGGTCGGCGAGGTCGCCCTTGACGCCGCGATATTTGACGTCGCTCCAGGGCTGCCAGGTGAAGTCGGCCTCGAGCATGAGGCGGTAGTCGCGCATATAGTTGATGCCCAGGCCATAGGTTGCGGCCAGCCCGTAGCTGTCGCCGGTCTTGGAGTAGCTGTGTTCCTTGGCGTCGTCGCCGTCGGCGTCAACGTCGTAGGCATAGGCGCGCACGTGGCCGTGGAGCTTCTTGCCGGGCGAGAATACGGCGCCGAGGGTGAGGGAGTTGAGGCCGAAGTGCTGGGTGTACTGCAGGCCGGCGTCGAGGTGCCAGTCCTTGACGGTGAGCTCGTCCTCGTAGAGCGATGTGGAGCCGGCGGTGGTGGCGGCGTATGTGTCGTTGATGGTGGAGCCGAACATGTAGGCGATGTTTACGCCCACGTTGAGGCCGCCGACGATGCGTCCGGCGATGCCCACGTAGAGCTTGTTGAGGCTGCCCGAGCCGCTGCGGTTGGTGTAGCCGTTATCGATGGCGTTGCCGAACGAATAGCCCACGGCCGAGTAGGGGAGCACGCCCACGCTCATGCCCATGCGCTTGCCCAGCGGGAACTGCATGGTGACGTAGTTGAGTCCGCCGCCCACCTGATGCTCGGAGAGTTTCTTGCCGTCGGGGTCGATTTCGCTGCTCCACATGTTGGAGAGGTCTACGCCCATGTCAAACAGGAATGTGAGCGAGTCGATGCGCGCGTACGAGGCCGGGTTCATGACGTTGATCTGACGTCCCGAGCTCATGCCGTAGCCTATACCGCCCATCGACTGCTGGGCCGAGGTGGCGTTGTCGCGCAGCATGCCGTAGCCGAATCGCGAGTAGGGTGTAAGGGTGCCGTTCTGGGCGTTCAGGGCCGGCGTGGCGGCTGTCACCGCGAGGATCAGCGCGGCGAGGAGTTTACGTATTTTCATTGTAGTCGAGTATGCGGTTTAGACCTATGAGCACCAGGTTGGGCTCTACGATGATTGGTGTGGTGATGAAGGGAATTATGAGGTCCGACGAGCCTCCGGTGAGGATTACTGCGGGGTTTTCGTCGGCCGGCAGGCAGTGGCGGTAGTATTGCAGCTCGCCCACCACGCCGCGTATGGCTCCCGAGCGCATGGCCGTCTCGGTGTCGTAGCCCCAGCGGGGCACGTCGCCGTCTGTCTCGATGAGCGGCAGCGCGCGGGTGAAGTGGTTGAGGGCCTCGAGTCTTACGTAGATTCCGGGGGCTATGTTTCCGCCGGCAAAGGCGCCGTCGGCCGTCACCACGTCGTATGTTATGGCTGTGCCCATGTCCACCACCAGGGCCATGCGGCCGGGGGCGGCTACCGTGGCTCCGACGGCGGCCGCTATGCGGTCGGCGCCGAGGGTGCCGGCAGATCGGTAATTGATTTTCAAGGGCATTGGCGTCGTGGCCGAGAGCCTGACGGTGCGGGGGGCTATGTCGCCCAGCAGGGCGCTGATTTCGTCGTCGCCGCGGCGGCACACGGTGCAGAATATGGCGGCGTCGACACGGCAGCCTTCGGGCACGAAGCCGCGCACCACGGCGGGCGTCACAACCTTGTGCGACACCACGGCCTCCATGACGCCGTCGCGCCACAGAGCCAGTTTGGTCGACGAATTACCCTCGTCGATGGTTAGCCTGACTGCCATACAGGCGACAAATTTACAAAATATGGCGGCAATAGCCAAAATATTATATTTTTTTAAAAATATCGGCTGTCAGGCGCCCGCCCGCGGGGCGGCATGATGAAAAAGAAACGGAGCCTGCGACTGACGTCGACAGACTCCGCATCAACGGGTGTGCCTTATGGCATTTGCATGAGAGCCTTACTTTTCCTCTCTTGCGTTCTTTTTCAGACGGTGGTGGATTTTAGACAATTCGCGTACTGTGCAGAATGCTGCTGCCACGGCAGCTGTGTTGAGGGCAAGTTTGGCAATCTTGAAGCCTAAATGAAGGCCGTAGGATTCATGTTCGTGACTCATAGCGTTGTGTGTTTTTATGTTAGTTATGTAATGTGTTCTTTACTGCAAACATCGCCGGGGGCCATATTGTTGCGCGTGAAGTGTTAAAAAAACGGCGCGCCCCCGAGCATAATACTCGGGAGCGCGGGTTATGGTAGGATATGTGGGACGGTTATCAGATAGCGTCGTCCTCCACGGTCTCGATGGCCTCGGGAGCGGGGGCGGGAGCGCTGTCGGCGGTGGCGGCCTCAAGCTTCTTCATGATGGAGAAGATGAAGGTGGCCGAGAGCAGACAGATGACGATGAGGATGCCCCAGATGACAGCTACGGGAATCTTGCCCCACAGCATCATGGGAATCGACACCAGGTAGTTGCCCACGGCGGTGGCGGCAAACCATCCGCCCATCATGGAGCCTTTGAGCTTGGGAGGAGCCACCTTGGACACGAACGAGATGCCCATGGGCGAGAGCAGCAGCTCGGCGAAGGTGAGCAGCAGGTAGGTGCTGATGAGCCAGTTGGGCGATACGGAGCCGTTGGTGCCCACGAGCGAGAGCGATGCCAGCACCATCACGCCGTAGGCGGCGCCGGCCATTACCATGCCGTAGCCGATCTTGCGGGGTGCCGAGGGTTCCTTGCCCTTGCCGGCGAGCCAGCCGAAGATGGCCATGGAGAAGGGCGTGAGGGCCACAACGTAGAAGGGGTTGAACTGCTGATAGAGGGCGGGGTCGATGCCGGTGACGGTGGCGGGAGTGTTGGAGTAGATGTACACAAGCACGCCTGCCACGGCTGCGAGCACGACGGCCGAGATGGCTTTGGCGCGGCCGCTGCGGCTCTGGAAGAGCGAGAACATGGCATATACGCCCACGGCGGCTGCCGCCAGGGCCCAGATGTTGAAGCCGATGCGGGTCCAGCCCGAGGCGTCGGGCGAGGTGCAGCTCTTGGCAAATTCGGTGAGGGTCTGGCCGTTCTGATGGAATACCATCCAGAAGAAGATTACCACGGCAAATACAAGCAGCAGGGCCACCACGCGCTGGCGGGTCTGTGCGGGTGTGAGCTGCGGGGCCGAGCTGTCGGCAGCGTTCTTGCCGGCCGATTTCTTGTCGGTGATGATGTGGGCGAAGGTCTTGCGGCCCAGGGTGTACACCAGGATGCTGAATATCAGCGAGCCGCAGGCCAGGGCGAAGGCATAGGAGCAGCCGGTGGAGAATGCCGAGATGTATTCGTTGGCAAATTCGAGCATCGAGTCGTAGGCGGCCGTGCACTGGTCGGCGAAGCTCTGGAGATAGCCGCTCAGGAAGGCCGAGAGGTCGCCGCCGGCTTCCATGCCGTTCTTGGTGGCGAATTCGGTCATGGCTTTCAGCTTCTCGGGGTCGGCGGGCATGTTGGCGAAGTTATTGGTGTCGATACACCAGTTGCACACGGTGGCCGCCATGGGGTCGGTGGCTATGAAGCCGCGGGCGGTGAGGGCCATGTTCTTGAGGCCGACGGCTGCCATGGGGGCGAACATCGAGCCGATGTTGATGGCCATGTAGAATATCGAGAAGGCGGCGTCGCGGCGGCTGCTGTAGCGCGGGTCGTTGTAGAGGTCGCCCACCATTACCTGCAGGTTGCCTTTGAACAGGCCCGTGCCTACCGATATGAGCAGCAGCGCGGCCAGCAGGATCATGAGGGATGTGTCAGAGCGTACGGGGGTGGGGGCCGACATCAGGGCATAGCCCACAAACATGACGCAGATACCTGTCACCACGCATTTGGAGAAGCTCCATTTGTCTGCGAGCCAGCCGCCTACAAGGGGCATGAAATAGACAAGTGCAAGGAAGATGGAGAAAATCTGTCCCGTCCAGGTTGAATCCAGTCCGAATTTGGCCTGGAGATAAAACAGGAAAATAGCCAGCATGGTGTAGTAGCCGAAGCGCTCGCCCGTGTTGGCAAGCGACAGCACATACAGCCCGCTCGGTTGGTTCTTAAACATAGGAGATGTGGGTATTAGGTTGGTTATTAATTAGTTTATTATCATGTTTACAAGCGTGGCGACACGGCTCTCCCGATAGTCGCGGCGCAACTTCCGCGCTAAGATACGAAAAATTTCGGAGTATCGTGTCTCCGGGCCGCAAAAAGTTGCGTCGCCGGCGTGGCCGTCATGCCTTGCTGTCCTGAATTTCCTTGAACGCGAGGGCATAGAGTCGCATCTGCTTCACCATGGCCAGCAGGCCGTTGGAGCGCGTGGGCGACAGGTGCTCGCCCAGGCCTATGTCGTCGATGAAGTGGAGGCGCGCGTCGAGGATTTCCTGAGGCGTGTGGCCGTTGAGCACGCTGATGAGCAGGGCTATGATGCCCTTGACTATGATGGCGTCGGAATCTGCCGTGAACTGCACCTTGCCGTCGTCGTCGAGGCGTGCGTCGAGCCACACGCGGCTCTGACAGCCTTCGATGAGATGTTCGGGAGTCTTGAGGCTTTCGTCGATGGGCGGCAGTTCGTTGCCCAGGTCGATAATCTGTGCGTAGCGGTCGAGCCAGTCCTCGATGTCGGCAAATTCGTCGACGATTTCACGCTGTTTGTCTTCTATCGTCATTTTTGCTCTTGATTTTCGTTGTATATGATGTTGAGCACCACACGGCCGGCGTCGGCCAGCGTGGCGGGGTCTATGATGTCCATGTTGTCGGCCGTGGTGTGCCACGAGGGATGGAACGAGCCGGTGTGCGGGTTGGCGTTCTCGATAATGTCGGCTGTGGGTATTCCCGCGGCGATGAGCGGCAGGTGGTCGTCGGTGACGGCGCCGCCCACGGGCATGGGGAATCGCTCGGCGAGGCCCAGCTTGGCGGCCATGTCCCACACGCGGGCCGTGGGCAGGGGCGCGCCGTGGGCCGAGAAATATTCGCGGTGGAATTTTGCGCCCGCGGCGCCCACCATGTCGAGGAGGATGCCGTAGCGGGGCATGTCGGCGGCCGTGTAGGGCATGTCGTTCTCCACCCACTGACGTGTGCCCAGACACCATGTGTCGTCGGTGCGGGCCACGCCCGCGTCGTCGCGCGCGCCGTAGTCCTCCACGTCGGTGAGCAAGATGTCAACTCCTATGGCGGGGCGCTCGATGCCCAGGTTGCGGGCTATCTCGAGCAGCACGCCCACGCCGCTGGCGCCGTCGTTGGCGCCGTCGATAGGCGTTTTTCTCAATGCTGGGTCGGGGTCATGGTCGGCCCAGGGGCGGGTGTCGTAGTGGGCCGCGAGGAGGATGCGGGCGGCCGCGCCGGGGTTGAAGCGTGCCAGGATGTTTCGCACGGGCAGGGTGGTGCCGTCCCAGGCCTCCACGGGGCGGCCCGAGATGATGACGGTGTCGGCTCCGGCGCTTTTCAGCATGCCGGCCAGCCACTCGGAGCAGCGGCGGTGGGCGTCGCTGCCGGGCACGCGAGGCCCGAAGGCTACCTGACGCGCCACGTAGGCGTAGGCCGAGTCGGCCGAGAAGCTGCCCCGCTCGGTGAATGTCGGCGCGTCGGTCTTGTCGTTGGCGGCCGTGTCCTTCGCGCTGCCCGAGCACGAGGCGCTGAGGGCCATGACGGCGGTGAGCAGGATTGTCAACAGACTTTTATTCATTGATGAATTGTTCGGCTTTTGCGATGTCTGACGCGTGGTCGACATCGAGGATTTTTGAAAACGGCCATGCCCGCAGCTTCATTCCGGCCTCGACGAGAGCCCGCTGATAGTTGCGCATGCGGCTCACGCCTGAGTCGAAGCAGCGCTCGAGCACCCTGAGGGCGCCGGGGGCGCGCAGGCCGTAGATGCCGCCCGATATGTAGCGCACGTCCTCGCGGGGGCTGTCGAGGAAGGCCGTGATCATGTCGTCGCTGTCGGTGGCGATGTACAGGGGCTTTTCGTCGTCGATATATGTGGTGACGCCCATGTAGCCGTCTGTGGCCTCGTCGGCCTCGAAGGCGCGGGCATAGCGGCGCAGGTCATCCTCGCGGAACACGGTGTCGACGGTGGTGAGGATGAACTTGCCGTCGCCGAATCCGCGCGACACCTCATAGAAGCTGTGCATGGAGCTCGGTGTGGATTTCACGGTGATGTGCAGGGGCACGCCCAGCGTCGGCGCCAGCTCGCGGAGATACCGGGCCACGGCCGTCATCTCCTCGTTCACTATGACGCTTATGCACTCGGCGTCGCAGCGGGTGAATATGTCGATCAGGCGCCCTATCATGGGCTTGCCGTCGAGGGGCACCAGCGGCTTGGGGTATTCCACGCCTTCCGAGGCGAGCCTGCTGCCGTTGCCGGCCGCGATTATAGCGTAATTCATTGTTTATTGCATAATTATTCGCCCGAGAGGTCGAGCACCACGTTGTCAGAGCCCTTGTCGTGATATTGCTTGCGCAGGGGCGAGCGGCGGGCCTCGTCGTCGGAGCGGCGGTTGCGGAATATGTCGATGGCGGCGTAGATGGCTTCGCGCATGGATTCGGGCGATGCCTCGCCGGTGCCGGCTATGTCATAGCCTGTGCCGTGGTCGGGCGACGTGCGCACGAAGGGCAGGCCGGCCGTGAAGTTGATGCCCGAGTCCATGGCCAGGGCCTTGAAGGGCGCCAGGCCCTGGTCGTGGTACATGGCCAGGATGCCGTCGAATTTCACGAAGCGGCCGGCGCCGAAGAATCCGTCGGCGGCATAGGGGCCGAAGGCCAGTATCTTGCGGTCGCGGGCCTCGTTGATAGCGGGGATTATCACCTCTTTCTCCTCGGTGCCCAGCAGGCCGTTGTCGCCGGCGTGGGGATTGAGCGACAGCACGGCGATGCGCGGGGCGCGGATGCCGAAGTCGCGCTGCAGCGAACGGTTGAATATCTGCAGCTTGGCCAGTATCTCCTCGCGTGTTATGGCCTCGGGCACCTTGGCCAGGGGCATGTGGGTGGTGACGAGGGCCACGCGCATGGAGTCGTTGCACAGAATCATCAGTGAGCGGTAGGGCGCACCGTCGGCGTCGGCGTTTGCGGCCGCCTCGAGATATTCCGTGTGGCCCGGGAATGAGAATCCCTCGCCCTGTATGTTGGCCTTGTTGATGGGGGCTGTCACCAGCACGTCGATGTCGCCGGCCTTGAGGTCGGCCACGGCGCGCTCCAGGGCCGCGAGGGCGGCGCGTCCGGCTTCGGGGGAGTCGACGCCCGGCTCGGCTCGCAGCTCCTCGCCCACGACGTTCACTATGTTGTTGGCGTTGTCGCGTGCGTCGGCGGCCGATTCCACCTGTGTGAACGGTACGTTTTCGATGCCTGCGGCCTTGCGGTAGCCTGCGGCCAGCTTGGCCGAGCCGTAAACCACGGGGGTGCAGAGCTCCAGGATGCGGGCGTCTTCGAGCACTTTGAGGATTATCTCGTAGCCTACGCCGTTGATGTCGCCGTGGGTGATTCCCACTTTTATCTTATGTGCCATATTCTTTTATTCTGATGGTGTGTCGGATTGTTGTTGCTTGCCGGCCAGCATGCCGCAGGCGGCGTCGATGTCCTCGCCGCGCGAGGCGCGTATTGTGGCCGTGACGCCCAGGGCGTTGAGGTGGTCGCGGAAGGCTTCCATGACGGCCTTGGCCGAGGGGCGGCGCGAGTCGTTGTCGATGGCGTGGTAGCGTATCAGGTTCACGCGGGCGCCGGTGCCGCGCAGCAGGCGTGCCAGGGCGTCGGCGTGGGCGGTGTCGTCGTTGAAGCCGTTCCACATTATATATTCCACCGACAGGCGGCGCTGGTGGGCGAAGTCGTAGCCGCGCAGCAGCTCCATGACCTTGCGCACCGGGAATGCGCGTTCGACGGGCATTATGCCCTCGCGCTCGGAGGGAAAGGGGGCGTGGACACTCACGGCGATGTGCACGCGGGTGCTGTCGAGCAGCGTGCGCAGGCCGGCGAGGTTGCCGATGGTCGACACGGTGATGCGTTTCGGGCTCCACGCCATGCCCCAGGGCTCGGTGAGAATCATTATGACGCGCAGCACGGCGTCGAGGTTGTCGGTGGGCTCGCCCATGCCCATGAATACTATGTTGGTGAGGTTTTCCGACTCGGGCACTGCCAGCACCTGGTTTATGATGCGCGCGGCCGTGAGCTGGCCGTGGAAGCCCTGGCGGCCCGTCATGCAGAACGAGCAGTTCATGCGGCAGCCGGCCTGCGAGGATATGCACAGGGTGGCGCGGTCGCGGTCGGGGATGTAGACGGCCTCCACGTCGCGGCCACCGGCGCCCTCGAACAGGTATTTCACCGTGCCGTCGGCGCTGCGGGCCTCGGCCTTGGGTGGCTCGATGCCTATGGTATAGTTTTCCTTAAGCCTGAGGCGCGCGGCCTTGGAGAGGTCTGTCATCTCGTCGATGTCGCGCACACGGCGCGTGTAGAGCCACGCCGCCATCTGCTTGGCGGCAAACGGTTTAAGGCCTACGGAAGCGGCCACATCGCGCAGCTCGCCGAGGGTGAGGCCAATCAGCGGTGTCGGATTTTTTTCAAGCATACGGCAAAATTACGGAAAAATCCGCTAAAAACCTCACTCGCGGCAAGTTTATTTGCTATGGCCACGGCCCCGCAAGCGACGCGGCGACGAAGCTCCGGCCGGGGCCGGGGCTTCGTCGCCGTTAATGGGTATTATGATTTCGGGATTAGAGTTCGAGTTTGTGGCAGGGGAGGTTCCATGCCTCGGCCACGCCCTTGAAGGTGATCTTGCCGTCGATGATGTTCACGCCGTCGGCCAGGCCGGGATCGGCCTGGCATGCCTCGCGCCAGCCCATGTCGGCCAGGCGGAGGGTGTAGGGCAGGGTGGCGTTGGTGAGGGCCAGCGTGGAGGTGAAGGGCACGGCGCCGGGGATGTTGGCCACGGCGTAGTGCACGATGCCGTCGACGTTGTAAACGGGGTCGGAGTGGGTGGTGGGGTGCGAGGTGGCGAAGCATCCGCCCTGGTCGATGGCCACGTCGACCATCACCGTGCCGGGGCGCATGAGCTTGAGCATGTCGGCGGTGATGAGGCGCGGGGCCTTGGCGCCGGGAATGAGCACCGAGCCTATCACGAGGTCGACCGTGGGCAGCTCCTGCTCTATGTTGTGGCGCGACGAGAACAGAGTCTTCACGTTGCGCGGCATCACCTCGGACAGGTGGCGCAGCGTGGGCAGCGAGATATCGGTGATGGTGACGTCTGCGCCGAGGCCTGCGGCCATGAGCGCTGCGTTGCGTCCCACCACGCCGCCGCCGAGGATGAGCACCTTGGCGGGCTTAACACCGGGCACGCCGCCCAGAAGGATGCCCTTGCCGCCCTGGGGCTTCTCGAGGAAGCGGGCGCCTTCCTGCACGCTCATGCGTCCGGCCACCTCGCTCATGGGGATGAGCAGGGGCAGTGTGCCGCAGCGGTCGCGCACGGTCTCGTAGGCGATACACGTGGCGCCCGAGGCCATCATGGCGTCGGTGAGGGCGCGGTCGCAGGCAAAGTGGAAGTAGGTGAAGAGCAGCTGTCCGGGGCGCACGAGCTTGTATTCCGGCTCGATGGGTTCCTTGACCTTCACGATCATCTCGGCGCGGGCATATACGTCCTCTATGGTGGCCAGGACTGTGGCGCCGGCGGCCTCGTATTCCTCGTCGGCAAATCCGCTGCCTTCGCCGGCCGTGTGCTGCACGAATACGGTGTGACCGTGCGATATAAGTTCTTTCACGCCCGCCGGGGTCATGCCCACGCGGTTCTCGTTGTTTTTGATTTCTTTAGGAACTCCGATAATCATGTTTTTCAGTTTTTCGGGTATTGGTATTAGGGTAGTGTCTTATGTGTGTTCCGGCCTGCATCAGCGGGATGTCGTAGGCCGCCCCAAATATACAGATAATTCGTAAAAAACAAATAACTTTGGGCAAGCTTTTTTTTGCGGCGGTAAAAATTTTTTTACAGGGGCCCTCCGCAGGGGTAAAAATTGGCCGAACGCGGGGTGATAATTGCCGTTTTGGGGGGTAAGGTATTGTACACGCGGACACGGGGATGTAATTTTGCGCCAAAATACCATGAAACCGTTTATGAAATCCTTGTTATTAGCGGCTGCCGTCATGTGTGCGGCGCCGGCTTATGCCGCCATCGAGGGGTCTAAGGACCCTTCGTCGGTGGTGGAGCAGTGGAGCACGGTCACCACTGCCGCGAAAATCATCGACATCAATTTTTCAGAAACTGTATGGCCCGCCACATGGGCCGGCAAGACCGGCCGCGACTGTCCGTCGTATGACGAGGGCGGCTATGTGAACGCTATTCTCGACACCGAGGCCGCGGGCGCGCAGGGCGCCACGGTGGCATATCCGGTGCTGTTCCACAACTGCAGCTTCGCCACGAACGCCTCGCCGTCGGGCACCCCGGGCGCCACGGCCGCCTTCTCGCGCCAGTATTACATCGGCGAGAAGCCTGCCGGCAATTCGGCTTCGACTTACAACAACTGGACCGTAGCGGGCCACACCCACTACCTCGAGGACAATATCCGCTATGACGCCACCGGCCGCCCCGAATACGGCGAGGCCGGCTTCGTGCAGATGTGCCGCGATGCCGCCCGCGACGGCGTGTCGCAGCACGGCTGGATGGAAATCGACCATATCCCCTACGTGGAGCGCGTGCAGTGGTCGTGGTCGTCGACATCGTGGGGCCGCGGCATCAAGTGCGACGTCAAGATAGGCGACGGCCCGTGGAAGCCCCTGGTGTGGATGGGCTCGGAACGTCAGAAACAGGGCTGGACAGTGTTCAGCGATCAGGGCTATTTCATGGAAAATGTAATCGACGCTCACGACGTGTCGCTGCGCTGGCGCGTGTGGGACGGCGAGGACTTCGACAATCCCGTGCAGACCGACGAGACCGGCGCCTGCCCCTTCACTCAGTCGATTGACCCCAACGCGCAGCGTCAGGCTCCGCGCGTACACAAGATAAAGATATACGGCGATGAAATCACCGCCGCGCAGGCCGAATACGCCCGCGCCAATCCCCTGGCCGACGTAGGCACGCTTAGCGACCTTGGCGAATTCGGCTACGGCAAGGGCGAGCCCTCGCCCGACGAAGGCGCACCCGTGGCGGTGTACACCGTAAGCCATGACGCCGACTACACCACCATCCAGGCGGCCATTGACGCCGTGCCCGCCGGCACCCGCGGCATCATCCTCATCGCCCCGGGCGTATATGAGGAGAACGTATACGCAGGCCGCAAGGGCGAGCCTAAAAAGTTCATCTCGCTCGTAGGCCGCGACCCGCTCACCACCGTGCTCACCTCGTCGACATCGCGCGGCGGCAACTCGTCCAACACCTATCTCGACTGTGCCGCCCTCAATGTGTTCACCCCCTGCTTCTATGCCGAGGGCATCACCATCCGCAACACATCGGGCGACGTGGGCCAGGCCGAGGCGCTCTACACCGCCGGCGACGCACATGTGTTCAAGAACTGCGTCCTCAGCGGCTGGCAAGACACCTACAAGGCAAATGTGGGCGCCCGCGGCTACTTCACCGAGTGTGTGGTGGAGGGCAACACCGACTTTATATACGACGGCGGCCTCGAATGGTTTGAAAACTGCGAGATCCGCGCCACGGGCCGCGGCGGCTACATCACTGCCCCCGCCGAGAGCGGAATGCCCATGGCCCGCGCTCTGTATCCTCAGCTGTCGGCCGAGCGCTTCTATCCCGGCCTGTTCTTCAGCAACTGCCGCCTCACGGCTGCCGACGCGTCGGCATCGTTCACCCTGGGCCGTCCGTGGAAGGAGACATCCGGCGCCATGTTCATGCGCTGCACCCTCGGCAGCCACATAGCCGCCGCGGGCTGGACCGCCTGGAACGGCTCGGAAAAGACCTCGTCGCTCTATGAATACCGCAACGTCACTCCCGCCGGCACCCCGGCCGATATAAGCCGCCGCGCATCGTTCAGCCGCCAGGCCACCGATGCCGAGGTAGAGGCTTACTTCAATCCCGAATTCCTTTTCGGCGAATTCTCCAAGGTGCGTTTCGACTATAACACCGTGCTCAACAGCGCCGTGGCTCCGATGAACTTCAGCGTTGTCGACGGCCGCATCACCTGGGACGGCGCGCCCGACGATGCCGCCTATATCATCATGCGCGACGGCGTGCAGGTGGCTGTCGTCACCGAGCCTGCCTACGACATGGATGCCCCCGGCACATACAGCGTCAGCTCCGTGTCGCACTACGGCGTCACATCGGCTCCCGTCGAGGCCCGCGAGAGCTCGCGCCTGCTGGCCTTCCCCACCGCCGAGGGCTTCGGCAAATACACCACCGGCGGCCGCGGCGGCGAGGTGGTGACGGTGACATCCCTGGCCGACGACGGCTCGGCCGGCACCCTGCGCTGGGCTTTCAACCAGCATAAGGGACGCCCCATAACCATCGTATTCGCCGTCAGCGGCGACATCGCCCTGGCGAGCGAGCTGCGCGTCAACCGCGCCGACTGGACCCTGGCCGGACAGACCGCTCCCGGCGACGGCATCGTTATCACACGCAACAAGGTGAACTTCGGCGGTTCGCAGAACTTCATCGTGCGCAACATGCGATTCCGCATCGGACAGAAGAATATGGCCGGCGAGATTCAGGCTCAGAACGCCTGCGGCGCCGAGAACTGCTCCAACTTCATCTTCGATCACTGCTCGTTTGGCTGGTCGGTTGAGGAGAACATGAACACCGCCGACTGCCACTTCCTCACCGTGCAATATTCCATGGTGCACGAGGGCCTCTATAACGCCGGCCACTCCAAGGGCTCGCGCGGCTACGGCTGCCAGTGGGGCGGCTCGCCTGCCACATATCACCACAATCTGTTGGCCCACAACCAGTCGCGCTCGTGCCGCTTCAACGGCGCCCGCGGCGAGGACTACCTGGTGTTCATCGAGTATATCAACAACGTAAACTATAACTACGGCAGCCGCGGAGCCTGCTACGGCGGCGAGAACACCGCAGCCATCGCATCTTACAACGGCCTCAACTCGGCCCATGAGTGCAACTTCATCGGCAACTATTACCGTCCCGGCTCGGCATCCGACGCCTCGAAGGTGGTGTTCGTGAACTCGTCTTATGCCCGCGAGGGTGCCACATCGTGGGCTCCCGCCAAGTGGTATGTCGACGGCAACAAGGCCCACGGCCTCGCCTCGGCCACCGCCGACAACTGGACCGCCATGACCGCCGAGCACTACACCCTCGCCGAGATACGCGCCGACAGCCGCATCACACCGGCCAACGCCTATTATAAATATGTGGCCGGCGGCCATGTGGGCGAGTACCGTACCGAGCTGTTCATGCTGCGCGACATCCAGACCGCCGACGAGGCTTTCAATACCGTGGTGGATAAGGCCGGCACCGTAAACCGCGACAAGGTGGAGACCCGCGTGGCCGATGACGCCCGCCGCGGCACCATCACCTACGGCGGCGCCACCAAAGGCCGGCGCTCGGGCATCATCGACACCGAGGCCGACGCCGAGGGCTTCTTCAGCTACAGCACCGACTACACCGTGGCCGCCGACACCGACGGCGACGGTATGCCTGACGAATGGGAACGTGCTCACGGTCTCGATCCCATCGCCGCCGATCAGAACACCCTCAACACCGACGGCTACACGGCCCTCGAGGTGTACCTGGCCTCGCTCATGGGCGAGGAGATGTCGGGCAGCTTCACCCACGGCATAGCCGATGCGGGCGTCGACAGCGTGTCGCTCCGCTATGACTCGGCCACAGCCACAATCACCGTGGCCGGCGCCGATGGCGGCCGCCTTACGGTCTACGACACCACGGGTGCCCTCGTGGAAGCTCGCCGCGCCGAGGCCTGCAACTCGGTGGCCCACCTGCCCGCAGGCATCTACCTGGTGCAGCTCACCACCGCCACCGGTACTCCCCGCCTCATCAAGATAGCAAAGTAATAAGGAATAAGAAGGATAAAAATTGTAATTTACTGATATCCGCCAGCGGGCCCGCACCCCGCGGCGGACAGGGTTAGAAAGCGCTAAGCCGCGACCGTCCCCGGCCGCGGCTTAGCGCGTATAAATGATGAAGTTTCATTAAGGCAATACTCCTATCTCTTTCATATAATTGGTGAGGTCTTCTACGAGATAGCGTGAGCCGAAAGTATGCAGCACGTCATACGACGGCACAATATAATCGTATGCCCGACTGCTTCAGCCGCCGATAAACCTCCCGCTGGCTCATATTAAGCTCGTGCGCAAGTTTGCTGATGCAATATGTTACAAATTAAAGACTCCGGATATCCATAATTGAGAGCTAAGTCATTTTAATATGACTCTATATTTGCACGGCAATAAAAAATTTTGTCATTGCCTTTGAAAACTCTTTTGAAAATTGGACTTTCATCGATATTTGCCGAGGCCCATTTTACGCTCAAATTCTTCCTGTTCGGTTTCCGAAAGCATTACTTTCCCTTCCGGACGGGTTGCGACAAGATATTTATAGATTTCTGCATCATCCATATTTTCAGCCTCGCGTATCAGAATCTCCTCTATGAGCTTTTTGAGACTTGTCCCCATAGTGGCGGCCTTTAAAGTAAGGGTGCGAAATACATCTTCGGGTATATCAATTAATTTTCGGTGCGAGGCGTTGCTCACGGAAACGGTGGTATTCATATCGATATTTATTTTTTACAAAGATATATCATATATATGAGATATACAAATCCACTTGTCGATGTGTTCAGAAACTGAACTATGAGCCGGTAGGGAGATACGCAAAAACGGCTGTCCCGGGTGGGACAGCCGTGTGCGCTTCAAGATGGACTCGAACCAACGACCCTCTGATTAACAGTCAGATGCTCT